>CAZBUU010000253.1:0-6884 GCA_964495125.1 uncultured Rubrivivax sp.
GTGGCGTGATCCAGGCCACCTTGCCGGCCACCGGGAAGCGCTGGGTGTCTTCGGGCAGCGACAGCAGGAGGTAGATGTCGTCGCCGAGCTTGTAGTCCCGCGTGGTCGGCACGAAGAGGCCGCCTTCGGAGAAGATGGGGATGTAGGCGGCGTACAGCGCGCCCTTTTCGCGGAAGACCAGCTGGATGACGCTGGGGCGGCCGGCGGCAGCGGCCCCACCGGGGCCGACCGCGGGCCCGAGGCCGCCGGCACGGGTTGGCAGGGCTTCGCTCATGGACGCAGTGTATCGAAGCCGCGCGCCGGTGGCTTTGCCGCCTGGCGAGGCGAGGCCCAGGCAAGCGCGCCCTGCTTCACGAGCGCCTCCACCAGCAGTGCCTCGTTCCACGGATGTTCGGCATGACGCGCCACCCTCGCGAGTTCCCGCGACCAGGCCGCCAGCCGCGCCGAGTCGCCGCGTCCCAGGGCCGGGCTGGCGGGGAAGTAGCGTGGCGCCGCGCCCATCGCCGCCGACAGGCCGTCCAGGCACAGCTTGTAGAGCGCGTCGACGGCCCGCGGCACGCCCCAGCCTGCCAACGCGGCGGCCTGTCCCGCCATCACGGCCGCAGGCAGGGCCGCCCAGGCCTGGGCGTTCACGCCGGCCGACAGCAGCGCGGCCACCTCGAGCGGCCGTCCGCCACAGCCGGCGAGCAGCACGCGGGCATCGGCGACCGTCAGTCCCTGTCCGGCCAGCCACGCCGAGGCCGCTTCCACCGACGTACCCGCCAGGCGCACCGTCTGGCAGCGGCTGCGCACGGTCGGCAGCAGGCGGGCAGGCTCGGGGGTGGCCAACACGAGTCGCGTGCCTGCAGCAGGTTCCTCCAGGGTCTTGAGCAGGGCATTGCCCGCCTGGGCATTCATCAGCTCGGCGGGCGCCAGCAGCGCCACCTTGCCGCGGCCGCGGCCACTCGTGCGTGTGAGTCGCTCGATCAGCAGGCGCACGTCATCGACGCGGATCTGCCGGCTGGGCTTGCGGTCGCCCTCGGTCTTGTCGTCGGGCAGCGGCCACTCGAGCTGGCGGCGCAACGTCTCGGGCAGCAGCACGGTGAGATCGGGGTGGGCGCGCGCGCGCACCAGGCGGCAGCTGCCGCAGCAGCCGCAGGGCCGCGCCGTGCCCTCGGGGGCTTCGCACAGCCAAGCCTGGGCCAGCGTGAAGGCAAAGGGCAGCAGTCCATCGCCCAGAGCGCCTTGCACCAGCAGCGCGTGACCCCGGTGCGAACGAAGCACGTCCTGCAGCGGGACGGCCAGCCAGGGCAGCGGCAGCGCACCGTCTTCCTCGACCAGCATGTCGCTCATCAGGGCCCCTTCACGCCCAGGCGTGGGCCAGCAGGGCGGCCTCAAGCTGTGCCCACACGGCTTCACGCGGCGCCGCGGCCTGCAGGCGCTGGAAGCGCGAGGGATCCGCCGCCTCACGCTGGGCGTAGGCCGCGGCCACGCGCTCGAAGAAGGCCAGGTCCTGGGTCTCGAAGCGGTCGGGCGAACGAGCGGCGGCGCGCCGCTCGGCAGCCAGCGCCGGCGCGATGTCGAACCACAGCGTCAGGTCAGGCTGGCGGCCCTGCTGCACCCAGGCCTCGAGCTGCGCCAGCACGGCAAGGTCGAAGCCGCGGCCGCCACCCTGGTAGGCGAAGCTGGCATCGGTGAAGCGGTCGCAGAGCACCACGGCGCCGCGCGCCAGCGCCGGCTCGATCTGTTGGACGAGGTGGTCACGCCTGGCCGCGAACACGAGCAGCGCCTCGGTCAACGCATCCATGGGCGCGTGCAGCACCAGCTCGCGCAGGCGCTCGGCCAAAGGGGTGCCGCCGGGCTCTCGCGTCACCACCACCTCGTGGCCACGCTGGCGCAACCAGGCCGCCAGGGCCTCGATGTGAGAGCTCTTGCCGGCGCCGTCGATGCCTTCGAAGGTGACGAAGCGGCCCGCTCTCATCGGCCGCGCTGGTACTTGTTCACCGCGCGATTATGGTCGGCCAGGTTGTTGCTGAACTCGCTGCTGCCATCGCCTCGCGCCACGAAGTAGAGCGCAGGGCTGGCCTGCGGCCGCACAGCCGCGCGCAGCGATGCCAGCCCGGGCAGGGCGATGGGTGTCGGCGGCAGGCCGTTGCGCAGGTAGGTGTTGTAGGGCCCATCGGTCTGCAGGTCGCGCTTGCGCAGGTTGCCGTCGAAGGCTTCGCCCAGGCCGTAGATCACGGTCGGGTCGGTCTGCAGCGGCATGCCGATGCGCAGGCGGTTGACGAACACCGCGGCCACCAGCGGGCGCTCGGACGCCTGACCGGTTTCCTTCTCGATGATGGACGCCAGCGTCAAGGCCTCGTCGGCGCTTTTCAGCGGCGTGTCCGGCGCACGCTCGGCCCAGGCATCAGCGAGGTGGCGCGTCATGGCCTGGTGCGCGCGCCGGAGCACGGTGAGATCGCTGACACCTCGGCTGTAGACGTAGGTGTCCGGAAAGAAGCGCCCTTCCGCGGCCTGACCCGTGGCGCCCAGGGCGGCCATCAGCTGCGCGTCGTCCATCGCGGCCGTGCTGGGTTTGAGGTGGGGCGCCTTGACGAGCGCCGCGCGAAGCTGGCGCAGCGTCCACCCTTCGATGAAGCGCACCCGCTCCAGGGTTTCGTCGCCCTGGACGAGCTTGTCCAGCAGGCGCCGCGGCGACGTGCCGGCGTCGATCTCGTAGCTGCCGGCCCGGATGCGCCGGGCCTGGCCGGAGGCGCGGAACCAGGCGTAAAGGAGCTTCGGCGAGGTCCGCACGCCGGCATCGACCCAGGCCTGGGCCACCTGCTGCGGCGTGGCGCCGGGCTCGATGGACAGTTCGGCACTGGCCCCGGACAGCGGCAGGGGCCGTTCCAGCCACCCCCACGCAGCGCCGGCCAGCAGCGCGGCTGCGAGCAGCAATGTCCCCAACAGCGGCCACCCCAGCCGAGACCCCAGCGACCGTCGCACCATGGCCGCTGATGATAATGAGCCCATGAGCACCTCACCCGCCCCTGCTGCCCTGCCCCACGGCGCCGTGCGCCTGGACGACTGGGGCGTGATCCGTGCCGAGGGCGCCGATGCCGCGCACTTCCTGCATGGTCAGCTGACACAGGACGTCGAGCACCTGTCCGACAACCACGCCCGGCTGGCCGGGTACTGCTCGGCCAAGGGACGGCTGCTCGCCACCTTCCTGATCTGGCGCGAAGGGCCGAACACCCTGTTCCTGGCGTGCAGCGCCGACGTGCTGCCCGCCGTCCTGAAGCGGCTGTCGATGTTCGTGCTGCGCGCCAGCTGCAAGCTCAGCGACGCCTCCGCCGAGAAGCCGCTGTGGGGTCTGGCGGGCGCCGAGGCCCTGCCGCAGGGTTCTGTGGGTTCGATCACCGCCCTCGGAGACGGTTTGCGCATCGCTTTGCCGCCGGCCCTGGTGGACGGCAGCGTCTGGCCGCGTGCGCTGGCCGTGGGCGCCGCGCCGGCAGGCGCAGCCCCACTCGACGCCGAGGCCTGGCGCTGGCTCGAGGTGCACAGCGGCGTGGCCCGCATCGTGGCCGCCACGGTGGAGCAGTTCGTTCCGCAGATGGTGAATCTGGAGCTCGTCGGTGGCGTGAACTTCAAGAAGGGCTGCTACCCGGGGCAGGAGATCGTCGCGCGCAGCCAGTACCGCGGCACGCTCAAGCGCCGCGCCCAGGTGCTGGAGAGTCCCGTGCCGCTGGTGCCCGGCGCCGAGGTGTTCCACAGCGCCGACCCGGGCCAGCCCGCCGGCCTGGTGGCGCTGGCCGGCCAACACGGCGGGCGGCATGCGGCGCTGGTGGAAGTCAAGCTGGCGGCCCTGGAGAATGGCAGCTTGCACGCGGGTGCGCCTGGCGGCCCGTCGCTGAGCCTTTCCGCCCTGCCCTACGAAATCCCGGCCGAAGCGGCCTGAGCGCGGCCCGTCACAGCGGCTTGCGCATCGCCTGGTGCGGGATGCCGGCTTCCTGGAACGGATCGCCGTCGAGCTGGAACCCCTGGCGCGCATAGAAGCCGATCGCGCTGGCCTGGGCATTCAGGCGCACAGCCTGGTCGCCGCGCTGGCGCGCCGCTTCCATCAGGGCCTCGAGCACGCCCCGGCCGAAGCCGGCGCCGCGCATCGAAGCGAGCGTGGCCATGCGTCCGATCTGAGCGACACCCTCGCGGGCTGGCAGCAGCCGGCCTCCGGCGATCGCCAGGCCCAGGCGATTGCGCGCCACGGCATGGACGGCCGCTTCGTCGGCCGCGTCCACCATCAGGTGGGCAGCGATCCCCTGCTCTTCCTGGAAGACCGTGCGGCGCAGACGGCGCGCTTCGTCGCCGAGCGCCTGCCACTCGCCGACCGTGACGACGCTCATCGGCTCGCCCGCCTCGAACGCCGTGAACCAGTCGCGCAGCACCTGGGGCACGGCTTGGCTCTTCTGCGTGGCGGGGTCGGCGTGTACGTAGACCAGTTCGCCATGGACCAGGCGCTGCTCGCCCCGGAACACCGCGGCGGCGAAGGCCAGCGACGAGTTGCCGATGCGCCCGCAGCGCACGCCCACGGCCAGTTGCTCGTCGTAGCGGGCCGAGGCCTCGTACTCCAGCGTCGCCTTGCGCACGAACAGGTCGCCGCCCAAGGCTTCCATGGTCTCGTGGTACGGCATGCCCAGCGCACGCCAGTAGCCGGCGACGGCGGTGTCGATGTACATCAGGTAGTGCCCGTTGAAGACGATCTTCTGCATGTCGACCTCGGCCCAGCGCACGCGCAAGGGCTCGAGGAAACGGAAATCGCTGCGGTTCATGGCTCTTGGGCTCCTTGCAGGGCGCGGGCGGCGGCGGCCAGCGCTTCGCGGGCCTGCGGGATGGCGCGGCCCAGCTTGATGAAGTCGTGGGTGAGGCCGCGGAAGAGTTCCAACTCGACAGCGACACCGGCCGCTCGCAGGCGGTCGCCGTAGGCCAGGCCTTCGTCGACCAGCGGGTCGCACTCGGCCAGCAGCAGGCAGGCCGGGGCCACGCCGTCGACCTCGGCCTCCAGCGGCGCGAAGCGCCAGTCGCGGCGCTGCCCGCGGGGGATGTAGTGGTCGAAGAACCAGGCGATGGCGTCGCGGTCGAGCAGGAAGCCGTTGGCGAACAGGTGGTGCGAGGCGGTGTCGGCGTGCGCCGTGAGGCCGGGGGTGATCAGCAACTGCAGGGCCAGCAGCAGGCCCAGGTCGCGCGCGTGCAGCGCGCAGGCGGCGGCCAGCGTCCCCCCCGCACTGTCGCCACCCACCGCCAAGGGGCCGGCCAGCCCGAAGCAGGCCGGTTCGGCCAGCAGCGCCTTCATGGCGGCGAAGGCGTCGTCGACGGCCGCCGGGAACGGATGCTCCGGCGCCAGGCGGTAGTCCAGCGCCACCACCGCCCAGCCGCTGCGCAGCGCCAGCTGGCGGCACAGGCTGTCGTGGGTCTCCAGGCTGCCGATGACGAAACCGCCGCCGTGCAGGTAGAGCAGCGCGGGGCGGGGCTCCGGGCCGGCGGCGTACAGGCGCGCCTGCCTCGGCTGTCCGTCGCCGCCCGGCAGCGTCAGGGCCTCGACGCGCGCCAGCGGCGCACGGGGCAGGTCCAGCACCTCGGCACCGGCCTCGTAGGCCACACGGGCCTGTGCCGGCGTCAGCGTGTGGAACGGGGGACGGCCGGCGCGACGGATGCGTTCCAGCACACCCGCCATCTGCGGCGTCAACAGGTGCGTGCTCAAGGTGCTGCGAGGATAGCGGCGCCCGGTCCGCCTCTGCAGTTCGTCGCCCGGCGGTGCAGCCTGTCGACTGCCCCTTGGGGGCGCCCGAAGCAGGCGTTATGGTGTGCTACATCAGCAACACACCGGGACGGCCCATGCAGACCTGGGACCAGAAACAGCCGATCTACCAGCAACTTGCCGACCTCCTGGCGGCCCAGCTGCTGGACGGCGATCCGCCGGAAGGCGAGGCCATGCCCTCCGTGCGGGCGCTGGCCGGACGCTTCCTTCTCAACCCGCTCACCGTGAACCGCGCGCTGCAGGCGCTGGGCGACGAGGGCCTGCTCGAGAACCGGCGCGGTCTCGGCCTCTTCGTCGTGCCGGGGGCCCGCGAAAGGCTCAAGGCCGCAGAGCGCGAGCGATTCCTGCAGACCGAATGGCCGCGCCTGCGCGACCGCCTGCGCCGACTGGGCATCGGCGCCGAACAACTCAGCTGGGAGGCACAACCATGAGCGCCACCGACGACACCCTCGTCCGGGCCAAGGGACTGACCATGCGCTACGGCGCCAAGCGGGCCGTGGACGACGTCAGCTTCAGCATTCCCAAGGGTCGCGTCGTCGGCCTGCTGGGCCACAACGGCGCCGGCAAGACGACGCTGATGAAAGCGCTGGTGGGCCTGGCATCGACCGAGGGCGAACTCAGCGTTCTCGGCCTGGATCCCCGGCGCCAGCGTACTGAACTGCTGGAGCAGGCCTGCTACATCCCCGATGTCGCCATCCTGCCGCGCTGGGCGCGCGTGAGCGACCTCGTCACGTTGATGAGCCGCATGCACCCGCGCTTCTCCGCCGAGCGGGCGCGCACGCTGCTGCGCCGCACCAGCGTCGACCCGAAAGCCAAGGTCAAGACCCTGTCCAAGGGCATGGTGGTCCAGGCGCACCTGGCGCTCATCGCCTCCATCGACGCGCGGCTGATGATCCTGGACGAGCCCACGCTGGGGCTGGACGTGCTCTCGCGCAAGGCTTTCTACGAGATGCTCATCGACGAGTGGTGCGACGGCGAGCGCAGCGTGCTCATCAGCACGCACCAGGTGGAAGAGATCGAGTCGCTGCTGTCCGACGTGCTGATGCTCAACGAGGGCAAGCTCGTGCTGTCGATCAGCCTGGAGGACATGGACCGTCGCTTCGTCGCGCTG
>CAZBUU010000254.1:0-6761 GCA_964495125.1 uncultured Rubrivivax sp.
GGCCGCGCGCGGCACCAGCTGCTTGCCGGTCTGCGCGATGACCTGGCCGGTGTCCTGCGTCTCGGTGCGCGCGATCTCGGGCACGTGCTGCGTGATCAGGTCGCCCAGCTTGCGGATGAGCCTGGCGCGCTCCGGGGCGGGAAGGCCGGCCCACTTCGGGAAGGCTGCCTTGGCGGCGGTGACGGCGGCGCCCACTTCCTCGGCGCCGCCGCGCGAGACCTCGGCCAGCACCTCCTGCGTGGCCGGGTTGACGGTCTGGAAGGTTTCGCGGCTGCCCACGGGGCGGCCACCGATCAGCTGCTGGACGGTCATGGGGCGGGCTTCAGGCAGCGGGTTCTTCGTCGACGAGCGTGTTGACGAGCCGGCCGATGCCGTCGATCTCGCACACCACCTCGTCGCCGGGTTGCACGTTGGACACGCCTTCGGGCGTGCCCGTGAGGATCACGTCGCCGGCACTCAGCGTCATGAAGCGGCTGAGGTACTCGATCAGCGCGGCCACGTGGTTCACCATGTTCGCCGTGCTGCCGCTTTGCCTGAGCTGACCGTTGACGAGCGTGCGCAGCGACAGCGCCTGCGGGTCGGGCAGCTCGTCGGCGCTCACCAGCCAGGGGCCCAGCACGGTGCCGCCATCGCGGTTCTTCACGCGCAGGTTGGGCCGGTACCAGTTCTCGAGGTGGTCGCGCACGGCGTAGTCGTTGCAGACCGTGTAGCCGGCGACATGCTCCAGCGCGCGCGCACGCGGCACGCGCCGCGCCTCGCGGCCGATGACCACGGCCAGCTCGCATTCGTAGTGCATGAAGGCGACGTCGCGCGGGCGCGGCGTGAAACCGCGGTGGCCCAGCACCGAACCTGCGGTCTTCAGGAACACCAGCGGCTCGTCCTTCGCCGTGACCGTGAGCTCCTTCGACAGCTCCTTCACGTGATCGGCGTAGTTCAGGCCCAGCGCGATGACCGTGCCCACGTCGAAGGGCGGCAGCCAGACCACGGCCTCTTCGGCCAGCACGCGGCCGTTGGCCAGCCGCAGTCCGGCGGCATGCGGCACGGCCTGATGCACGGCGCCGCCCCAGGCGACACGGGCGGTCTTCATGCGGCCTCCGCGACGATGCGGCCCTCGAGCCGACCCAACACGCCGCCTTCGATGGCGAAGCGCTGCCCGATGCGGGCCACCGGCGCGCCCTGGCGCGTGCCCAGCAGCAGCACGTCGCCAGGGTGCAGCGTCATGAAGGCAGAGACGTCCTGGATGAGTCGCGCCACCGGGCGCTCGCTGGGCGACATCGCTGCCCGCTGCGCCGGGCCGCCGTCGACGGAGACCTCCAAGGCCACTGCGTCAGGCGCCGCCAGCGCACCGCGGGGCAGGGCGGCGGCGCCCAGCAGGCAGGAGGCGTCGCGCGCCCGCAGCCGCACGGCGGGCCGGTAGAACTGCGTGTGCGGCACGAAGAGGTCGGCCACCAGCAGCCAGCCGGCGACGTGGGCCAGCGCGTTGGCCTCGCGCACGCGGCAAGCGACCTGGCCGATGACGATGCCCAGCGTGGCGCCGATCTCCAGCGCGCCCGGCTCGGCCGGTGCGGCCACGGCGGCACCGCTGGCCGCCAAGGTGTTGCGCGGCTTCACGTAGAGCACGGGCGCCTGGGGCGGCGCCTTGTACGGTGGGGCGTGGACGGCTTCGCCCAGTGCGGCCACTTGTGCGGGGTCGTTCAGCAGCGTGCCCACCACCGTGCCCGACAGGCGCCAGGGCGCCCAGGGCAGCGGCGGCAGGGTGAACGAAGGGGCTGGCACCGGCGTGGATGTTTCACTAAGATGTGAGTAATCATGGCACGACGCCCCGCTCCGGTCAACGCTCGGCCGCGGTTCGGCCAGCGCAACCTGCCGCTGCTGCTGCTGCAGACGCGCGAGCGCGTGCTGGCGCAGTTCAGGCCCATCCTCAACGCGCACGGCGTGACCGAGCAGCAGTGGCGCATCGCCCGCGCGCTGGCCGAGCAGGGGCCGCTGGAGCCACGTCAGATCGTGGAGCGCTGTGGCATTTCCAGCCCCAGCCTGGCCGGCGTGCTTGCGCGCATGGAGGAGCTGGGCCTGGTGCAGCGGGAACGGCTGGCGCACGACCAGCGGCGTCAGCGTGTCTCGCTCACGCTGCGCAGCCGCGACATCGTGGCGCGTGCGGCGCCGGAGATCGCGGCCACCTACGCGGCCCTGCGTGAGCGCGTCGGGGCCGAGCGGCTGGACGCGCTCTACGGGGCGCTCGACGAACTGCTGGCCCTGCTGGGAGAAGATCCGGCCGGCGCGTGAATCTTCACGCCCGGCCGGTGAGCGGGCGCACAGACCGCCCCGGTGCCGCGCCGCAGCATGGGTCACCATGCGAAGCACTCCGCCCCCCGGCCCGGCTTGCCCCACTTGCGGCGGCACGCTCGTGCGGCGACGGCGCAGCCTGCTGGACAGGCTGTTGTCCTTCTTCGCACCGCGTGCGCGTTACTGCTGTGCCGCTCGTTGTGGCTGGCAGGGCCTGCTGCCGACGAACACCCTGAGCCCGACGCCAGCGCGTCGAAGGTCGATGAGCTACCGGCACCGCAAGGTGCTGGACGCCTCCCGCGCGACGGCGGTTCGCCGCGACGGCTGACGCGCGGCTCGGCCGAGGCTGCGCCGCCGCATGCCCGCCAGGGCGAGCAGCGCCAGGCCGGCCAGCGCCGCACTCGTGGGTTCGGGCACGGCGACGGTGATGTCCAGGTCCTGGATGCGGAACGATGCAGTTGCCGCGGCCGTCCCGGCGGCCGAAGTTCACCTCGGTGAGCTTGACCTCGCGGTCGAACGCTCAGCCGGCCTTGCGCAGCAGCCGCACATGCATGGGGCGCGAGAAGTGCGCTCCGTCGCTGCCCTGGTGAGGCAGGTAGCGCGCCCGGACTCGGGCCACCATGGCGTCGTCGATGCCGTGATCGGCGAACGTGGGGCGCATCATGCGCTGCTCGAACTCGTCGAAGTTGGCGAAGCTGACGGGCATCTCGAAGCGTCGCTCGGCGGCGGCCTTCCACGTGGGGCCGCTCAGCGCCCGGTCCAGCGCGGCCTGCGCGGCGGCGCGAACCTCGCGCTCGTCATTGAAGAGGCGGATCAGCTCGTTGAGTTCGCCGCTGTAGACCGGCTCGGAGACATACAGCCAGCCCCCCGGGCGCAGCCCCCGGGCCACTTCGGACAGGGCCTGGTCCAGCAGTGGCGTGGGAACATGATGCAGAGACTTCAGCATCAGCACACCATCGAAAGCTGCATCCTCGAACGGGAGCGACTCCGCGCCTGCGTGCAGGAAGCGCATCCGCGGCGCCGGTGCCGACAGGTTCTTGGCCAGCTGGCGCTCGTCGACCTCGACGCCGGTCCACTCGGCGTCGGGGAAACGGCGCGTGAGCTCGCGCGCCAGATGTGCTGCGCCGCAGCCGGCTTCGAGGAGGCGCGCGCCGGCCAGGGGCACCAGGCCTTCCAGCAAGGTGAGTTCGTTGGTGATGCGTGGGCTTGTCATGTCGTGGATGGTGGCACGGCCTCCTGCCGCCTGGCCGACGGGCGGCGCTGGCGGCGGGCGGAGGGTGTCGTCGTCGTCAGGCTTCCCGGCGTGCCACCAGCCCGATCAGCGCCGACAGGCCGCTGTGACCCTGGCCCTCATGCACTTCCTCCTCATAGTCGCGCAGCTCGACCACGGACAGAGCCGCGAAGGCCGTGACCAGCAGTTCCCGCGTGTAGAGGTGCGAGAGGATCGGCGGCCCGCCGGTCCGGTACTCCAGTTGCCTGGGCGTGTAGCCCTGAAGGATGAGCACGCCGCCCGGCGTCAGGCTGCGCACGATGCGCTCGAACAGGCGAGCGCGGGTTTCAGGGTCGGCGAACTGGACGAAGATCGCGACCACGCCGTCGTAGGCCGCTTCCGTCCAGGCGAAGCCATCGACGTCGGCCACGCCGAAGTTCACCGACACGCCTTCGCGCGCCGCGAAGGCCCGGGCCTTGGCCACCGCGCGGTCTGCGACATCGAACGCGTCGACCTGGAAACCCTGCCGCGCCAGCCAGACGCTGTTGCGTCCCTCGCCGTCGGCCACGCTGAGCACGCGCCCGCCGGCCGGCAAGGCGCCGGCGTGCTCGCGCAGCCAGCGGTTGGGCTCGGTGCCGAACAGGAACTCGTCGCCCGCGTAGCGTCGGTTCCAGGTCTCGGCGGCGTCGGCAAAGGCGGGCGGTGTGCTCATGGATCGTTCTCGCGAGGTGGCGCGCCCGAGGCGCGGAAGAACACGGCGGTTGTACCGCGCTGGCGGCCCTCAGGGAGCCAGGAGGGTCCCGATGCGGCTGCTCAAGGCTGCGGCGTTGAGGGCGCCCATGTGGGCATCGACGCGCCTGCCCTGACGGTCGAAGAACACGGTGGTGGGGAGCCCCGCCGACCCCAGGGCCGGGCCGAGGTGGGACTGTGGATCGATCAGCACGCGAGACAGGGCGAGCCGTTCCTGGTCGAGGTAGCGGCGCACGGCCTCGGCGCCTTCCCCCTGGTTGACGAACACGAACACCACGCCCGCATGCCGGCCTTGTGCGGCGGCCAGCACCGGCATCTCGCGCCGGCAGGGGCCGCACCAGGTGGCCCAGAGGTTGACCACGACCGGCGCCCCGGCCGCAATATCGCGCAGCCGCATGTCCTGCCCCGTGGCCAGGTCCGTGAGCACCAGGTCGGGCAGGCTGCGTGGCGCCAGCGCCGCCAGGCCGGCGGTGCCCGCCGACCAGCACAGCAGCCCGGCCGCGGCGCCCGCTGCCAGCGGCCCGCGCCAGGGGGCATGGCGCCAGGCCTGCCAGGCCAGCCCACCCAGGCCGCCCGCCAACCCGGCCCAGGGGTTCCAGCCACCGTCGCGTACGTCGAGTGCGGACAGCGGCTCGGCCAGGTAGGCGACCAGGTGAAGGGCCAGGTGCGCCGCGCGCGCTACGACGAGCCCCACCACCACCGCGAGCATCAGGCCGGTGCCTGCCGATCGGCCCGCGGCCACCGCCGGGGTGGCCCGCGCGGCCGCCACCCGATCGGCCAGCCAGGCGGCCAGCAGCGCGCACAGCATCAGCAGCAAGGGCGCTGCGGGCAGGGCCAAGGGGCCCAGCGGGATCGACATCACGGCGGGCTGGCCTCGAGATGGGCGCTGAAGAACCGCACCAGGCGCCCCGTGTGAGGGGCCAGCGAGCCGCGCAAGTCGTGATCGCCCTGGACGACCAGCAGTTCGCCGCGGCGCAGCAGGGCCTTCAGCCGCAGGGCGTCGGACAGCGGCACGACGCCGTCGCTGTCGCCGTGCACCAGCAGCACCGGACAGCCGATGCCGGGGAGTTGGTGCTCAGGCGCGATGCGGTCGAAACGCTCGCCGATCACCTCCTGCACGTGCTCCAGGATCGCCGTGCCGATCCAGCGCCGGGGGATGTGATGCTCCTGCAGCCAGCGTTCCATCACTTCGCGGGGATGGGCGAAGGCGGACAGGCTGACGATGGCCCGCGTGCCGCCTGCTCGCCCGGCATGCAGCAGCACGGCAGCAGCGCCGACGGAGTGGCCGAGCAGACCGATGCGCCGGGCGTCGAGCGCGGGCATCGGGCGCAGCGCGTCCAGCACGGCGGCCAGGTCCTCGGCGAAACGTGGCAGCGAGCTGAAGGCTTCGGCCGAGCTCTCTCCGTGGTTGGCGGCGTCGAACAGCGCCACCGCGATGCCCGCGCTCACCAGCGGCTCGACGACGGCCGACAGCGTTGAACCGTTGGCGCCCCAGCCGTGCACGGCCACCACCACGGGCGCCGGCTGCGCGGCGCAAGCCGATACCGGCAGGGCCAGCCAGGCCGACAGGCGTTGACCCCGTTGACCACGGACTTCGAACGCCGTGAGGCTGCGTGCGCCCTGAGCACCCGCGTGCCAGCCCGGGCCGTGCGCCAGCCGCGGTGGGCGCAGGCCGCGCAACAACAGACGGTGAAGCAGGCTGCGCAGCGGCTGCGGCAGCCGGCGCCGGGAGCCGACCCGCTGCGAGGCCGCGGTCATGCAGGACGAAAGGTCATCGCTCGGCGGCGCGGGGTTGCGGGGGCCTGCATATATCACTCTACGATGATATACGCCGCCACAGCACGGTAGCCGGCCAGGCGAAGGCCAGGGTTGCCGCGCCGATGCCCAGCGCCAGGCTGACCAGGTTCGCCCAGTCGACCCAGTAGGCCATTTCCTGCAGCGATGAGCGTGTCGCGGTCGGGACCCAGAGGAAGCCGACGGCCGCTGCGGCCGCGCCCAGTCCGGCCGCCAGCGGCAGCGCGCTGCGCCAGCGGGCGCCCGGCTGTCGCCACGCGAAGGCCAGCAGCGCCAACCAGCAGAGCAGCCCGGCGGCCAGCAGGGGCCAGACGCCGAGCGCGATTTCCCAGCCGATGTTCATCACGAGCCAGATTTCGTACATGACATGACTCCCGTTCAGACCCGGCCCTTGAGCACCGCCAGGTAGGCGGGCTTGAGCATGCGGTACTTCATCAACCAGGCGAAGAAGCTGTCGTTGAGGGGCTCGATCATCGGCAGCGACGGTGTCAGCCGGCCCTCGTAGTCGAACTCGATCAGCATCGCCGAACCTTCGCGCGTGATCAGCGGGCACGAGGTGTAGCCGTCGAAGGCCTGGTCGGCCTGGCGCCCGGCAATCACTTCCACCAGGTTGTGTGCCACCAGCGGCGCACTCTTCTTCACCGTGGCCGCGGTCTTGCCGCGCGGCGTGCCGTTGATGTCGCCGATGCCGAACACGTTCGGGTAGCGCCGGTGCTGCAGCGTG
>CAZBUU010000255.1:0-6695 GCA_964495125.1 uncultured Rubrivivax sp.
TGGGCGATGTCGTTGGACTGCTTGTCGTAGCAGACCATCACCGCGCAGCCCTTGTAGTCGATGCCGTACTCGGTGTTGTCGTAGCCGATGCGCTTGATGGTGTCGCGCGCCACCTGGATGTAGTCGACGTGCGCGTTGGTGGTGATCTCGCCGGCCAGCACCACGAGGCCGGTGTTGGTGAGCGTCTCGGCGGCCACGCGGCTGCGCGGGTCCTGCGCGAAGATGGCGTCGAGGATGGCGTCGGAGATCTGGTCGGCGACCTTGTCGGGGTGGCCTTCAGAGACGGATTCGGAAGTGAAGAGGAAATCGTTCGCCACGGTGGCTTGCTCCTAGGTTGCGGGGTGACTGCGTCGTCGCTGTTCAGGAGGCCTGGATCCGCGGCGAACGCTTTAGCGGTTTTGTTTGACCGGCGCCACGAAAGGCCCCGCTCCGCGTGGAAGGCGCCGCCGCGTTGGCTATGCTCCCTGCCACAGTCGCCCCGCAAGTTGTCCTTTAACTCGGCGACCTTCGAAGTATACGAACGATGTCGCCCCTGATCCGCTGGTTGGCCGGCCGCCCGTTGCGCCAATTGCACGCTCTGGGCGGGATGCTGGGTTGGCTGGCCTACGGCCTGTCGCCCAGCTACCGCCGCCGCCTGAAGGAGAACGCCACGCTGGCCGGCGTGAGCGTGGCCGAGCGCCGCGCCGCCGTGGCCGACGCCGGCCGCCTGGTGATGGAACTGCCGCGGCTGTGGCTGCGCCCGGCCAGCCAGCCCATTGCCGACCCCGTGCGCTGGGAAGGCGCCGAGTGGCTGCAGGAGATGCTCTCGCGCGGCCGCGGCCTGGTGCTGCTGACGCCGCACATGGGCAGCTTCGAGGTCAGCGCCCAGGCCTACGCCGAACGCTTCGGCGCGCAGCAGCCCATCACCGTGCTGTACCGCCCCGCGCGCCAGCCCTGGCTGCGCGAACTGGAAGAGACGGCCCGTGCACGCCCGGCGCTGGCCACGGCCCCGGCCAACCTGGCCGGCGTGCGCCTGATGCTGCGCGCGCTGCGCAAGGGCGAGACCGTGGGCCTGCTGCCCGACCAGGTGCCCCCCGAAGGCATGGGCGTGTGGGTCGACTTTTTCGGCCAGCCCGCCTACACCATGACGCTGGCTGCGCGGCTGGTGCAGCAGACCGGCGCCGCGGCGGCGATCCTGTGGACCGAACGGCTGCCCCAGGGCGCCGGCTACGTGGTGCGCGCCAGCCCGCTGCCGGTGCCGCTGCCGGCCACCGCCGAGGACGAAGCCGCCTCGGCCCGGGCCGTCAACCAGAGCATGGAGCAGGTGATCCGCGAAAAGCCCTCGCAGTACCTGTGGGGCTACCACCGCTACAAGAACCCCCGGCGCCTGGACGCCCCAGGATGAACAAGCTCGCTACGCGTGGGTTGCTCGCGCTGGTCTGGGGGCTGCACTTCCTGCCGCTGCCCGTGCTGGCGGCGCTGGGCCGCGGCCTGGGCCGGCTGCTGCACCGCTTCGGCCGCGCGCGTCGCGAGGTGGCGCTTGCCAACGTGGCGCTGTGCCTGCCCGAGCTTTCCGCCGAGGAGCGCGCGCGGCTGGTGAAGGAGCACTTCGAATGGACCGGCCGCAGCCTGCTGGAGCGCGGCCTGCTCTGGTACGCCAGCGCCGAGCGGCTGCGGCGGCTGATCCGCATCGAAGGCGACGTGCACCTGGCAGACCGCAGCGAACGCCCGGTGATGTGGCTGGCGCCGCATTTCGTCGGGCTGGAGATCGGCGGTGCGGCCACGCAGCTGTTTCAGGAAACGACCGGCTGCGACGTCTACACGGCGCAAAGCAATCCGGTGCTCGACGCCGCCTTTCACAAAGGCCGCGCGCGCTTCGGCAAGGCACTGCTGTTCAACCGCCAGCAGGGTGCGATGCCGGTGGTGCGCGCCATCAAGAAGGGCATCGCCTTCTTCAATGCCAGCGACATGGACTTCGGCCTGCGCGACGCCGCCTTCGTGCCCTTCTTCGGCCAGCCCGCGGCCACGCTGCTCGCGCCTTCGCGCATGGCCAGGTCTCTGGGCATGGTGGTGCAGCCGTTGGTGACCGAGATGCTGCCTGGCGGGAAGGGCTACGTGGCGCACTTCCTGCCGGCCTGGGACGGGTGGCCTTCGGACAACCCCGAGGCCGACGCTGCCGCGATGAACCGCTTCATCGAGGCGCAGATCCGCCGCATGCCGGCCCAGTACTTCTGGGTGCACAAGCGCTTCAAGACGCGGCCCGAGGGCGCGCCGCCGGTGTACGGGCGCTGATAATCCCGGCCATGCGGCTGCCGTTCACCAAGATGCAGGGCGCGGGCAACGACTTCGTCGTGCTCGACGCCACCTCGCGCGCGCTGGACGTGACGCCCGAGCTCGCGCGCCGCCTGGGCGATCGCCGCTTCGGCGTGGGCGCCGACCAGATCCTGGTGGTGGAGAGGAGCACCACGCCGGGCATCGATTTCCGCTACCGCATCTTCAACAACAGCGGCGACGAGGTCGAGCACTGCGGCAACGGCGCGCGCTGCTTCGTCCGCTACGTGCACGGCCGCGGCCTCACGGACAAGCGCACGGTGCGCGTGGAGACCGTCAACAACGTGCTGGAACTGCAGCTGCGTGACGACGGCCGCGTCACCGTGGACATGAGCCGACCGGTGTTCGACCTGGCGCATGTGCCCTTTGTCGCCGAAGGCCTGGTGCCGCGCCGCGAAGGCAGTCTGGACCTCTGGCCGCTGGAAGGTGCGGAACTGGCGGTGCTGTCCATGGGCAACCCGCATGCCGTGATGCGCGTGGACGATGTCGACGCCGCCCCGGTGGCCGCGCTCGGCCCGCGCATCGAGACGCATGCGCGCTTCCCGCGCCGCGTGAACGTCGGCTTCCTGCAGGTGCTGTCGCGCCACGAGGTGCACCTGCGCGTCTTCGAGCGCGACGCCGGTGAAACACTCGCCTGCGGCACCGGCGCCTGCGCGGCCGTCGTGGCCGGCATCCGCCTGGGCTGGCTGGGCCCGCGCGTGGAGGTGCATGCGCGCGGCGGCGACCTGCTCATCGAGTGGCCGGACGACGACGCCCATGTGCTGATGACCGGCCCCGCAGAAACCGTCTTCGAAGGAGAGATCACACTGTGACCACCGATCCGGGCAACACGCAAGGCGTGCAAGGCATCACCGAATCCGACATCGCCAACTACCTGGCCAACACGCCCGGCTTCTTCGAGCGCCACGCCGAGTTGCTGCACACGGTGCAGATCACCAGCCCGCACGGCCAGCGCGCCGTCTCGCTGCAGGAGCGGCAGATGGAAATGCTGCGCGAGCGCATCAAGGGCCTGGAGATGAAGATCGTCGAGATGATCCGCCACAGCCAGGAGAACGTGGCCATCGCCGACCGGCTGCACCGCTACACGCGCAGCATTCTGCTCACCGCCGACCCGACCCAGCTGCCGGCACGGATGGTGGCTTCGCTGAAGCACGAGTTCCTCATCCCGCAGGCCGCCATCCGGCTGTGGGACGTGGGCATCGCCAGCGAGGGTGCCGCCTATGCCGAACCCGCCAGCGACGACGTGAAGAGCTTCGCCGCCAGCCTGACGCAGCCCTACTGCGGCGTGAACGCCGGCTTCGAGGCGGGCGAGTGGCTGGACGACACGGCCTCGGTGATGTCCATGGCCATGATCCCGCTGCGCCACGGCACCGACGGCCAGGACGGTGCCTTCGGCCTGTTGGTGCTGGGTTCGCCCGACCCCACGCGCTACGCCGCCGAGATGGGCACCGAGTTCCTCATGCGCATCGGCGACGTCTCGGCCGCGGCGCTGTCGCGTCTGCGCGCGCCCGCGGCCTGACGACGCAAAAGCACGGCATGGCAACGTCGCCTGCGGAACTCGACCCCGAGCTGCAGGCCTTCCTGACGCACCTGCGCGTCGAACGGCGGCTGGCCGAGCGCACGCTGGCCATGTACGGCGAGGCGCTGCGTCGCCTGCAGGCTGGCGCCGCCGCATCACGGGTGGCGCTGCGCCAGGCGCAGGCCCACCACGTGCGCGGCTGGGCCGCGCAGCTGCGGGCGGCCGGGCTGGCGCCGCGCAGCATCGCCATTGCGCTGGCGGCGTGGCGCGGTCTCTTCCGCTGGTGGGGCCGCAACGGCCTGGTCACGCTGAACCCGGTGGAGGGCGTGCGGCCGCCCAAGGCCGCCAAGCCGTTGCCCAAGGCGCTGTCCGTGGAGCAGGCCGTGGTGCTGGCCGAGCACCGCACGCAGAACACGCGCCCGGCGCTGGCGGCGCGCGACCACGCCATCACCGAACTGCTGTACGGCAGCGGGCTGCGCATCGGCGAGGTCCTGGGCCTGGACGTGCAAGCCGGCGCCGATGCGCGCGGCTGGCTGGACCTGACGGACGCCACCGCCCACGTGCTGGGCAAGGGCAGCAAGCGGCGCAGCGTGCCGGTCGGCGCCGCGGCCCTGGCCGCCTTGCAGGCCTGGCTGCAGGCGCGCCCGGCCTTGGCGGCCTACGGCGAGCCGGCGCTCTTCGTCAGCCAGCGCGGCACGCGGCTCACGCCCAACCAGCTGCGGAACCGCTTGCAAGGCCAGGCGCTGCAGGCCGGCCTGCCCACGCGAGTGCACCCGCACATGCTGCGCCACAGCTTCGCCAGCCACGTGCTGCAGAGCAGCGGTGACCTGCGCGCCGTGCAGGAACTGCTGGGCCACGCCAGCATCTCCACGACGCAGGTCTACACGAAGCTGGATTTCCAGCACCTGGCCCGTGCCTACGATGCCGCGCACCCGCGCGCACGGCGCAAGCCCACGCCCTCGGGCGGCTGACTCAGGCGGCCGAGAAGGGGCGCGGCTCGGGCGGCGGGTCAGGGCGCTGCAGGCTCAGCTGCCAGTAGCCCACGTCGTGCCAGCGGCCCAGCTTGTGGCCGGCGCTGGCGTAGATGCCCATGCGCGTGAAACCCAGTGACTCGTGCAAGGCCACGCTGGCCGCGTTGGGCTGCGTGATGCCGGCGAAGGCCTGGCAGTAGCCCAGGCGCTTCAGTTCGTCGAACAACAGGTGGTACAGCGACTTGCCCAGGCCGCGGCCGCGCTGGTCGGCGCGCACGTACGCGGTCACGATCACCGACCAGCGGTAGGCCAGCCGCTCGGCGTAGCGGCTGGCATAGACGTAGCCGGCGATGCCCTGGGCGTCCTCGGCCACCAGCCACGGGTAGGTGGCCAGCGTGGTGGCGATGCGGCGCCGCATCTCGGCGACCTCGGGCACCTCGGTCTCGAAGGAGATGGCCGTGTCTCGCACCACGGGGGCATAGATGGCGAGCACGCCTTCGGCGTCGTCGGGCGTGGCGGTGCGGATGGAGGGGGGTGTGTCCATGGCCGGCCATTGGACAGCCATCGCCGCCCCGTCGCCATACGCCGAATGGCGCTGAGACAATCGCGGCATGAATCCCCCGAGCTCACTTCGTTCGCGGCCCCCCGAGGGGGCGCTCAGCGCCTGCGGGCGGCCGGGCGGCTCTGAATGAAATCGATCCGCCTGCGCGAAGGGAAAGAGCGCTCGCTGCTGCGCCACCACCCCTGGGTGTTCGAAGGCAGCGTGGCCAAGGGCAAGGCCGACCCCGGCGAGACCGTGCGCCTGGAAGACGCCGCCGGCAAGTTCCTGGCCTGGGGCGCCTTCAGCGGCACGTCCATGATCCGCGTGCGTGCCTGGTCCTTCGACGAGGCCGAACGCATCGATGCCGCCTTCTTCGAACGGCGCATCGCGCGCGCCCTGGCGCTGCGGACGCGCATGCCCATCGCCAGCAGCGGCGTGCGCCTGGTGCACGGCGAGGCCGACGGCCTGCCCGGCCTCATCGTCGACCGCTACGGCGACACGCTGAGCGCGCAGTTCCTTTCGGCCGGCACCGAGCGATGGAAGGCCACCATCGCCGACGCCCTGCTGAAGGCCACGGGCCTCGCGCGCCTGTACGAACGTTCCGACTCCGGCGTGCGCGGCCTGGAAGGCCTGCAGCCGGCCACCGGCTGGCTGCGCGGCGACGGGCCCACCGAGGTGGCCATCACCGAACACGGCTGGACGCTGACGCTGGACGTGGCGGCCGGCCACAAGACCGGCTTCTACCTGGACCAGCGCGACAACCGGGCGCTGCTGGCGCGCTGGGTGAAGCACGACGGCCTGCAGCGCGTGCTGAACTGCTACTGCTACACCGGCGGCTTCACGGTGGCGGCGCTGGCCGGCGGCGCGGCCCACGTGACGAGCGTGGACTCCTCGGCGCCGGCGCTGGAGTGCGTGCAGGCGCACGTGCAGGCCAACGGCTTCGACCCGGCACGCAGCACCGTGCTGGACGCCGACGTCAACCAGTTCCTGCGCGACGCGCTGAAGGCCGGCGAGCGCTTCGACGCCATCGTGCTGGACCCGCCGAAGTTCGCGCCCACCGCGTCGCACGCCGAGCGCGCCGCGCGGGCCTACAAGGACATCAACCGGCTGGGCCTGAAGCTGCTGGCGCCGGGCGGGCTGCTGCTCACCTTCAGCTGTTCGGGCGGCGTGGGGCCCGAGCTGTTCCACAAGATCGTGGCCGGCGCGGCGCTGGACGCGGGCGTGGACGGCGCCATCCTGCAGCGCCTGGAAGGCGCCTGCGACCACCCGACGACGCTGGTGTTCCCCGAGGGCGAGTACCTCAAGGGCCTGGCGGTGCTGAAGAGCGCGGGCTGAGGGCCGGCCTCAGGCGGCA
>CAZBUU010000256.1:0-6679 GCA_964495125.1 uncultured Rubrivivax sp.
TGTTGCAGGCCGGCGCCACGGCCACGTGCATGCGGGCGTAGTGGTGATGCGCCTCTTCCGAGTAGCAGGGATGGTTCTTCACCTTCTCCCAGATCTCGGCCGGCATGTCGGCCGGGCCGTCGCTGGAGCCGCAGCTCGCCTTGCCCGCGGCGCCGGTGGTGGAGCACCCGCCCGAGGCCGCCGTCTCCAGGATCTGGCTCACGGCCTGGCGGCCCTTGCGAAGGTCGCCGATGGACACGTAGGCAGCTGAGGTCGTCATGGCCGGGGCCCCGCGAGGGTTGTGTGGACGAGACCCTCATTGCGAGAGCCATGCCAGCCCTGGCATCCTTGCGAATCAAGGACTTAGGCGATCAGCCGCGTGTTGGCGGCGTGGCGTGCGCTGTGCGTTTCGCGACAAAGCCCACAGCGCGCGGCTCAGAGTTCGCCGGCAAAGACCTCGGCCAGGTCCACGCGTGCGTGCAGCCGCGCGCACAGCATGAAGCTGCCGGCGAACTTGCGCTGCAGGAACAGCATGTCCGGCGGCGGCGTGCGCGCGTAGCCGACACCGAAGAACTGGTCGCGGCCCTGTTCGAAGCTGCGCGCGAAGAGCGTGGAGGCGCCGAAGTCGTAGGGGCCGACGTGGCGCAGCGGCTCGGCCGCCAGCCGCATCAGGCCGATGACACCGCGCGTCTGCTCCGGCGGGTCTTCCAGCGCCGTGAAGCCGGCGTCCAGCGAGGCGGCCTCGATGCGCGGCAGGTCGTCGTCGCGCAGCGCGCGGCCCAGTTCGCGCAATTGCTCCACGCGGCTGGGCGGCACGTGTTCGGTGGCGCCGAAGTCGATCAGCGCGATGCGGCCGCTGGCGGCGTCGAACAGGTAGTTGCCGAAGTTCGGGTCGGTCTGCACCAGGCGCATGCGGAAGAACTCGTGCACCGCCAGCCGGCTGAGCGACTTCGCGACATGGTCGCGCTGGGCCTGCGGCGCGCCGGCATGGGCCAGCCGGTCCACCGGGATGCCGGGCGCGAAGTCGGTGGCCAGGATGTGCTCGGTGCAATGTTCGTCCACCACGGCCGGCACCGTCAGCACCGGGTCGGGGCCCAGCCGCTCGCGGTACTCGTGCGCGGCGGCGGCTTCAGCGCGGTAGTCGGTCTCGTGCTCCAGCTGCGCCTGCACGCGCGCCAGCAGCGCCGGCACGGTGCCCGGCGCCAGCCCGGCCGGCACCACGCCCGGCGTGCGCAGCAGCAGCGCCAGATTGGCCATGTCGCTGGCGATGCTGCGGCGGACGCCCGGGTACTGGATCTTCAGCGCCAGCACGCGCCCTTCGTGCGTTTCGGCGCGGTGCACCTGGCCGATCGACGCCGCGGCCACCGGCTCGAAGCTCAGGCGCCGGAAGCGCTTGTGCCAGAGCGGGCCGTACTCGCGCTCCAGCACCTCGGCCAGCTGCGCCGCCGGCATGGTGTGCGCCTGGTCGCGCAGGCGGCCCAGCAGTTCGGCGAAGTGCGGCGGCAGCACGCCGTTGCCGTCCATCGACAGCAGCTGGCCCACCTTCATCACCGCACCGCGCATCTGCGACAGCCGCTCGGCCAGCCGGCGGGCGTTGCCGGGCGTCAGCATCAGCTGCGCCAGGTCGGGCCGTTCGCCGCGCGCCAGCCGGGCCACGCCCTCGGCCGCGGCCCCGGCCGCCATCTCGCCCATGGCGCGTCCGAAATGCAGCAGGCGGCGCGTGCGGCCTTCGGGGACGGCAGCGGTGCGCGGAGGGACGGGAGGGGCCATGCGCGCCATTGAACCACCTTGGCCGCCGCCGCGCAGCAGGCTAGGCGCCGGCGGTCCCCCAGACGCTGCGCGCCACCTCGACGATGCGCTCCAGCTTGCGCCACTGGTCGTCTTCGGTGATGAGGTTGCCTTCCACGGTGCTTGCGAAGCCGCATTGCGGGCTGATGGCCAGGTGCTCCAGCGGCACGTGGCGGCTGGCGTCGTGGATGCGACGGACGAGGTCTTCCGCCGCTTCCAGCCGGCCGAACTTGGTCGTCACCAAGCCCAGCACCACCTTCACGCCGCGTGGTACCTGGGCCAGCGGCGCGAAGTCACCCGAGCGCTCGTCGTCGTACTCCAGCAGGAAGTGGTCCACCTTCAAACCACCCAGCACGGCCTCGGCGATGCGCTGGTAGCCGCCTTCGGCCAGCCAGCCGCTGCGCGAATTGCCGCGGCAGACGTGGATGCCGATGGCGGTGCCGGCGCGCCGCGCCGCGATGCAATCGTTGGTGAGTTGCACGTAGCGTCGCAGGCGCTGTTCGGGGTCGTCGCCGGCCGCGACGACTTCGGCGCGCATGCGGTCGCTGATGAAGTAGGTCATCAGCGGGTCGTCGATCTGGATGTAGCGGCAGCCCGCGTCCTCCAGCGCAGCGATCTCGGCGCGGTAAGCCTTCACCACGTCGGCGAAAAAGTCCTCGATGTCCGGGTAGGCCGCGGCCGACACGCCGGCGCGTCCGCCGTGGAAATGCAGCCGCGTGGGCGACGGGATCGTCACCTTGGCGGTGCGTCCCGTGGCCGCCTGCAGGTGGCGGAAGTCGGCCACCGTCACCGGCGCGGCCAGCGAGAGCCGGCCGGTGGTGACCACGTTCTTGGGCACGTACTTCCAGCCTTGGTCCTCGTCGCCGTGGTCGTGCCCGCAGGCCGCAGCCGGCGCCACGAAGGCCTGCGACACGGCGCCGTCGCGGATCTCCACGCCCGACAGGCCGCGCACGAAGTCGATCCACCAGTTCTCGCGCCGGAACTCGCCATCCACCACCACCTCGAAGCCGCAGGCCTCCTGGCGCTGTGCGATGTCTTCGATGGCGCGGTCTTCGGCGGCGCGCAGCGCGGCGGCGTCGATGCGCCCGGCCTGGAACTGCCGGCGCGCCGCCAGCAGCGCCGCCGGCCGCAGCAGGCTGCCCACCTGGTCGGCGCGGAAGAAGGGTTTGTTCACCGGGCCGGCTCCGTCAGTTGCGCGCGGGGTCGCGCACGTCCTTCTGCTCGGCGAACTCCACGCTCACGAGTTCGCCCCCCACGCGCTCGGTGCGACGCAGGTACACGCTCTGCACGATGTCGCGCGTGTTGGCGTCGATCAACACCTGGCCGCGCGGGCTTTCGAAGATGGCGCCCTTCATGGCCGCCAGCAGCGCGTCGCCGCCGCCCTTGCCGCCGGTCTTCTTCAGCGCCTCGTAGATGAGGTGCATGCCGTCGTAGGCGAACACGGCCACGGCGTTGGGGCGCATGCCCTTGTGCATCTGCCTGAACTCGGTCACGAACTTCTTGTTCATGGGCGAAGGGTGGGCCATGGAGTAGGGGTAGGAACTCACCACGCCGATGGCCTCGTCGCCCATCGAGCCGAGCAGGTCGTCGTCGACGATCTCGCCGGTGCCGATGAGCTTCACGCCGGCCTTGCCGAGGCCGCGCTCGACGAACTGCTTCATCACCGTGGAGCCCACGCCCGAGGGCACGAAGACGAACAGCGCGTCGGGTGCGAGGTCACGCACCTTCTGCAGGAATGGCGCGAAGTCGGGGCTGCGCAACGGCACGCGCAGGCTTTCCAGGATCTGGCCGCCGTTGAGCGTGAAGCGGTCACGGAAGGTCTTCTCGGCGTCCAGGCCGGGGCCGTAGTCGGACACCAGCGTCACCACCTTGCGGATGCCGTTCTTCGGCGCCCACTCGGCCACGCCCAGCGTGATCTGCGGCAGCGTCATCGAGCTGCGCACCATGTAGGGCGAGGCCGTGATCACCGACGAGGTGGCCGCCAGCATGTTGACCATCGGCACCTTGCCCTGCGTGGCGATGGGTGCCACGGCCAAGGCCAGCGGCGTGAGCCCGAAGCCGGCCAGCACGTCCACCTTGTCGTTGACCACCAGCGCCTGCGCCATGCGCATGCTGACGTCGGGCACGCCGGTGTCGTCCTTCAGGATGACTTCGACCTTGCGGCCCGCCACCACGTCGCCGCGCTGCTTCATGTACAGGCGCACGCCGGCGTCCATCTGCCGGCCGGTGGACGCGAAGGGCCCGGTCATCGGCGTGAGCATGCCGATCTTGAAGGGCGTGGCCTGGGCCTGCGCCGCAGGCAGCGCCCAGACCACCGGAGCGGCGGCCAGGGCCTGGATGAGATGACGCTTCTTCATGTCTGTCTCCGTTCTTGTGGATGCCAGGAACGCACCGCTGCGTCGGCCGCTCAGCCGCGCACGCGAAGGATGCCCGCGAAGTATGCGGCCAGTGCTTCGCGGCCTTGCAGCGGCAGCACGTGGCCCACGTGCTGGTCGGGCCGCACCACCACCATGCAGCCGGCCGCGCGGTCCACGCCGCGCATCGCGAAGATGTCCTCGCCGCGCTTCAGGTCGGCGCAGAAGACCTTCTCGTAGTCGGTGAGGCCCAGCCGACCCACCTTCGGGCGCAGCAGCGTGGGCATGACGTCAAGCTCCAGTTCGCGGAAGCCCTGCTGGAACACGGCGCGCACGTCGATCACGGCATCGACGTCCTCGCCGGGCGCGGTGTGGCGGCGCAGCGGCGAGGCCGCGCCGTGCTCCAGCCAGTCGCACAGCCCGGCGACGGCGCCGCCGGGCCGGCCGGCGTCACCGGCAGGCGCGAAGAGGAAGAGGCGGAAGCGTGCATCGGCTTCGACGCAGTGGCCCAGGTGCATGGGCCTGGCGTCGGCCAGCCGGATGACCGGCGCGGAGTGGAAGCGCTTGCCGAGTTCGAAGCCCGCGGCCAGGGCCTGGTGCGTGGCGGCGCCAGTCAGCGCCCCGGGTTCGTAGCGGATGGTCAGGCCGCAGGTGAAGGGCAAGTTGTTGATGAAGGCACGCGCCACCACGGGCAGGCCGGCCGTCGTGGGATCGAGCACCAGGTCTTCGCCGGCCAAGCCGCCCACGACGCGCGCCCATTGGTGGTCGAAGTCCACCAGGCCCTTGGCCGCGGCACGGCGCTCGCCCGAGTAGCTGTGCAGCAGTGCGGGTTCGGCACGCCCGGTGAGCACCGAGATCAGCTTCCAGCCCAGGTTGAAGGTGTCGCCCATGGAGACGTTCATGCCCTGCCCGGCCTTGGGGCTGTGCGTGTGGCAGGCGTCGCCGGCCAGCATCACGCGCGGCGCGCGGTGGGCCACCTCGGCTTCGGGCACGTCGTCGAACTTGTCGGTGAGGCGGTGGCCGATCTCGTAGATGGACCACCACACCACCTCCTTCACGTCCAGCGTGAAGGGGCTGAAGATGCGCCGCGCCTTGTCGATGATGTCCTGCGGGCCCATGCCGCGGTCGGCCACGCGCTCGTGCTCGCCCAGCGCGTCGAGCTCCACGTACAGGCGCACCAGGTGCCCGCCTTCGCGCGGCAGCACCATCAGGATGCCTTCGTCCTGCGAGCGCACGAAGGACTTCATGCGCCAGTCGGGGAAGTCGGTGACGGCCAGCACGTCCATCACGCCCCAGGCCTGGTGCGCGGCGTCACCGTGCAGCGCGCCGCCGATGGCCGTGCGCACGGCCGAACGCGCGCCGTCGCAGCCGATGACGTAGTTGGCGCGCACCGTGGCCGTCCGGCCCTCTCGGCCCGGCGCCGTGTGCTCCAGCGTCACGGTCACCGGGTACTCGGTGGCGGTGGGGTCCACCTTCAGCGTGGCCACCTTCAGCCCGTAGTCCACCTCCAGCCGGGTGGGCGCGTTGCGCATCAGGTCCAGGTACATGTCGTGCACGCGGGCCTGGTTGATGAGGACGTGCGGCATCTCCGACGTGCCGTCGGGCACGTCCTGCACGCGCGCCACGCGGGTGAGCGGCGCATCGCCGGGCGCCCAGAAGGTGGTCTCGTTGATCCACACCGACTCGCGCTTGACCTTCTCGGCGAAGCCGAAGGCCTGGAACATCTCCATCGAGCGCACGCTGATACCGTCGGCCTGGCCCTTCTCCATCGGCACGAGCTTGGGCTCCACCACCAAGGTGCGGATCTGCGGCACGCGAGCCAGTTGCGCCGCCAGGCACAGGCCCGCCGGGCCGGTGCCGGCGATGAGGACGTCCACCGTGGCCGGCAGCGGGCTGCCGGGCAGGCGGTGGCCGGGCGCGGCCGGGTGAACATCGGGGTCGCCGGGCTTGAAGCCATTGACGTGGAATTGCATCGTGTCTCCTTCAGGCGCCGGGCCCGCGCTCATCAATATGTTTGCTGATAATATGTATGCATACCAATACCGTCAAGTCGAGGAACACCAACATGACCAAGGCGCGGAGTGAGCGGGCTGCGGCGTCGGTGATGGAGCGCACCGAAATGGCCGGGCACCTGATCCGACGGCTGCACCAGCAGTCGACGCAGGTCTTCCAGGCGCAGACGCAGGCCGCGGGCTTCGACATGACTTCGGTGCAGTTCGCGGCGCTGGACGCCGTGGCGCAGCAGCCCGGCATCGACCAGGCCAGCCTGGCCGCCACCATCAGCTTCGACCGCGCCACCATCGGCGGCGTGATCGACCGTCTGGAAAGCAAGGGCCTGGTGCTGCGCATCGTCAGCGCGCAGGACCGCCGCGCCCGGCAGTTGCACCTGACGCCCGATGGCGTGGCGCTGCTGGCGGCCAGCCGGCCGGTGGTGGAGGCGCTGCAGGGGGAGATCCTGGCGCCGCTGTCGCGTGCGGAGCGGGCGACGTTCCTGGCGCTGGCGCAGAAGGCGCTGGGGCTGGAGCGTTGAGCGCGAGGAGGGGTTGGTAGGCCGTGTT
>CAZBUU010000257.1:0-6674 GCA_964495125.1 uncultured Rubrivivax sp.
CGAGGACCTGCGCGCGATCCCGTGGTCGTTCTCCTGGGGCCAGTGCCGCATGGCGCTGCCGGGCTGGTGCGGCTTCGGCAGCGCGATCGAGGCCTACCTGCAAGGCGGCGACCGCGCCACACGCACCGAGCTGCTGCAGCGCATGCACAAGCAGTGGCCCTTCTTCCGCACGTTGCTGAGCAACCTGGACATGGTGCTGGCCAAGAGCGACCTGCGCATCGCCGCGCGCTACGTGGAGCTGGTGGAAGACAAGGCCGTCGCCAAGCGCATCTTCGGCCTGCTGAAGGCCGAGTGGCAGCGGGCCAACGACGCGCTGTCGCTGATCACCGGCCAGGCCGAGCGGCTGCAGGGCAACCCCACGCTGGCGCGCAGCATCGCGCACCGTTTCCCGTACCTGGACCCGCTGAACCACCTGCAGGTGGAGATGATGCGGCGCTACCGCAACCGGCGCGACGGCCAGGATGGCGTGGAGCGCATCCAGCGCGGCATCCACCTGTCCATCAACGGCATCGCCGCCGGCCTGCGCAACACGGGCTGACCCGGCGCCAGCGCTCAGCGCCGGCGCCCGAAGCCGCGCAGCAGCGCGCGGAACAGCGTGTCGGGCCGGATGGGCTTGGCGACGAAGTCGTCCATGCCGGCGGCCAGGCAGCGCTGGCGGTCGTCGATGAAGGCATTGGCCGTCATGGCCACGATGGGCACGTGGCGGCCGCGCGGTTCGGCGCGGATGCGGCGCGTCGCCTCCAGGCCGTCGAGGCGAGGCATCTGCATGTCCATCAGGATGAGGTCGGGTGCGTCGGCCAGCGCGCGGCGCACGGCCTCCTCGCCGTCCACCGCCGTCACCACGTCCAGGCCGGCCATGGCCAGGATGAGCTGGGCGATCTCGCGGTTCACGGGCTCGTCCTCGCACAGCAGCACGCGGCGCCCCGCGTGGTGGCGCGCCACCGCGGCCTCGGCTTCGCCGCGGCCGGCTCCGGCCGCCACGGCGCCCGCAGGGTCGGGCGCCGGCCCCAGCCGTGCCGAGAACCAGAAGCAACTGCCGCGGCCCGGCACGCTCTCGGCGCCGGCGTCGCCGTCCATCATGCGCGCCAGGCGCCGCGTGATGGCCAGCCCGAGCCCGGTGCCGCCGTAGCGGCGGCTGGTGGAGTTGTCGGCCTGCTCGAAGATGGTGAACAGGCGCGGCAGCACCTCGGGCGGCACGCCCATGCCGGTGTCGATGACCTCGAAGCGCACCCGCAGCCCCGCCTCGGAGGCGTCCTGCGCGCAAGCCCGCAGCGTGATCGTGCCCCGGTCGGTGAACTTGATGGCGTTGCCGTACAGGTTCAGCAGCGCCTGGCGCAGGCGCATGGCGTCGCCGCTCAGGGCCGGCGGCAGACCGTCCACCTGCACGCGCACCTGCAGGCCCTTGGCCGTGGCGTCAGGCTCCAGCATGGCCGCCACCTCGGACAGCAAGGCCGCCACGTCCACGGGCTCGTCCGCGAGATCGACCTTGCCGGCGTCGATCTTGGTCATCTCCAGGATCGCATTGACGATCTCCAGCAGGTGCTCGCCCGCACCTGCCAGCTTGCGCAGCCGCTCGGCCTGCACCGGCTCCAGCCCGGCGCGCTGCATCACGGCCGCCATGCCGATGATGGCGTTCAGCGGCGTGCGGATCTCGTGCGACATGTTGGCCAGGAAGGCGCTCTTGGCCACGCTGGCGGCGTCGGCGGCTTCCTTGGCGGCCTTCAGGTCGGTGATGTCGAAGGCCAGCACGAAGAAACCCACGACCTCGTCGCCGCGACGGTCGGGCACGTAGTGGATCTCGCCGGAACGCAGAGACCCGCTGGCGAGGTGCCGGAACTGTGCCTCGAAGCGCTGGGGCTGGCCCGCGAGCACCGCGTCGATGGCGGGCTTCACGCGCGCGTAGTGCTCGGCCGAGAACACCTCCTCGAAGCGCCGGCCGATGAGCGAGGGCGCAGGCGCACCCACCCACTCGCGGTAGCCCTCGTTGGCGAAGCGGCAGATGCGGTCGCGGTCCCAGTAGCCGGCCACGCCGGGGATGGCGTCCAGGATGCTCTGCAGACGGGCCTGGTGGACGGCGCTCTCGTGCGTGCGCTGCGCCACCAGGTCTTCCAGGTGCTCGCGGTGGCGCCGCACCTCGTCTTCGGCGGTCGCCAGCTGCGAGACGTCCTCCTGCATCAGCACCAGTTCGCGCACCGCGCCCTTGGCGTCGCGGTTGGCGTAGGCGCGGGTCTTCACGGTCAGCCGGCCCGACAAGCCCGGCACGCTGGGCGTGGCGCCGCGGTCGTACACCGTGACCAGCGGTTCACAGTCGCCCCCGGCCAGCACGCGCTGCAGCGCCTGGAGGATGCCGCTGTCCATCAGCTGGCGGTCTTCGAACAGGTTGTAGTCCTGCAGGGCCTCGAGCGGCACGCCCCAAAGGCGCTGCCAGGCCTGGTTCACGCTGCGCGTGCGGCCGTCGGTGCCGATGATCTGGATGGCCAGCGGCGACTGGTCGATGAGCTGGCGCAGCCGGGTTTCGGACTCCTCGCGCTCGGCGCGCAGGCGGCGCTGCTCGGTGATGTCCTGCACGAGCCCGATCACGCGCACCGGCCGGCCCTCGGCGTCGTACTCGAAGTTGCCATAGTCGGCGGCCCAGCGCAGGCTGCCGTCGGGCTGCGGCACGCGCAGCTCGGCGTAGAAAGGCAGGCCCGAGGCGGCGGCCTCGTCGAAGCGGCTTTGCACCATCTCGACGTCGTCGGGATGGATGAGGCGCTTGAACTCCTCCAGCGTCACCGCGAAAGGCGCGCCGCCGAAGAGCTCGAACACGCCATCGGACCAGTTCAGCCGGTCGTTGGCGATGTCGTAGTCCCACACCGCCATGCGCCCGGCCTTGAGCGCCATGCGCAGACGGGTCTCGTTGGCTTCCAGGTGCGCCGGCTTGTCCATGGGCGTGCGTGCGGCCGGGGGTTCGAAGAGACGGCCCGGCGCGCAGGCTAACGCAGAACGAGCTCGCCGAGCTTGCGGTAGAGCGGGTCGCGGCCGATGCGCGGCCATTGGGGGCGCCAGCCGCACAGGTCAGTGCGTGTCCACCTCCCGCAGCCGAAGAACATGCGGGTGAGCTACTCGCCGGACCAGCGCGGGGGCTTCTGAGCAAAGGCGCGCAGCGCCGCCACCTCGCCGTCGTGCGACACGCGCCGCACCCACTCCCGGGTGCGGCGCACGCCGTCGCAGCCGTAGGGCTGCTGCAGGTCGAAGATGGCCGTGGCGGCCGTGCTGCTGAGATCGCGCAGCGACTGCCTCAGCGGCTCGGTGCGTTCAGGCGGCCAGCCCAGGCGTTCACCCAGGCGCACGCCCAGGCCCCGCGCCATCAGGGTGTCGCCCTGCAGCAGCAGCCGCGCCCAGGTGTCGCAGTCGGCCTCGCGGGCACTGCCACGCTCGATGGACGCGGGGCACAGCTTGAGGATCGTGAAGGGCCCGGGGTCCGGCAAGGCCGCCTCGATCCCGATGGCCTCGACGATCAGCGGCAACTGCAGGTAGGGGAGCACATGCGCAGGCAGTGCCTGCAGCGTCGCATCGGCCAGATTCGCCCAGCCGGCGCGGAAACGCGTGGCGCGGCGCAGGCCGGCCAGCGCTTCCTCGCGGCGCGCCGGCTGGCTTTGCCACAGCTGCAGCCACGGCAGGGCGTTGTCGGGCTCCAGCGCCAGCCAGCGCGCCAGCGGTTCCGCAACGCAGGTGCTGTCGTCCCGGCAGCGCGCCGCAGCCCACGCCAGCGCCACGGGGTCGCTGCCGCCCAGCGCCACGCGCCGCAGGGTCTCGTCGTTGCCGGACATCAGCGCGGCCGCCGCCTGCCATCGGGGCGGGCCGGAGGCCAGGGCTGCCACCAATTCTTGGCGCGCCGCTTCCAGCGCGTACTCGCCCAGATGCGGTGGCAGCTGAGGGGCGTCGCCCGGCAGCGGGGGCGGGCCGCCTTCGCGCACCGTCACCGTGACCGTGCCCGCGCCGCACAGTTCGAGAGGCGACATCTTCCATGGTGAGTCGGCGCGTGCGGGTGCCACCGTGGGCACGGGCACCGGCTGCGGCACGGCCACCGGCGTGACGGCCGACACGCGTGACGGTGCCGCCGGCGCGGCAAGCTCCAGGTCGGCGCTGCCATCGCCAGCCTGGCCGCGCCAGCCCCCCAGCAGGGCCAGCAGCGCCAGCAGCCCCGCCACCAACAACAGCCAGCCGCGCTTCAAGATCCTTCCCCGCTCAGCGCCGCCTTCACCGCCCCCACCTGCCGGCGCGACACCGCCAGCCACTCGTCCAGCGGCGCCACGCGCACGGCCCAGCCTTCGCCGCCCTCGTCGTCGGTGCCGCGCCGCTCCAGTTCGCGGATGGCGCGCCGCGCCACCAGGGCGTTGCGATGGATGCGCAGGAAGTCGCCGCCCAGCGCGGCCAGCTTCTGCTCCAGTTCGGTGAGCGAATCGTCCAGCACGTGGCTGCGCGCTGCGGTGCGCAGGGTCACGTACTTCTGCTCGGCCTTCAGCAGCAGCACTTCGGCCACGGGGATGCGCAGCACGCGGCCGCGGTCGCTCACCACCAGCACCGGGCCGTCCAGCGGCATGGCCTCGGAAACCGGGCGCTGGCGTTGGCGCACGCGCTGCAGCGCGGCGGCCAGGCGGTCGGCACGCACGGGCTTGGTGAGGTAGTCCACGGCGTCCAGCTCGAAGGCCTGCAGGGCATGTTCGGCGTAGGCGGTGACGAAGATCACCGCCGGCGGCTGCGGCAGCGCCGGCAGCCGCGCCGCCAGGCGCAGCCCGGCCTGGGCCGCATGGTGGCCGGGCATGCGGATGTCCAGAAGCACCACGTCGGCGGCTTCGCGCTCCAGCCAGGCCAGGGCGTCGTCGGCATTGGCTGCCTCGCCACTCACTTCGGCGTCCAGGCCGGGGTTCGACTCGACGAGCTGGCGCAGCCGCAGCCGTGCCAGCGGCTCGTCGTCGATGAGCAGAAGGCGAAGCGTCATGGCGGCAAGACGATGCGCACGTGGAAGCCGCGCTCGTCGCGTCGCACCTCGCACTGGGCAGCCACGTCGTGCAGCAGCCGCAGGCGTTCGCGCACGTTGTGCAGCGCCATGCCGTGGCCCGGGCTGCCGGGGGCATCGCCCACGGGGTTGCTGACCGTCACCACCACCTGGCCACGCTCCACGGCGGCACGCAGCGACACCTGCCCGCCGCCTTGCGCCGGCTCGATGCCGTGGCGCACGGCGTTTTCCACCAGCGGTTGCAGCACCAGCGGCGGGATGCGGGCCGCATGCGCGCGCGGATCCACGTCCCACTTCACCACCAGGCGCGGGCCGAAGCGCACCTCTTCGATGGCGAGGTAGCGGCGCGCCAGTTCCAGTTCCTCCTCCAGCGACACCGAGGCGCCGGCTTCGGCCAGCGCGACGCGGAAGAGTTCGGACAGGTCTTCCAGCACGCGCTCGGCGCGAGCCGGGTCCACGCGCACCAGCGCCAGCGCGGTGTTCAGCGCGTTGAACAGGAAGTGCGGCCGGATGCGCGACTGCAGTTCCGCCAGCCGCGCCGCGGCGTTGGCCGGGTGCCAGATCCGGCCGCGCAGGTCCAGCCAGGCCCACAGGCCCGCGGCGAAGCCGGCGCCGCTGAGCGCCAGCCCCGCCACGCGCAAGGCGTTGGCACCACCCGGTGCACCCGCCAGGCCGGCCCAGGCCAGCGGCCACCAGGCCAGCAGCGCCGCCAGACCGCCCAGCACCAGCACGGACAGGCTGCGCGCCCAGGCCGACATGGCCTGCAGCGGCCGGCGCAGCGCGCACACCGTCACCAGCCACAGCGTGGTGCCGGCCACGCCACCGAAACCCAGCACGGCCTGTCGCGCGCCCCATTCCGCGGCCGTGCCGGCCCCAGCCAGCGCCACCACGGCCAGCACGGCCTGCACGCCCAGCACGGCGCGCAAGGCCAGCGCAGGGTGGCAGACGTCGAAGGCCGCGGCCACCTGGGCCGACAGGCGCGCCCGCTCTTCGGCCAGTGGGTCGAAGCGCGTGTTGGCGAAGCCCGTCATCGTGGCCGTGCTCGGCGCGGCGCCGGCGGGCCAGGTCCCGTCCGCGGTGCTCAGCGGCAGGGTCGTGTCGGACTCGTTCGGGGTGGCGTGGGGCATGGGGGAGAAGCGCCGCAGCGCGCCGGGATAATACGAAGTCCCCTCCCCCACCCCTTTCAGCGGCCCGCGGCATGACTTCCGAACGATCGAGCGACCCCCTCGCCAACAAGCACCAGGCCTGGTCGGCGCTGTTCAGCGAGCCGATGAGCGAACTGGTGCAGCGCTACACGGCCAGCGTGGGCTTCGACAAGCGCCTGTGGAAAGCCGACATCGAAGGCAGCCTGGCGCACGCCGAGATGCTGGCCGCGCAGGGCGTGATCGCCGCACAGGACCTGGCCGACATCCGCCGCGGCATGGCGCAGATCGTCGAGGAGATCGAGTCCGGCCGCTTCGAGTGGAAGCTGGCGCTGGAGGACGTGCACCTGAACATCGAGGCCCGCCTCACGGCGCTGGTGGGCGACGCCGGCAAGCGGCTGCACACCGGCCGCAGCCGCAATGACCAGGTGGCCACCGACGTGCGCCTGTGGCTGCGTGGCGAGATCGATCGCATCGCCGTGCTGCTGCTGGAGATGCAGCGCGCGCTGGTGAGCCTGGCCGCCGAGCATGCC
>CAZBUU010000258.1:0-1487 GCA_964495125.1 uncultured Rubrivivax sp.
TACATCAGCACGGTGGGCAGCCCGTCGCCCTCGTGGCGTGTGGCCACGAGGAAGGGGCCGTGCCTGCCGTCCGGGTTCGGGTGGATCCGGAACCCGAAGCCCAGCGCCGCCAGCGTGGGCCCGATCTCGTCGGCCAGGTAGGCCTGCAGCGCGGGGCCGCTGTCAGCGTCCTGGCTGGCGGTTCGGAAGGCGACGCGGCGAGCGAGGTCGCGCACGAAGGCGCCGCTGTCGAAGTGCGCCTGCGCCGCCGCGATGGCCGCGTCGCGCGTGCTCACGGCTTGCTCACGAGCTCGAAGTGCTCCACCACCGGCGGTGCGGCGAAGAAGGGGCCGACGATGGCGCGCCACTCGGGGAACAGCGGGCCGCCGCGGAAGGCCACGGTGTGGTCTTCCAGCGTCTCCCAGAAGATCTGCAGGATGTAGCGCTCGGGGCTCTCGATGCCGCGGTTCACCTTGGCGCCCTTGAAGCCGTGGGCGCGTGCGATGACGGTGTTGATGCCCCGCTGGATGGCTTCCTCGAAGGCGGCGTTTTGGCCGCGGGCGATGCGGATGTCGGCGAGTTCCAGAATCACGTCCATGTCTCCTCGTAGCTCAGGCCCGCAAGTCTCTCACTCCGGTGCCGCCCGCGCGCGCCGCACCGGCATCGCGCTGATGGTGGGCGCGACGCTGTGCTTCTCGCTGCTGGACGCCTGCGCCAAGTGGTTGGTGCAGGGGCTGCCGGTGATCCAGGTCGTGTGGGCGCGTTTCGCGCTGCACGTGCTGCTGCTGTCGCTGCTGAACGCGGTGATCTACGCCGCCTTCAACCTGCTCACCCGCCGCATGGCCGCGCACGAGTCGGCCGAGGCCACGCAGCTGTTGTCGGCTGCCGTCGCCGCCGTGGTGCTGGCGCCCTTCGCGCTGGCGGTGTGGCAGGCGCCGGCCGGCCCGCTGGCCTGGGCGGTGCTGGGGCCCTTCATCTACCAGCAGATCCTCTACATGACGCTGTGGGGCCGGTGGGTCTTCGGCCAGGTGCCCGACGGCTACGTCGTGGCCGGCGCCGCCGTGGTGGTGGCCAGCGGGCTTTTCCTGCTGTGGCTGGAGATGGCGCGCGCGCCGGTTCAGAGCGCCAGGCCGACGTAGTTCTCGGCCAGCGCGCGCTGGGCGGCCTCGCTCTGGCAGAGGTAGTCGAACTCGGCCTGCTGCATGCGCGCACCGAAGCCGCCGGTCTCGGGGAACTGGTGCATCAGCGAGGTGAACCACCAGGAAAAGCGCTCCGCCTTCCAAACGCGGGCCAGCGCGCGCTGCGAGTAGCCGTCCAGCGCCGCGGGCTGGCCGCGGTAGAAGTCGGCCAGGGCCTGCGACAGCAGGCCCACGTCGCCGGCCGCCAGGTTCAGCCCCTTGGCACCGGTGGGCGGCACGATGTGCGCCGCGTCGCCGGCCAGGAAGAGGCGGCCGAAGCGCATCGGCTCGGCCACGAAGCTGCGCAGCGGCGCGATGCTCTTCTCGATG
>CAZBUU010000258.1:1497-6599 GCA_964495125.1 uncultured Rubrivivax sp.
GTGACGAGCCGGGCCGCCGCGTCCGGCGGCAGGCGCAGCCGCAGTTCGTCCCAGAAGGCCTCGTCGCTCCACCGGTCCGCCTGGTCGGTGAGCGGGCACTGCAGGTAGTAGCGGCTGCGCGTGGCGCTGCGCATGCTGGCCAGCGTGAAGCCGCGCTCGCTGCTGCCGTAGATCAGCTCGTGGCTCACGGGTGGCGTGTCCGACAGCACGCCCAGCCAGCCGAAGGGGTAGACCTTCTCGAAAACCTGCAGCGCCGATGCCGGCACGCTGGCGCGGCACACGCCGTGGAAGCCGTCGCAGCCGGCGATGAAGTCGGCCTCCAGGTGCTTCTCCACGCCCTGCTCGCGCCAGCTGACGAAGGGCCGGGCGCCGTCGAAGCCGCCGGGCTGCACGTCGGCCGCCTCGTAAACCGTGGTGCGCCCGGTTCCGGCGCGGTGCGCCATGAGGTCGCGCGTGACATCCGTCTGGCCGTAGACCATCACCTGCCGGCCCGTCAACGCTTTCAGGTCGATGCGCAGCCGCCGGGCACCGAAGCTCATCTCGAAGCCTTCGTGCGGCAGGCCTTCCAGCGCCATGCGTTCGCCGACGCCGGCCTCGTTCAGCAGGTCCACCGCCACCTGCTCCAGCACGCCGGCGCGGATGCGCCCCAGAACGTAGTCGGGGCTGCGCTGCTCGAGGATGACGTTGTCGATGCCGGCACGGTGCAGCAGCGCGCCGAGCAGCAGGCCCGCGGGGCCGGCGCCGACAATGGCGACCTGGGTGCGCATGGGGTCTCTCCAGCGGGTGAAGTGGGCAGGGCGGGCGGGCTGCGCCCGACTGTGCACTGTACGGTGGCGAGGCCTGCGGCAAATGTCACACCCCGGGCCGGCCTCACCGCCCGCTCCGTCCTGCCGCGATGGCCAGCCTGTGTGCGAACGTGAGTCGGCCTCAAGTCGGGCGAGCTGACGCCCGAAAACAGCGGTGAGAGGCGAGCCCGCGTGGGGCCCGTCACAGCCCTTCGACCGTCCGCCATGTCCCAGATCTGCACCATCGCCGTGGAAGACCTCCGGGTCGGCATGTACGTCCACCTGGATGGAGGCTGGCTGTCGCACCCTTTTCCGCTGTCCGCGTTCAAGCTGGGCACGGCCGACGAGATCCGCACCATCCAGCGCCTGGGCCTCAAGCAGGTGCGCTGGGTGCCCGAGAAGAGCGATCTCGAGGATGCGCAGGCCGACGCCGCGGCATTGGTGGCCGATCAGTCTGCGGCTTCGCCGGCGAGCCCCGAAGAGATCGCCGAACGCGAACGCCAGGCCTGGCTGGCCGATCAGCGGGCCGCCGCGCGGCGTTGCGAACAGCAGTTCGGCGAGGCATCGCGCGCCTGGCGCGAGGCCTGGGACGGCGCCGGCGCGCGCCCGCAGGACGCCGGACGCACCACCACCGCGCTGGCCCGCGCGATGCTGGACAAGATGCTGGCCGCCGAGGACGTGGGCATCCGCCTCGTGCACGGCGGCGGTGACCGCCACGCCGCGCACGCGCTGAACGTGGCGGTGATCGGCATGCTGATTGGCCGCACGCTCGGCATGAACGATGCCGACATGCAGGACCTGGGCGTCGGCGCGCTGATGCACGACATCGGCAAGCAGGACCTGCCCGACCGCCTGCGCCACCACGAGGACGGCTTCTCCGCGTCGGAGACGGCGGCCTACCGCGAGCACGTCTCGCGCGGCCTGCTGCAGGGCCGGCGCATGCTGCTGGCCGAAGGGGCGCTGACCGTCGTCGCGCAGCACCACGAGAACGCCGACGGCAGCGGCTTCCCGCAGCGCATCGGCAGCGAACGCATGACGCTGGCGTCGCGCATCGTGGCCATCGTCAACCGCTACGACAACCTGTGCAACCCGGCGACGCGCGCCATGGCGCTGACCCCGCACGAGGCCGTGGCCATGCTCTTCGCGCAGGGCCGTGCCCGCTTCGATTCCACCGTGCTGAACGCCTTCATCCGCATGATGGGCGTCTATCCGGCCGGTTCGCTGGTGCAGCTGACGGACGACCGCTACGGCCTCGTCGTCGGCGTCAACTCCAGCCGGCCGTTGAAGCCGCGCGTGCTGGTGCACACCCCGCCCAAGAGCCGCAGCGCCAGCGCCGACATGCAGCTGATGGACCTGGAAACGCTGCCCGACCTGGGCATCCGTCGCAGCCTGCCGGCGACCAAGCTGCCACCCGCCGTGCTGGCGGCGCTGGACCCGCGGCCGCGCGTCACCTACTACTTCGAGCCCCTGGTGCGCGAAAGCGCGTCGGAGGCCCTCGCGGCGTGACCGAACCGCCCGTCACCGCCTGGTCGGCGCTGCTCGACGCCCTGCCGCATGCGGCCTGGGTGGCGGCGCTGGACACGCAGCGCGTGGTGGCCGCCAACGCCGCGGCCGGCGGCCTGCTGGGCCGGCCTGCGCCCGTGCTGCCCGGCGCCGACGCGCTGGCGCTGTGTGCTTCGCCCGAAGACGCCGCCTGGTGGCAGGCCGCCGCGGTGGGCGACCGCTCGCCGCTGCATTCGGACGTGGTGGTGGCCGCCGCCGACGGCCGCGTCGTGCACGCCAGCCGCAGCCTGAAGGTGCTGCCCGACGGCCGCCACGCGCTGGCCGTGCTGTGCGACCGCAGCAGCGAGGTGCGCGCCGAGGAGGCGCGCGAGACGCTGATGGCCGAGCTGCAGGCGACGCTGGAGTCCACGGCCGACGGCATCCTCGTCACCGACGCCAGCGGCCGCATCACCGCCTTCAACCGCCGCTTCGCCGAGATCTGGTCGCTGGCGCCTGAACTCCTGCAGCAGGACGACGACCTGGTGATCCAGGACGCGATGCTGCGGGCCGTCAGCGACGCGCTGGCCTTCCAGACGCGCCAGCGCGTGCTGCGCGAGACACCCGGTGCCGTGGCCACCGACCGCATCGAACTGCTCAACGGCCGCGTGCTCGAGCGCGTGACGCGGCCCCTGGTGCGCGGCGGCCGCACGCAGGGCCGCGTGTGGTCCTTCCGCGACCTCACCGAGCGCCTGGCCGCCGAGGAGAAGATCGAGGAGCTGTCGCTGCACGACACGCTCACGGGGCTGCCCAACCGGCGCTCGCTGGCCGACCGCGTGGCCGTGGCCGCCGCCGATGCGCGGCGCGACGGCAGCGCCTTCGCGCTGCTGGTCATCGACCTCGACCGTTTCCGCCAGATCAACGACAGCCTGGGCCACGAGCTGGGCGACCGCGTGCTGCAGACCGTCGCCGAGCGCATCCAGGGCTGCCTGCGCGCCGACGACCTGCTGGCGCGCCTGGGCGGCGACCAGTTCGCCGTGCTGGTGCAGCCTGCCGACGCGGCCGCAGCCGAGTCCACGGCGCGGCGCGTGCTCAACGTGGTGGCCCAGCCCACCACGGTGGACGGCGCGGCCTTCACGCTCACCTGCAGCATCGGCATGGCGATGGGGCCTTCGCAGGGTGCCCGCCTGGACGACCTGGCGCGCCACGCCGAGACGGCGATGCGCGCCGTCAAGGCGTCCGGCCGTGCGCACTTCCGCCTGCACCAGGCGCGTGCGGAGGGCGACCGCCGGCGCCACATGAAGCTGGACCACGCCATGCGCCAGGCGCTGGTGAGCGGCCGCTTCCGGCTGCACTACCAGCCGCAGGTCAGCCTGGACGACGGCAGCATCGTCGGCGCCGAGGCGCTGCTGCGCTGGCGCGACCCCGAGATGGGCGATGTATCGCCGGCGCAGTTCATCCCGGTGGCCGAGGACAGCGGCTTCATCGTGCACATCGGCGAGTGGGTGCTCGGCCAGGCCGTGCGCCAGGCGGCGCTGTGGCATGGCCGCGGCCATGCACTGCCCATCGCGGTGAACGTCTCCGCGCTGCAGTTCCGCCAGCCGCACTTCGTCGACCGCGTCTCCGGGCTGCTGGCCGTGGCCGGCGTGCCGCCGCGGCTGCTGGAACTGGAGCTCACCGAGTCCGTGCTGGTGCACGACGTGGACGAGGCGCTGACGCGCCTGCACGCGCTGGACAAGCTGGGCGTGCAGCTGTCCATCGACGACTTCGGCACCGGCTATTCCAGCCTGGCCTACCTGAAGCGCTTCCGCATCGGCAAGCTCAAGATCGACCGCAGCTTCGTCAGTGGCCTGCCCGCCGACGAGAGCGATGCGGGCATCGTGCGCGCCATCCTGCAGATGGCCCGCGCCCTGGGCATGCGGGTCATCGCCGAGGGCGTGGAGACCGAGGCGCAGCGCCAGTTCCTGCAGGACGAGGGCTGCCACGAGTTCCAGGGCTGGCTGTACGCGCCGGCGCTGGACGCGCTGAGTTTCGAGCAGCGCCTGGTGCAGGCGGCCCCGGCGCCGCCGGCCGCGCCCTCGGGCCGCCGCATCCGACTCGTGCGGAATTGACTCTCAGCCGCGGGGAATCCGCCGCGGCTGCGCCCCCGCCCGGGGGCACAATGGGCGACACGACAAAGGCGCCCTCGATGATCTACAAGTTCAAGAGCCCGGCCACCGGCGACGTGATCATGCTGGGGCCCAACGGCGACCAACTGCTGCGGGCACTCGGCCGCGAGCCCGCGCCGCGCGGCATCTTCGAGCTGGCCGACATGCCCGGCGCCATCGCCGCGCTGCAGGCCGCCATCGAGGCCGACGAACAACCCGCCGTGGACGAGGACCACCCCGCGCCGGTGGGCCTGCGCGCGCGCTTCTGGCCGATGGTGGAGATGCTGCGCCGCGCCCACGCCGCCGAGGCCGTGGTGGTGTGGGGCGCCTGAAGAAGACCGACAGATCCAGGGACGGACCACGAGAACGCAGGACACCCGGGAATACCCAAGATGAAGCTATGGAGCGACAGCTGGACCAATGGTGATCGCATCCCCGCGCGCTATGCGGCGGGCCGCCCGGACGGCAAGGGCACCGCGGCCTTCAGCGACAACCTGAACCCGCACCTGGCCTGGAGCGACGTGCCGGCCGGCACGCAGTCCATGGTGCTGATCTGCCACGACTTCGACGTGCCCAGCCGCGGCGACGACGTCAACCAGCCCGGCCGCGAGATCAGCGCCGAGCTGCCGCGCGTGGACTTCTTCCACTGGGTGCTGGTGGACCTGCCGCCGCGGCCGATGGAGATCGCCGA
>CAZBUU010000259.1:0-6503 GCA_964495125.1 uncultured Rubrivivax sp.
CATGCCGAGACCGAGATGGGCGCCATCGACATCCTCGTCAACAACTCCGGCGTCGGGTCCACGCAGAAGCTCACCGACGTGACGCCCGACGATTTCGATTTCGTCATGAACACCAACATGCGCGGCGCCTTCTTCGTCGCGCAGGAGGTGGCCAAGCGCATGATCGCGCGCAGCAAGGGCCTGGCTCCCGGCACCTTCACCGGCGGGCGCGTCGTCAACATCGCCTCGATGGCCGGGCTAAAGGTCATGTCCAAGATCGGCGTCTATGCCATGAGCAAGGCGGCCGTCGTGCACATGACCCGGGCCATGGCGCTGGAGTGGGGCCGCTACGGCATCAACGTCAACGCCATCTGCCCCGGCTACATCGACACCGAGATCAACCACCACCACTGGCAGACGGAAGCCGGCCAGAAGCTGATGGAGATGCTGCCGCGCAAGCGAGTGGGCCAGCCGGCCGACCTGGACGCGCTGCTCGTCATGCTCTGCTCCAACCAGAGCCACTTCGTGAACGGTGCCGTGATCGCGGCCGACGACGGCTTCGGGGTCTGAGTGCTGCGGCGTCTGCTGCTGGGCTGGCTGCTGGCCGCCTGGTCGGCAGGCGCGTTGGCCCTTGAGCTGACGGAGGCCGAGCGCAGCTGGATCGTGCAGCACGGCGCCGTGCGCGTGCTGCTGCTGCCGACGGCGGAGCCCTTCTACGAAGCCGCGCACGACGGACGGCCTCCCGGCGGCTTCGCCATCGAGATGCTGGAACGCGTGGCCCAGCGCGCCGGGCTGAAGCTGCAGTACGTGACGGCGCCCAACGTGCCCGAGGCCATGGCCATGCTGCGCGGCGGGCAGGCCGACATGACGCCGGTGATGCGCCTGTCGGCCGAGCGCGCCCGGCTGTTCTCGGTACCCGGCACGCTGCTCCCGGTGGACCCGGTGGTGGTGACGCGCCGCGAGGCCACGGATGCCGTGCTGCAGGGGGATCTGGCGGGCCAGCGCGTGGCCGTGCTGGCCGGGGGCGTCAACGACGAGGAGATGTCGGCGGCCTACCCTTCGGCGCGCATCGAGCGCTTCGAAACCCTGCGCGACGCCTTCAAGGCGGTGGCCGACGGCCGCGCCGACCTGGCGCCCACCACGCTGCAGGAGGCTGTCTACCTGATCGAATCGCGCCTGCTGGGCAACCTCATCGTGCGGCGGCTGCCGACCGCCGGCAAGGCCATCATCGGCCCTGGGGTGCGGCTGGCGCTGCCGACGCTGAACGGCATCCTGGCCAAGGCGCTGGACGACATCACGCCCGCCGAGCGGGCCGAGTTGTCGAGGCGCTGGCTGCCCGAAGGCGCGGCCACCGCCTTTGCCGGCGAGACCGCGGCACTGACGCCGGCCGAGCGCAACTGGGTGGAGAAGCAGGGTGAGCTGCGGGTCGGCTTCGACGCCGCGTTCGCCCCTTTCACGCAGGCCGGGCGCCTGGGTGGCATGGAGGGCCTGGGGGCCGACATCCTGCGCGCCGTGGCGCAGAAGACCGGCCTGCGCATCGTGGCGCAGCGGGGCGGCGCCTTCGCCGAGATCTACCAGGCCGCGCGCCAGGGCGAGGGCATCAACGTCGTGCTGGGCATGGCGCGCACCGAACAGCGCAGCGTCGAGTTCGAGTTCGTCGGGCCCTTCTCCTCGGTGCCCACGGCCATGGTGATGCGCACGGACGACCGCCGCCGCTGGTCGGAACCCGACGACATGACGCGCGGCCGCGTGGGGCTGCTGCGTGAGCACTTCCTGCTGCCGCGCCTGCGCCTGCGCAACCCCGGTCTGCAGCTGGTGGAACTGGACTCCCAGGCCGATGTGCTGCGCGCGCTGGCCGAGGGCGAACTCGATGCGGCCATCGGCAACAGCACGGTGATCGGCCGTCTCGTCGAAGAGCGCTTCGCCGGCCGCCTGCAGGTGACCGGCGTGGTGCGCGACGGCAACAGCGAGCTCTTCTTCGCCGTGCCGCGCCGCCACGCCGAACTGGCCCGCGTGCTCGACCGCGGGCTGGAAGCGCTGTCGCCGTCGGAGTTGGCCGAACTGCGCCAGCGCTGGCTCTTCGTCCAGGTGCAACCTGGCTTGCGCTGGAGCGAGGTGCTGCTGTGGGCCGGACCGGCGGGCGGGGCCTTGCTGGGTGGCCTGGCGGTGCTGTGGCTGGCCAACCGCCGGCTGCGTGGCGCCAATGCCGCCACGCGGCAGGCGCATGGCGAGGCCGTGGCCGCCACGGCGGCGCGCGGGCGCTTCCTCGCGTACCTGGCGCACGAACTGAGGGGTGCGGTGATGGGCATCTCTTCCGGCGCCAGCCTGCTGCTGCGGCCCGAGCCGCCGGTGCCCCCCGAGAAACTGCTGGGCGCCATGAAGACCTCGGCCGACGGCCTGCTGGGCCTGCTGGAGACGACCCTGGCCTATGAGCGCACCGCCACCGGCGGCCTGCAACTCAACCCCGCGCCGCAGGCGCTCGGCCCCTGGTGGAACGACACGCTGGCGCCGCTGCAACTGCGCGCCCACGAGAAGGGACTGAAGTTCGAGGCCGACGCGCTGCCCGCCGACGTGACGGCGCGCTTCGACGCCACGCGGCTGGCCCAGGTGCTGTCCAACGTGGTGAGCAACGCCGTGAAGTTCACGCCCCACGGCGGCGTGCGCGTGCGCGGCCGCTGGGACGCCGGCACGCAGCGCCTGCACGTGGAGGTGGAAGACGACGGCCCCGGCATCCCGGCCGAGGAACTGCCGCAGCTCTTCGAACCCTATGCGCAGGGCCGCGCCGGCCGCAGCAGCGCCAGTGGCGCGGGCCTGGGCCTGGCCATCACGCAGCAGATCGTGCTGGCCATGGGCGGGCGCATCGACGCGCAGCCGGGCCGCGCGGCGGGCAGCCTCTTCACCATCGACGTGCCCCTGGAAGTGCTTTGACATGCGAACCTTGACGCCTCTGGAAGCCCGCGTGCTGGGCGTGCTGATCGAGAAGCAGGCCACCGTGCCCGACACCTACCCGCTGTCGCTCAATGCGCTGGTGGCCGGCTGCAACCAGAAGACGGCGCGACAGCCGGTGATCGAGGCCACCGAGGCCGAGGTGCTGACGGCCGCGGACGGCCTCAAGGCGCTGAGCCTGGTCTTCGAGGGCAGCGGCAGCCGCGTCGTGAAGTTCGAGCAGAACATGGGCCGCGCGCTGCACCTGCCCTCGCAGGCGGTGGCCTTGCTGGCCGTGCTGATGCTGCGCGGCCCGCAGACGGCGGCCGAGCTGCGGCTGAACTGCGAACGGCTGCATCGCTTCGCCGACATCTCGTCCGTCGAAGGCTTCCTGGACGAGCTCGCGGCCAAGCAGCCGCCGATGGTGCTGAAGCTCGCGCGCGCGCTCGGCGAGCGCGAGGCGCGCTGGGCGCATCTGCTGTGCGGCGAGGTCGTGCAGCCGGCGCCGCGGGCGGGCGGGCACGCCGCGGACGAGGGCGTCAGCGCCGGCGAGCTCGCCGCGCTGAAGGCCGAGCAGACGCGGCTGGCGGCCGAGCTCGCCGAGTTGAAGGCGCTGGTGCAGAAGCTGGCCGGCGAACTGGGCGTGTCCTGAGCATGCGCTTCCACCTGCCCGAAGCCAAGCGACTCGTCCACGAGGTCGTGATCCCCCTGCGCTGGGGCGACATGGACGCCATGGGCCACATCAACAACACGCTCTACTTCCGCTACATGGAAGTGTGCCGGCTGGAGTGGATCTACAAGGTCAACGGCAAGACCGACCTCGCCGGCCAGGGCCCCATCATCGTCAACGCCTTCTGCAACTTCCTGCGCCAGCTGGAATTCCCGGGCGACGTGCACGTGACGATGTACGTCACCAACCCCGGCCGCACCAGCTTCGAGAGCTACCACACCATCGCACGCACGGACGAGCCTGGCGTGGTCTACGCCGAGGGTGGTGCACGCATGGTCTGGACGGACTACGCAGCGCGAAAGTCGGCGCCGCTGCCCGAGGCCCTGCGCGCCCTGCTCACGGCGTGACGCTGTAGGGCCCACCGGCCTTCAGCGCGCGCTGGTAGGCGGGGCGCGCATGGATGCGTTCCAGCCAGCCGGCCAGCGCGGGGTGGTCGGCGCCCAGGCCGCTGCGCTCGGCGGCCGCCTCGACGGGGTAGCTCATCTGGATGTCCGCCGCGCTGAACTCGGCGCCGGCGAACCACGGCTCGCGGGCGATCTCGGCTTCCATGTAGGCCAGCTGGCGCGTCAGGTTCGGCGCGATGAAGCTGTCCGTGACCTTGGCCGCGATGCCCTTGACGACGGGCTTGACGAAGAAGGGCACGGGCGCGGCGGCGACCTTGTCGAACACCAGCTTCATCAGCAGGAAGGGCATGGCGCTGCCTTCGGCGAAGTGCAGCCAGTAGGTGAAGCGGCGCCCCGCCGCCGTGCCCGCGGGCGGGCGCAGCCGGCCGGCGCCGTGGGCGTCGAGCAGGTACTCGATGATGGCGCCCGACTCGGCCACCGTGATGTCGCCGTCGGTGATGACGGGGCTCTTGCCCAGGGGATGCACGCGCCGCAGTTCGGCCGGCGCGAACAGGGTCTTCGGGTCGCGCCGGTACAGGCGCAGTTCGTAGGGCAGGCCCAGTTCTTCCAGCAGCCACAGCACGCGCTGCGAGCGCGAATTTTCCAGGTGGTGAAGCGTGATCATGCGGCGATGATGCCGCAGCGCGTGCGGCAAGCCCGCTGCAGGCTCACTCCAGCATCACGAGGTGCAGCTTCAGCGCCGTGAGCACGGCCTCGGTGCGGTTGTCGGCGTGCAGCTTGGCCAGGATGTTGGTGACGTGGAACTTCACCGTCGGCATGGCGATGCCCAGCGACTTGGCGATGTCCTGGTTGGACAGGCCGCGCGCCATCAGCGCGAGCAGTTCACGTTCGCGCTGCGTGAGGTCGGCACCCACGGTGTTGCCCACCGAGGGTGCGTCGTCCACGCCGTCGTCCAGCGGCGGCGTGGGCAGGGCCTCGCCGCGATGGACGCGGCGGATGGCGTTCACCAGCTCGTCGGCCTGGCTGGTCTTGAGCACGAAGCCGCTGGCGCCTGCCGCGGTGGCCCGTCGAAGGGCCGAAGAGCCCAGCGAGCCGGCCAGCACGACGAAGCGCGTCTGCGGCAGCAGCGGGCGCAGGGCACGGATGGTCTCGACGCCGTCCATGCGCGGCATGAGCAGGTCCACCAGGGTGATGTCGGGTTGGCGGGGCGGGGCGTCGATGGCGGCTTCGGCGGCACCGGCCGCGTCGCCCACCCACTGCACATCCGTTCTTCCAGCCAGCATGGCGCACAGCCCATGGCGGATCATCGGGTGGTCATCCACCACATAGACTCGAATTGCCGACATCGTCCCCCCGGTCCTGCGCCATCCAGTCGTGCGGCCGACAAACGTTTGCGCCAACGTGCCGCCTGGCGTGACATAGGCTCGTCACTTCGCCCAGCTAACGATGTTATGCCCCGTCTCGGTGCCGCCCGCCATCCACAGGTATGGGGCTGTTGCCCGCTCACCCCAGGCCTTCCAGCAGGCGTGCGACGAGGTCCGGGGTCGTCGCTGCCCCTGTCTTGCGCATGAGCCGCGCGCGGTAGACGTCCACCGTGCGTGGGCTGATGCCCAGCCGTTTGCCCATCAGCTTGCTTGTCAATCCCTCGATCAGCAGTGCGGCGACCTCGCGCTCGCGGGCCGTCAGGTCCAGCGTCAGCGCGCGCCGGGCCGACAGGTCCTCGAAGGCCCAGATGCCGGCCGCATGCGGGTCGGCCGGGTCCAGCGCGCGGCCGCTGACGTGGCACCAGAACAGCGCGCCGGCGCGTCCCGGGCCCAGACGCTTCATCACGCGTTCGTCGGCGTAGCGGCCCTGGGCGTCCAGCTGCGCGGCGATGCGCTGGCCGGTGCGTTCGAACTCGGCGGAGCTGGGGTAGAGGATCTCGAAGGACTGGCCGATGAGCTCTTCGCGCCGAGCGCCGAACATGGCCAGCAGCTCACGGTTGCAATCGATCATCTGGCGCTGGCGTGACAGCACCAGGCCGATGGGCGCCAGCTCGAAGGCGCCGCGGTAGTCCAGCGGGTCGTTCATGGCGGCGGAAGTGCTTAGGCGATTCTACGTACCCCCTACTTAATCCCGTACGTAGTACGCTGCCCGGCTGTGTTCCAACCCGCTTTCACGGGAGTCCCCACGCATGAACAAGATCTTCCCCAGCGCCGCCGCCGCGCTGGAAGGCGTCGTCAAGGACGGCCAGCTGTTCGCCGTCGGCGGCTTCGGCCTCTGCGGCATTCCCGAGGCCCTGATCGACGCGCTGCACGACAGCGGCGTGAAGGACCTCACCGTCATCAGCAACAACGCCGGCACCGACGGCTTCGGCCTCGGGCGGCTGCTGATCACGCGGCAGATCAGGAAGATGATCAGCAGCTACGTCGGCGAGAACAAGGAGTTCGAACGCCAGTACCTGGCCGGCGAGCTGGAACTGGAGTTCACCCCGCAGGGCACGCTGGCCGAGAAGCTGCGCGCCGGCGGCGCCGGCATCCCGGCCT
>CAZBUU010000260.1:0-6498 GCA_964495125.1 uncultured Rubrivivax sp.
GTGATGGGCATGGGCAAGAGCGGCCACGTGGGGCGCAAGATCGCCGCCACGCTGGCCTCCACCGGCACGCCGGCCTTCTTCGTCCACCCCGCCGAGGCCAGCCACGGCGACCTGGGCATGGTGATCGGCGGCGACGTGGTGCTGGCCATCAGCAACAGCGGCGAGAGCGAGGAGCTGGGCGCCATCCTGCCGGCCATGCGGCGCCTGGGCGTGACGCTGGTGGCGATGACGGGCAAGCCCGAGTCCTCGCTGGCCCGGCATGCCGACATCGTGCTGTCCAGCGCCGTCGACGAGGAGGCCTGCCCACTGAACCTGGCGCCCACGGCCAGCACCACGGCGCAGATCGCCCTGGGCGACGCGCTGGCCGTGGCGCTGCTGGACGCGCGCGGCTTCCGCCCGGAAGACTTCGCGCGTTCACACCCCGGCGGCAGTCTGGGCCGCAAGCTGCTGATGCACGTGCGCGACCTCATGCGCAGCGGCGACGCGCTGCCCACCGTCGGGCCCGGCGCCAGCTTCACCGAGCTGCTGCGCGCGATGACGGCCAAGGGCCTGGGCTTCGCGGCCGTGGTGGGCGACGACGGCAAGCCCCTGGGCATCTTCACCGACGGCGACCTGCGACGCCTGATCGAGCGCGGTGCCGACCTGCGCGCGCTGATGGCCGAGCAGGTGATGCACCGGACTCCGCGCCTCGTTCGCGACGAGGCGCTGGCGGTGGACGCCGCCGGCGTGATGGAGCAGTACCGCGTGACCAGCGTGCTGGTGGTGGATGGCGAAGGCCGGCTGGTCGGGGCGCTGAACTCCAACGACCTGATGCGCGCCAAGGTGATCTGAGTGCCGGCGCTCCACTTCCCGGCCGAGACCCTGCTGCGCGCCCAGGGCCGCGGCCTGGGCGTGAAGCTGGCCATCTTCGACGTCGACGGCGTGCTCACCGACGGCCGCATCTACATCGGCGAGCAGGGCGAGACGGTGAAGGCCTTCGCCACGCTGGACGGCCACGGCATCAAGATGCTGGCGCAGGGCGGCATCGTGCCGGCGGTGATCACCGGCCGCGATTCGCCGGCGGTACGGCGCCGCCTGGCCGACCTGGGCGTGGTGCATGCCGCCTTCGGCGCCCACGACAAGCTGGCATCGGCACAGCCGATGCTGGCCGCGCTGGGCGTCGAGTGGGCCGACGTCGCCGTGATGGGCGACGACTGGCCCGACCTGCCGCTGCTCACCCGTGCCGCCTTCGCCTGCGCGCCGGCCAACGCCCACGCCGAGGTCAAGGCCGTGGCCCACCATGTCACCGCGCTGCCGGGCGGCCACGGCGCCGCGCGCGAGTTCTGCGACCTGCTGCTGATGGCCGCCGGGCGCTACGCCGCGCTGCTGGACAGCCAGTCCCGCACCCTGGACGCACGCTGAGCGCGCCGCCACGATGAGCGTCGAGCTCCACCTGCCGGACCTGCCGGACGTGCCCATCTCGCTGGGGCCGGCGCGCGGCGCGCCGCCCCGCGTGCGCGCGCCCTGGCACCTGCGCCTGCGCGACACGCTTTCGGCCTACCTGCCGCTGCTGGTGATGGCCCTGCTGGCGCTCGCCAGCTGGTGGCTGGTGAAGCACTCGCCACGGGGCACCACGGCCACCGAGGAGCGGCGGGTGAGCGCCGAGCCCGACTACACGATGGAGCAGTTCGCGCTGGAGCGCTTCGACGCCCAGGGCCGGCTGAAACTGCGCATCGAAGGCGCTCACATGCGGCACTTCCCGGCCACCGACCGCATCGAGATCGACCAGGCGCAGATCCGCGCCGTCGCCGCCGACGGTCGCGTGACGGAGGCGCGCGCGCGGCGGGCCATCGGCAACGGTGACGGCAGCGAGCTGCAGCTGCTCGGCGGCGCCGAGGTCCTCAGCCAGGACAGCGCCGGGCAGCCGCTCGTCATGCGGGGCGAGTTCCTGCATGCCTTCTTCGTCACCGAACGCGTGAAGAGCCACCTGCCGGTGCTGGTGCGCCTGGGCACGAACGAGATCACGGCCGGCAGTCTGGAGTACGACCATGGCGCCGGCCGGCTGGAGCTGGCCGGCGCGGTGCGCGCGCGGCTCGCGCCGAGGGCCACACCGCCGGTGCGTGCGCCCCGATGACGGCACCGCTGGTCTTCATCACGGGGGCGTCCAGCGGCATCGGGCAGGCACTGGCGGCGCGTTATGCACGCGAGGGCTGGCGCCTGGCGCTGGTGGCCCGGCGAACGGCGGAGATGCAGGCCTGGGCCACGGCGCAAGGACTGGGGCCCGAACGCGTGGGCATCTATGGCGCCGACGTCTCGCAGGTCGCGACGGCCGTGCAGGCCGGGCAGGACTGCATCGCCCGCCAGGGGCTGCCGGACGTGGTGATTGCCGCCGCCGGCGTCAGCATCGGCATGGACACGGCCGAACGTGACGACCTGGACGTGATGCACGACACCCTGGCCCTGAACCTCACCGGCACGGCGGCCACCTTCCACCCCTTCGTGAAGGCGATGCGCGAGCGCGGTTCGGGGCGCCTGGTCGGGATCGGCAGCGTGGCCTGGGTGCGCGGCCTGCCCGGGCATGGCGCCTACTGCGCCAGCAAGTCGGGCGTGGTGGCCTATTGCGAGAGCCTGCGCGGCGAGTGCCGCGGCAGTGGTGTGCAGGTGGTGACGCTGGTGCCGGGCTGGATCGCGACGCCGCTGACGGCGAAGAACCCCTACCGCATGCCTTTCCTGATGGCGCCCGAGGCCTTCGCCGAGCGGGCCTTCGTTGCCATCCAGGCCGGAAACAGCTACCGCGTCATTCCGTGGCAGATGGGCCTGGTGGCCAAGCTGCTGCGCGCCTTGCCGAACGCGCTGTTCGACCGCCTGCTGGCCGGCAAGGGCCGCAAGCCCCGGCGCGGCACCGCGGGCTGACGCTTCGGCGCCGGAAACGACAACGGGTGCCCTGGGGCACCCGTTCGAGTTTCAGGCCGGCGCTTGCCGGCCCAGGCTGGGTTCAGTAGCCGCCGCGGCTGCCACCGCCGCCGCCGCCGTAGCCACCACCGCCGCCACCGCCGCTGCGGCCACCGCCACCGCCGCCGTAGGGGCTGCGACCGCCGCCGCCGCCACCGCCGTAGGGGCTGCGGCCACCGCCGCCACCACCACCGCCGTAGCCGCCGCCACCACCACTGCCGCCGCCGCCGTAACCACCACCGCCGCCACCGCCGTAGCCGCCGCGGCTGCCACCGCCGCCGCCAAAGCCACCCGGCCGCTCTTCACGGGGACGGGCTTCGTTGACGACGATCGCACGGCCTTCCAGGGGCTGGCCGTTCATGCCGTTGATGGCGGCTTGCGCTTCGGCGTCCGAGCCCATCTCCACGAAGCCGAAGCCCTTGGAGCGGCCGGTTTCGCGGTCCATCATGACCTTGGCGGACGTGACGGTGCCGAACTGAGCGAAAGCTTGCTGGAGCGAGTCGTCGCGCACCGAGTAAGCCAGATTACCTACGTAAAGTTTGTTTCCCACGGGGAGCCCTCGATAGAACTTCAAAAACCATGCGGAGCTCAACCCTGCGATACCCAAACAGGCGAAAGGTGCGGCATCCAGACACAGACTCCCTATTACCTCACCGGGGCAGCACGCATGTAAAGTACCCGAGCGTCAAGTGTTGTTTTCGCGCCGAGGGGGGGTGGCCCGGTCGGTGAAGCGCCCGCGCGACACTCGCCCGCCTGCCACCCGAACCCAGCCCCGATGGACCTGCTCAAGCCCCTGATCGCCTTGCTGGCGATCGTGAACCCCATCGGCGTGGTGCCGTTCTTCATCCACTTCACGCAGAGCTTCAGCCGCGAGCAGCGGCAGCGCACCATCCGCATCAGCGCCTTCACGGCCTTCGTGGTGATCGCCGTCAGCGCGCTGGCGGGGCTGAAGATCATCGAGTTCTTCGGCATCTCGCTGGCCTCGTTCCAGGTCGGCGGCGGCTGCCTGCTGCTGATCAGCTCGCTGGCCATGCTCAACGCCGAGCAGGCCGACAGCAAGCCCAGCGACGTTGACGACGGCAACGAGAAGGTCGACGCCGGCGCCAGCATCGCGGTGGTGCCGCTGACCATCCCGCTGCTCACGGGGCCGGCCACCATCTCCACGATGGTCATCTATGCCGAGAAGACGCGCCACCTCTGGCAGCTGGGCGTGCTGGTGGTCTACGGCGTGGTCATCGGCCTGGTCACCTACGCCGTGTTCACGGCCTCCGGCCGCATCGCCAAGGTGCTGGGCCGCACCGGCATCAACATCATGACGCGGCTGATGGGCCTGATCCTCGCCGCCATGGCGGTGGAGTTGCTGGCCGACGGCCTGGTGAAGCTCTTCCCCGTGCTGGCCAGCCACGTCACGCGATGAACCAGGACGTCCATCCCTACGACTACATCGTCGTCGGCGGTGGCACGGCCGGCTGCCTGCTGGCCAACCGCCTGTCGGCAAAGAAGCAATGGCGTGTGCTGCTGATCGAGGCCGGCGGCCGCGACGACTACCACTGGATCCACATCCCGGTGGGCTACCTGTACTGCATCGGCAACCCGCGCACCGACTGGCTCTATTTCACCGAGCCCGATGCCGGCCTCAACGGCCGCAAGCTGCGCTACCCGCGCGGCAAGGTGCTGGGCGGCTGCAGCAGCATCAACGGCATGATCTACATGCGCGGCCAGTCGCGCGACTACGACCAGTGGGCACGGCTCACCGGCGACGAGGCCTGGTGCTGGGACGCCTGCCTGCCCTACTTCAAGCGCCACGAAGACCACTGGCGTGGCGCCGACGAGTTCCATGGCGCGGGCAATGAGTGGCGCGTGGAGAAGCAGCGCCTGAACTGGGAGATCCTGGACGCCTTCGCCGCCGCCGCGCGCGAGGCCGGCATCCCGGCCACCGCGGACTTCAACCGCGGCAGCAACGAAGGGGTGGGCTACTTCGAGGTCAACCAGCGCACCGGCGTGCGCTGGAACACCAGCAAGGCCTTCCTGCGCCCGGCCATCCCGCGCGACAACCTGCAGGTGTGGACCGGCGCCACCGTCTCGCGCGTGGTGCTGGAAGGCGGCCGCGCCACGGGCGTGGTGGTGCAGCCGGCCGGGGGCGGCGCGCCCGTCGTGGCGCAGGCCACGCGTGAGGTCGTCCTGTGCGCCGGGGCGGTGGGCACGCCGCAGATCCTGCAGCTGTCGGGCATCGGGCCGGCCGAGGTGCTCCGCGGCGCCGGTGTGCAGGTGCAGCACGAGCTGCCCGGCGTCGGCGAGAACCTGCAGGACCATCTGCAGATCCGCGCCGTGTTCTCGGTTCAGGGCGTGAAGACGCTGAACACGCTGGCCAGCACGTCGCTGGGCAAGGCGAAGATCGGCCTGGAGTACCTGCTGCGCCGCAGCGGGCCGATGAGCATGGCGCCTTCGCAGCTGGGGGCCTTCACGCGCTCGTCGCCCGACCGGGCCTGGCCCAACGTGGAGTACCACGTGCAGCCGCTGTCGCTGGACGCCTTCGGCGAGCCGCTGCACGCCTTCGACGCCTTCACGGCCAGCGTCTGCAACCTGAACCCGACATCGCGCGGCCACGTGCGCATCCGCTCGCCGCGGCCGGAAGATGCGCCGCGCATCCAGGCCCACTACCTGTCGACGCCCGAGGACCGCCAGGTGGCCGCCGACTCGCTGCGTCTGACGCGGCGCATCACCGCCATGCCGGCGCTGGCGAAGTACCGGCCCCAGGAGGTGAAGCCCGGCGAGCAGTTCCAGACCGACGAGGAACTGGCGCGGCTGGCCGGCGACATCGGCACCACCATCTTCCACCCCGTCGGCACCTGCCGCATGGGGCCGCGGGCCGAGGACGGTGCGGTGGTGGATGCCCGGTTGCGCGTGCACGGGATCGTCGGCCTGCGCGTCGCCGACGCCAGCGTCATGCCCACCATCACCAGCGGCAACACCAATTCGCCCACGCTGATGATTGCGGAACGGGCCGCGGAGTGGATCGTCCAGGACAACTCGCGCGCGGCGGGTTAGCCCGGATGGGCCATGGGTTCACGTCTGGCTACAGTCCCGCCTCTCGACGCAGCACCCGAGCGGTGCTGGCACGCGGGGGCTTGAGGAGACAAGCTGAAGACAGACATCCGAACCGAATGCAGACTGGCCGCACAGATCGGCTGGCTTTCAAGGCGCCCCACCGGGCGCCTTTTGTTTTTCGGGGCGGAACAACGGGGTCTTTGCGAGTCTGCTTGCGGCATGCCCGCGTGGCACGGGCGCCTAGCATGGGCCACCGCCCCGACTGCCGTGTGCACGACATGCCTGTCCACCCCCAACTGCGCAAGCTGGACATCGACATCCCCTCCCAGCCCCAGGCGCTGGTGGAACTGTCGCTGCTGATCGCCGCACCCGACATCAACCTGCAGGCGGCGGCGTCGCTGATCGAGCGCGACATGGCCCTGGCCGCCGCGGTGATGAAGGCGGTGAACTCCTCGCTGTATGGCCTGAAGGGGCGCGTGCAGAGCGTGCACCAGGCCATCACCTACCTGGGCATGCGCG
>CAZBUU010000261.1:0-6471 GCA_964495125.1 uncultured Rubrivivax sp.
ACCCCGCCACCTGGCCGAAGGAGGCCAAGGGCGTGGGCACGGTGGCCGCGCCGCGTGGCATGCTGGGCCACTGGGTGCGCATCAAGGACGGCCGCATCGAGAACTACCAGTGCGTGGTGCCCACCACCTGGAACGGCAGCCCGCGCGACCACAAGGGGCAGATCGGCGCCTTCGAGGCCAGCCTGATGAACACGCCCATGGCCAACCCCGACCAGCCGGTGGAGATCCTGCGCACGCTGCACAGCTTCGACCCCTGCCTGGCGTGCAGCACGCACGTGATGAGCGAAGACGGCCGCGAGCTGACCACCGTGAAGGTGCGCTGAACGGCACCGCCCCAGGAGACGACGATGAACACCACGACGGCTTCCCCCACGGCCGGCGCCGGCGGCACCGACCCGCAGGCCATCGCCCGCGGCCGCACCATCCAGGCGGTCTACGTCTACGAGGCGCCGGTGCGCATCTGGCACTGGGTCAACGCGCTGGCCATCACGGTGCTGGCCCTCACCGGCTACTTCATCGGCTCGCCCCTGCCGACGATGCCCGGCGAGGCCAGTGCGAACTACCTCATGGGCTACATCCGCTTCGCCCACTTCGCGGCCGGCTACGTGCTGCTGGCGGCCTTCCTCGGCCGCGTGTACTGGGCCTTGGTCGGCAACCACCATGCGCGCGAGCTGTTCACCCTGCCGGTGTTCCAGAAGGCCTACTGGAAGGAAGTGCTGGTCATGCTGCGCTGGTACAGCTTCACCATCGACCGCCCCAGCCGCTACGTCGGGCACAACCCGCTGGCCCGGCTGGCGATGGTGGGCATCTTCATGCTCTCGCTGCTGTTCATGATCGTCACCGGCTTCGCGCTCTACGGCGAAGGCACGCAGCCGGGCTCGTGGGCGAACCGCCTGTTCGGCTGGGTGATCCCGCTGTTCGGTCAGAGCCAGGACGTGCACACCTGGCACCACCTGGGCATGTGGTCGATCGTGCTCTTCGTCGTCGTGCACGTCTACGCCTCCATCCGCGAGGACATCATGGGCCGGCAGAGCATCGTCAGCACCATGGTCAGCGGCTGGCGCACCTTCAAAGACTGACACCATGGACAAGCACATCGTCGTGCTCGGCATCGGCAACGTCCTCTGGGCCGACGAAGGCTTCGGCGTGCGTTGCGTGGAGGCGCTGCAGCAGCGCTGGGACTTCGCGCCGCACGTGAGCCTGGTGGACGGCGGCACGCAGGGCCTGTACCTGGTGCAGCACGTGCAGGCGGCGAGCCGCCTGCTGATCTTCGACGCCATCGACTACGGCCTCGCGCCAGGCACGCTGAAGCTGATCGAGAACGAGGACGTTCCGCGCTTCATGGGTGCCAAGAAGATGAGCCTGCACCAGACCGGCTTCCAGGAAGTGCTGGCGCTGGCGCAGCTGACCGAGCAGTACCCCGAGCAGGTGCTGCTGATCGGCTGCCAGCCCGAGGAACTGGAAGACTTCGGCGGCAGCCTGCGCCCCAGCGTGAAGCTGGCGCTGGAAGATGCCGTGGCGCTGGGCGTGGAACGCCTGCGCCAATGGGGGGGTGAGCCGCGACTGCGCGTCGCGCCGCCGGCCGCGGACGACTTCGTCACCGTGCCCACGCTGGCGCTGGGCCACTACGAACAAGGGCGGCCTGCCGCCGAACAGGCTTGCCGCGTCGGCGACGAACGCTTCATGCCGCCCCACCACTGGAAGAGCGCGCCGTGTGCATAGGCCTTCCGATGCAGGTGCTGTACACGCGCCCCGGCCGCGCCACGGTGGTCGGCCGGGGCCAGCGCCAGGAGGTGGACACGGCACTCGTCGGTGAGGTGCAGGCCGGTGACTGGCTGCTCGTCTTCCTGGGTGCGGCGCGCGAACTGCTGAGCGCCCAAAGGGCGGCCGAGGTCAACGACATGCTGGACCTGCTGGAGGCCGCCACGCGCGGCCAGGCGCAGGTCGCGGTCCCTGGGTTTGCCCTGCCTTCACACATGACCCCGCAACAACTGGCCGCGCTGACCGGCCCCGTCACATGAACACCGACCGCCTGGAAGACGTGAAGGCACCGCCGCTGGTGGCACGCCTGGTGCGAGAGTACGGCGCGCGCTGGGTCGACGAGTCGAATGCCGAGGACTTCGTCGCCGAAGCGGGTGAGACGCTGCTGTTCTTCAGCGGTGACCCCGTGCGCTTCCCCGAATGCCTGGACGTGGCCGTCGTGCTGCCCGAACTGCAGGCGGCCTTCCCGGGGCGGCTGCGGCTGGGCGTCGTCGTGCCGGCCGAGGAAGAGGCCGTGGCGCGCCGTTTCGGCGCGACGCGCTGGCCCTCGCTGGTGTGCCTGCGCGAAGGGCGCTACGTCGACACCATCGCCGGCATGCACGACTGGGTCGACTTCGTCGCCCGCGTCAGCGATGTCCTCGCCCGGCCCGCCACGCGGCGCCCCGGCGTGGGCATCCCGGTCGTGGCCGCCGAAGGCCCCGGGTCCTCCTGCCACTGAGGCCATCGCCATGAAACCCTTTCCCGTGCCCGTCGTCGCCTTCGGCCCCGGCAGCCAGCCGGAGGACGAAGGTCTGGAGTACATGGCCATGCCGGCAGGCATGGAAACCTACCAGCCGCCGCGCCTGCCCGAACCCGAGGCGCTGGCCGGTCGCGGCGGCGCCTTGCGCGTGCTGCATGCCGTGCTGGATGCGCTGCGCCTGGCCGAAGCCGGCGTCGAGCCGCCCGCGGTGGACCTTCGGGACCTCGACGCCGAGGAGCGAGCCCTCGTCAACCAGGTGCTGGGCGAAGGCGACGTCAGCGCCCAGGTGCTGGCGGCGCCAGGGCAGGGCCTGGTGACGGTGCAGGAGTCGGTCTTCGCCGGCATCTGGCGCGTGCTGGAGACCACGGCAGACGGCCTCACGCAGGACCGCATCGAGGTCGGTGCCATCCCGAAGGCCCTGGCCCGCGCGGCGCTGGAGGACGCGGCCGTGCCGCGCCCGGCGCCGGGCGCGCCGCCGCTGGCCGTGATGAACGCGCCGGCGCTGCTGCTCGAACTGGCCGACGCCCGCCGGGCCTGGCGGCCCGGCGACGCCACGCACATGGTCAACCTGACGCTGCTGCCCGTGACGCCCGAGGACGTCGCCTGGCTCGACCACGTGCTGGGCACGGGCCGCGTCGTCATCCTGTCGCGCGGCTACGGCAACTGCCGCATCACCAACTGCGCGGTGGCCCACACCTGGCGGCTGGTCTACTACAACTCGCAGGACAAGGTCATCCTGAATACCGTCGAAGTGAGTGGCGTGCCCGAAGTGGCCTGCGCCGCGCGCGAGGACCTGCAGGACTCGCTGGACCGCCTGGCCGAGGTGCTGGCCTGGGTCCACGCCGGCTGAAGGCCGCCGTCGCCCACCATGTTCGAAGGCAGCTACCTCGGCGACCGCCAGCGCCTGCCGCCCCAGGCGCGGCTGGAGTGCAAGATCTGCTGGTGGGTCTACGAACCCGCCATGGGTGACCCCGTCTGGCAAGTGCCCCCCGGCACGGCCTTCGCCGAGCTGCCGCCGCATTGGCGCTGCCCGCAGTGCGACGGCGACGCCGAGCAGTTCATGGTGCTCGAAGCCCCGTGAACCTGCGTCCGCTGGCCTCGCGCGTGGCCGCGCTCGAAGCGGCCTTTCGCGACGTGCAGGCCACGCGCATGGAAGGCGTGCCGGTGCTGCATCCGCGCTTGCAGGTGCGGGCGATGGGCTTCGCCCCATCGGCCGACGAGCCCGGGATGGCCTGGGGCGTGCTGCTCACGCCCTGGTTCATGAACCTGGTGCGCCTGCCGCTGTCCTCGGGCGCGGATGACGCCATCGCCCGGCCGGGAGCGAAGGTGCTCCGGCGCTGCGGGACGCAGGCCTTCGACTTCATCGGCGCGCACGAAGCCGCGCTGGGCCCCTTCGAGGCCAGCTCGCTGTTCTCCCCGATGTTCGAGTTCGCCGACCAGGCCGCGGCCGAGGCCACCGCGGCCGCGGTGCTGCAGCAGCTGCGCCCCCCCGTGGCCGCGGCGCGCCGCGGTTTTCTGTTCGGCCGCGGCGCGATGCAAGGCCGTGCCTGATGGCCCCGCCTTCCCGGCTACGATGCCGTTGCTCCCGCCCCGACCACCGATGAACGCCCGCGATCCCGCCCCAACGCCCGCACAGCCGACCGGCGACGCCTTGCCGCTGGTGCTGGTGGTGGACGACGAGTTGCGTTCGCAGGAAGCCATGCGCCGCACGCTGGAGGACGGCTACCGGGTGCTCGTGGCCGGCGACACCGGTCAGGCGCGCGAACTGATGGAGCGCCACACGGTGGCCGTGGTGCTGTGTGACCAGCGCATGCCCGGCCAGACCGGCGTCGACTTCCTGCGCGAACTGCGCGACCGCTGGCCCGACACCGTGCGCATCCTGGTCTCGGGCTACACCGACAGCCAGGACATCATCAGCGGCATCAACGAGGCCGGCATCTACCAGTACGTGCTCAAGCCCTGGGCGCCGGCACACCTGCTGGCCACCGTTCAGGGTGCGGTGGATGCGCGCGCCGCCCACCACAGCCTGCACCGGCTGGAACTGGACCTGCGCGCCGGCGGCCGCAGCCTCGCGCGCCGTCAGGCCGAGAAGCTGCGTGAGGTGCAGCGCGCTTTCGGCTTCCAGCGCATCGTGCGCGCACCCGGCAGCCCGGTGGACGCGCTGTGTGAGATGGCCGAACGCATCGCGCGGCACGATCTTTCCGTGCTGCTGCAGGGCGAGTCGGGCACGGGCAAGGAACTGCTGGCGCGCGCCATCCACCTGGCCTCGCCCCGCACCGCGGCGCCCTTCGTCGTGGAGAACTGCGCCGCCCTGGCCGACACGCTGCTGGAGAGCGAACTCTTCGGCCACAAGCGCGGCAGCTTCACCGGTGCGGTGGAAGACCACGTGGGCCTGTTCCAGCGTGCCCACGGCGGCACGGTGTTCCTCGACGAGATCGGCGAGACCACCCCGGCCTTCCAGGTGAAGCTGCTGCGTGTGCTGCAGGAAGGCGAGGTGCGGCCCGTGGGCGCGCCGCGCCCGGTGCCGGTGGACGTGCGCGTCATCGCCGCCACGCACCGCGACCTGGAGGCCGACGTCGCCGCCGGCCGTTTCCGCGAAGACCTCTACTACCGCATCGCCACCGTCACGCTGGGCATGCCGGCCCTGCGCGAGCGCCCGGGCGACATCGTGCCCATCGCCGAAAGCCTGCTGGCCGATGTGGCCGCCGAACTGGCCCGACCGCCGGCCTCACTGGACGACGACGCGCGGGCCGTGCTGATGGGCTACGGCTGGCCCGGCAACATCCGCGAGCTGCGCAATGAGCTGGCGCGCGCGCTGGCCCTGAGCGACGAGCCCGTGCTGCGGGGGCGTGGCTTTTCGCGCCGGCTGCTGGGCGGGCACACACCGCGGCCTGCCGCCGCGGCGCTGCCCGACAGCGGCACGCTGCAGGAACGGCTGGACGCCATCGAGGCGCTGGTGTTGCGCGAGGTGATGCTGCGCCACCGCTGGAACAAGACCAAGGCCGCGGGCGAACTGGGCCTGTCGCGCATGGGCCTGCGCGCCAAGCTCGTGCGCTTCGGCCTGGAAAGCGCAGCGACATGATCCAGGTGCTGTGGCTGCAGAGCGGGGGCTGCGGCGGCTGCAGCATGTCGCTGCTGTGCGCCGACACGGGCGACTTCCCGGCGCGGCTGCGCGCCGCCGGCGTGCAGCTGCTGTGGCACCCGTCGCTGTCGCTGGCCAGCGGCCACGAGCTGACGGCGCTGCTGGACGACTGCCTGAGCGGCCGCCAGCGCGTGGACGTGCTGTGCATCGAAGGCGCGCTGCTGCGCGGGCCGAACGGCAGCGGCCGCTTCCACCTGCTGGCGGGCACGGGCCTGCCGATGACGCAGTGGGTGGGCCGGCTGGCTGGCGTGGCCCGGCATGTCGTCGCGGTCGGCAGCTGCGCCGCCTGGGGTGGCGTCAGCGCCACCGGCAGCAACCCCACCGACGCCTGCGGCCTGCAGTACGACGACGACCGCCCGGGCGGCCTGCTCGGTGCTGCCTTCCGCGCGAGCGGCGGCCTGCCGGTGGTCAACGTCGCCGGCTGTCCCACGCACCCCGGCTGGGTGCTGGACACGCTATCCGCGCTGGCCGCGGATGCCCTCACCGCCGACGACCTGGACCCGCTGAACCGCCCGCGGTCCTACGCCGACCAGCTGGTCCACCACGGTTGCACGCGCAACGAGTACTACGAGTTCAAGGCCAGTGCCGACCAGCCCTCGGACCTCGGCTGCATGATGGAGAACATGGGCTGCAAGGGCACCCAGGCCCATGCCGACTGCAACACGCGCCTGTGGAACGGGCAGGGCAGTTGCACGCGCGGCGGCTACGCCTGCATCAGCTGCACCGAGCCCGGCTTCCAGGACCCCGGGCACCCCTACCACCAGACGCCCAAGCTGGCCGGCATCCCCATCGGCCTGCCCACCGACATGCCCAAGGCCTGGTTCGTGGC
>CAZBUU010000262.1:0-6468 GCA_964495125.1 uncultured Rubrivivax sp.
CCTGGCCGGCCGGCTGGCCCAGGGCGACCTCAGCGCGCGCACGGCGGAGGCTTCGGCCGACGCCACCGGCCGCGTGTTGGCGGCGCTGGGCGAGGTGGCCGGCAACCTGAACGGCATCGTCGCCGACGTGCGACGCACGGCCGACGAGATCAGCACCGCCTCCGGCGAGATCGCCAGCGGCAACAGCGACCTGTCGGCCCGCACCGAGAGCACGGCGTCCTCGCTGCAGCAGGCCGCGGCGTCCATCGAGGAGCTGTCCGCCACGCTGCACACCAGCGCCGACAACGCCCGCACGGCCAACACGCTGGCGCAGGACGCCACGCGAGCGGCCCGCGAAGGCGGCGACATCGTCGCCGACGTGGTGCGCACCATGGACGCCATCAATGCGCAGGCCAAGAAGATCGGCGAGATCATCGGCACCATCGACGGCATCGCTTTCCAGACCAACATCCTGGCGCTCAACGCGGCCGTGGAGGCGGCGCGAGCCGGCGAGCACGGGCGCGGCTTCAGCGTCGTGGCCAGCGAGGTGCGCACGCTGGCGCAGCGCTCGGGCGCCGCGGCGCGCGAGATCCGCTCGCTGATCGGCAGCTCGGTGGAGCAGATCGACGGCGGCGTGGGCAAGGTGCAGGCGGCCGGGCAGTCGATGCAGCGCATCGTCGGCGCCATCGAGCGCGTCTCGCAGACGGTGGACGACATCTCGCGTGCCACCGCCGAGCAGGCCAACGGCATCGCCCAGGTCAACCAGACGGTGGCCGAGATGGACCGCTCGACGCAGCAGAACGCCGCCATGGTGGAAGAGGCCAGCGCGGCCACCGAGTCGCTGCGCCAGCAGTCGGTGCGCCTCGTGGAACTGCTGACGCGATTCAGGACGGCCTGAAGCTCATGAGAAGAACTGGCTTGGCCAGGCTTCTCATGCCCCCCGCGGGGGGCGGGCCGGGCGCAGCCGGGGCCTGGGGGCTCTCAGGCCGGCTTGCAGGCCCCGGCCACGGGCACCACCTCCAGCGGCCAGGGACGGGTCGGCGCGGCGCTGGCCGCGTCCGCGGCGGCGCGGCTGGCACTGAGTGAACAGCGGCCCTGGCTGAAGTGCTGCTGAACCTCGTAGCGGTAGCCCGGCTCCAGCTCCAGGCGCGCCACGTTCACGCAGCGCCAGCGCAACGGGCCGCCGAATTCCTGGCCTTCGCTGTGCGCGCGCAGGAAGACCGGCGTGCCGGCCGGCACGCGTGTCGTCTTGCCCTCCGGCGAGACGAAGTTCACCACGCCGAGCGAGCCCAGGCGCGAGCGGCACTGGGCGTCGCCGAAAGCGACGAACGAGGCGCCATGGCTGAGCAAGGCCGGCGAGTGGCCGCGCGTGACCGTCAAGGGCACCGCAGCCACGCCGGGCGGCGGCACGTAGGTAGCCGCGCAGCCGGCCAGCAACGCGGCCGCGGCTCCAGCGGCGACGGCTGCGTCAGAGCGCCGCACGGGCGGCACCTGGCCGTCCGGCCAGCAGCGCGGCCGTGAAGGCAGGGTCGGCGAAGAGCTGACGGATCGCCTCGCGCAGCGCCTGGTCGAGCACCTCGCGAGCGCGCTCGCCTGTGACGAGCTGCAGATCGGTGTTCAGACCCTCGGCCGCGATGCGCCGCTCGTAGCCGCCATGGCCGCCAGCGGCCGGCACGCGGACCACGAAGGCGACATCGGCCACGGCCTCGGCCGAGACCATGAAGACCTTGAAGCGGCTCATGAAGCTGGCCAGCTCCAGCTGCACCTGCACCGCACCGGCCGCGCCCGGAACCCCGAAGCCGCGGGCGCGCAGCTCGGTCTCGACGGCACGCTGCAGGGTGGCGGGCACGTCCTCGGCAGCGCGGATGGGCGCCAGCGCCACGTCGTGCGCGTTGCGCTTCGTGCCGACACGCGTCTTGTCGGCCCGGAGGTCGGTGACGCTGACGTTCACCGGCACACCGGCGGCGGCAGGCAACACGACCGTGCCCGGCGCCGGGCTGTACTGGATGTGGATGCTTTCGGGGGTCAAGGCGCAGCCGCCGAGCGCGGCCGCCGCCAGCAGCGACAGGAAGATGCGGTTTCTCTGCACGGGGTCTCCTGGGGCCGCGCGGGCGGCGCGGCGGCAGTGGATGGACAGGGCCGCGAGCTTGCGCGGCCCGCGTCGCCGGCGCATCCACACACCGACCGACGCGCTAGCCCTGCGGCTTCGCGGCCGCGAGCACGCGCAGCAGTTCGGCTTCCACCACCGGCTTGCCGATGAAGCCGTCCATGCCGGCGGCCTCGGCCTGCTGGCGGTCGTGCTCCAGCACGGCGGCCGTGAGGGCGTAGACCGGCAGCGCCGCCGTGCGCGCGTCTTCGCGCAACCGCCGCGTGGCCACCAGGCCGTCCATGCCCGGCATGTGCAGGTCCATCAGCACGGCGTGCAGCCGGCCGGCATGGCGCTGCGCCAGCTGCACGGCCTGCTCGCCGTCCTCGGCCTCCAGCACCTCGGCGCCCAGCCGCCGCAGCATGGCGCCGACGATCAGCATGTTCACGGGGTTGTCCTCGGCCACCAGCACCAGCCGGCCGGCCAGCGCCGAGGCCGGCTCGGTGGCCGATGCGGCATCGGCGGGCGCGACCACGGGCTCCAGCCGCACCTCGGCCCAGAAGGTGCTGCCGCGCACGCCGTCGCTGTCCACGCCCACCTCGCCGCCCATGCGCCGCGCCAGTTCCCGGCAGATCGACAGCCCCAGGCCCGTGCCGCCGTAGCGCCGCGTGGTGGAACTGTCGGCCTGCGCGAAAGGCTGGAACAGGCGCTCGCGCACCTCGGGCTGGACGCCGACGCCGCTGTCGGTGACCGACAGCCGGATGCGGCCACCGCCGAGCGGCCTCACCACCAGCTCGACGCCGCCCTGGGCGGTGAACTTCAGCGCGTTGCTGAGGTAGTTCGAGAGGATCTGGCGCAGCCGCACCGGGTCGCCGCGCACGCGCAGCGGCAACGCCGCGTCGAGCTCGCAGCCCATCTGCAGCCCGCGCTCGCGGCCCAGCGTGGCGAAGCTGCGGAAGGTGCTTTCCATCAGCCCCGGGAGCTCGAACTCGATGTGCTCGATGTCCAGGTGGCCGGCCTCGATCTTGGACAGGTCCAGCACGTCGCTGACCAGCCCCGTCAGCAGTTCGGCCGCCTCCACCACGTGGCCCAGGTACTCCTGGCGCTCGCTCTCCGACAGCCCCGGCGTCTGCAGCAGCCGCGCCAGGCCCAGCACGCCGTTCAGCGGCGTGCGGATCTCGTGGCTCATGGTCGCCAGGAAGGCGCTCTTGGCCTGGTTGGCGGCTTCGGCCAGCTGCTTGGCCTGGGACAGCTCCTGCGCGGCGCGGCGGCGCTCGGTGATGTCCTCGGCCACCCAGATGGTGCCGCGCTCGCGCCGGTGGGCCGTGTCCACCGGCCGCGCGCGCAGCCGCGCAGCCACGATGCCGCCGCCGGGGCGCACGAAGTCGTACTCGAAGTCGATCACGCCGCCGCGCTCGGGACCTTCGCCGATCTGTCGGATGAAGGCGTCGTAGTCGTCCGGCCCCGGGAACATCACCTGCGTGGGCTGGCCGGCCAGCGTGCCGGCGGGCACACCGAAGATGGCTTCCCACACCGGATTCACGCGCTCGAAGCGGTGCTCGCGCACGAGCGCGATGCCGACGCTGGCGTTGTCCAGGATGGCGTCGGCCTCGCGCCGGGTGCGGTCGATCTCGGTGACGTCGCGGGCGTTGATCACGGCCACGCGCTCACCGTGCCAATCGAAGGCGGCGGCCGACAGCAGCATGTCGCGCGGCCGGCCCGCGGCGTCGTGGGCCACGGTGCGGTGCTCGCGCAGCGTGCCGTCGCGGGCGATGGCCTCGCCCAGGCGGCGCAGCTCGGTGCGGTCGGGCCACAGCCCGAGCTCGACGCCGTTGCGGCCCAGCACCTCGGCCTCGGTGCGCTGCACGAAGCTGAGGAAGCCCCCGTTGGCCATCAGCACCGCGCCGCCGTCCAGGCGCACGATGAAGATGGGGTCCGGCGTCATCTGCGCCAGGCGGTTGAGCATGTCGTCGCTGCGCCGCTGCTGCTCCCGCGCGGCGCGTTCGGCGGTGATGTCGTGGCTGACGCCGCGCCAGCCGACGAAGCGGCCCGCGTCGTCGTGCACGGGCTCGCCGGTGCCGCGCACCGCCAGCAGCGTGCCGTCGGCGCAGCGGAAGCTCGTCACGCGGTTGCGGAAGGCGCGCCGGGCGCGGAAATCCTCGCGCAGCAGCGCAGCGTCCTCGTTCTCCAGCAGCTGCGGGCCGCCGGGCTCGCCGACGCGCATGAACTCCTCGACGCTGCGGCCGGTGTGCTTCTCGAACGACGGCGACAGGTGGGTCAGCCGCGCGCGGGCGTCCATCTCCCAGGTCCAGTCGCTGCCGATGCGCAGCAGTTCGGCCAGGCTGGCCCGTTCGGCGGTCACGGCCTGCAGCGCCCGGCCCAGCACGCGCTGCAGCACCACGGCGGCGAGGAAGCCGCCCAGGGCCAGCAGCGCGTGGCCTATGACGCGCTGGCGCAGCGGCAGCTGCAGCTGCGCCGCCATGCCGGGCAGCAGGCCGGCGACCTCGGCCCACGTCAGCAGCACCACCACCAGCACGTAGCTGAGGGCCAGCCCGGCGGCCACGCGCGCACCGGCGGCCGCACCGGCCAGCGCCACCACCAGCGCCGTGGCGGCCAGGGCCAGGGTGTGCACGCCCAGGCCGCTGATCCAGGCGAACGCGGCCAGGCCCAGGGTGGCGCCGAGCAGCGCCGCCGCACTGGCCGCACGCGGCCGGCCGCGGCGCTGCAGCCAGGCGCCGGCCCCGGCGCCGGCCAGCAACAGCAGGCCGAAGTGCAGCCGCGGCTCGGCCAGCCGGCCGGCGGCACCGACCATGGCCTCGGCCAGGGCCACCGCCAGCAGCGCCAGGCCCATGCCGCCGAGGAAGCGGACGATGACGCGCGCCGCCATGTCGGCCAGCAGCCACGGGTCGAGCTCGCCCGCCGCCGCGCCCGCGCGGGGCTCAGCGCGCGTCGGGTCCGGCATCGTCCGGGGCCTTTGCGTCATGCAGGTGCACAGGCACGACGCGGCGCCGGGGGCCGGCCGCGCGGGCGCGCAGCTGGCCGCAGCCGGCGTCGACGTCCTGCCCGGCCGAGCGGCGCAGCTTGGTGAGGATGCCGCGGCGGTGCAGCGTGCGCGCCAGCGCGGCGGCGCGCTCACCGTCGGGGCGGCGGAAGTCCAGCCCCTCGACGACGTTGTAGGGGATGAGGTTCAGCACCGCGCCGCGGTGCGCCAGCAGCCGCACCAGGCCCTCGACCTCGTCGTCGCCGTCGTTCACGCCGTCCAGCAAAGTCCACTGCAGCTGCAGCGGGTGGCCGCTGGCGCGCGCCCAGGCGAGGCCGGCTTCCACCAGCGCGGCCGGCGCGAAGGGCGGCGCACGCGGCAGCAGCTCGGCGCGGCGCGCGTCCAGCGTGCTGTGCAGGCTGAGCGCCAGCGCCGGCTTCACCGCGCCGGCGGGCAGCGCCGCCAGGCGCTCGAAGAGCCGTTCGTCGCCGACGCTGGACAGCACCAGGTGCTTGTGACCGATGCCGCCGGCCGTGCCCAGGAACTCGATGGCTTCCATCACCGCGTCGAGGTTGTGCGCCGGCTCGCCCATGCCCATGAAGACGACCTTGTCCACCGGCGCCGCGGCCCGCGCCAGCACCACCTGGGCCACGATCTCGGCGCTGCCCAGCTGGCGCACCAGGCCGCCGACGCCGGTCATGCAGAAGCGGCAGCCCACGGCGCAGCCGATCTGCGTGCTCACGCACAGCCCGGCCGCGCGCGGCTTGCCCGTGCGCTGCGCGCGTTCGGGCGGCAGGCGCACGGCTTCCACCGCCTGGCCGTCATGCAGGCCCACCAGCAGCCGTGCCGAGCCATCGTCGGCCGGGTGTTCGGAGACCACCTTGGCCAGCGCCGCCAGGTCGGCCTGCAGCGCCGGCAGGGCGTCGCGCAACGACTTCGGCAGGAAGTCCTCCGGCCTGCGCTTGCCGCCTTCCTGCGGCAGGCCTCGGGCCCAGCGCTGCAGCACGCGGGCCTCGTGCACCGGCAGCGCGCCGGCGGCCCGCAGGCGCTGGCGCCACTCGCCAAGGGACAGCGCCGGCGCCATGCCGTCAGTAGACGACGACCGAGCGGATGCTCTCGCCGCGCTCCATCAGTTCGAAGCCGTGGTTGATCTCTTCCAGCTTCAGCGTGTGCGTGATCAGCGGGTCGATGGTGATCTTGCCGTCCATGTACCAGTCGACGATCCTGGGCACATCGGTGCGGCCACGGGCACCACCGAAGGCGCTGCCCAGCCATACGCGGCCGGTGACCAGCTGGAAGGGCCGCGTGCTGATCTCCTGCCCGGCCGCCGCCACGCCGATGATCACGCTCTTGCCCCAGCCCTTGTGGCAGCACTCCAGCGCCTGGCGCATGGTCTTGGTGTTGCCGATGCACTCGAAGCTGT
>CAZBUU010000263.1:0-6442 GCA_964495125.1 uncultured Rubrivivax sp.
ATCGCCTTCGGCATGGGCATCGACAAGCCCGACGTGCGCTTCGTGGCCCACCTGGACCTGCCCAAGAACATCGAGGCCTACTACCAGGAGACGGGCCGCGGCGGGCGCGACGGCCTGCCCGCCGACGCGTGGATGACCTACGGCCTGGCCGACGTCGTCAACCAGCGCCGCATGATCGACGAGAGCGAGGCCGGCGAAGACTTCAAGCGCCTGCAGCGCGGCAAGCTCGATGCACTCCTGGCGCTGGCCGAGGCGCACGACTGCCGGCGCGTGCGGCTGTTGTCCTACTTCGGCCAGGACAGTCAGCCCTGTGGCAACTGCGACAACTGCATCCAGCCGCCGGCCACCTGGGACGCCACCGAGCCTTCGCGCAAGGCCCTGAGCTGCATCTACCGCTTCCGCCGGGCCGGCGGCCAGCGCTACGGCGCCGGCCACCTGATCGACGTGCTGCGTGGCAAGGTGACGGACAAGGTGAAGGAACGCGGCCACGAGAGCCTGTCCACCTTCGGCATCGGTGCCGACGTGAGCGAGGCGCAGTGGCGCCTGGTGCTGCGCCAGCTCATCGCGCTGGGCCATGTCTACGCCGAGGGCGAATACAACACGCTGGCGCTGGCCGACAGCGCGCGCGCCGTGCTCAAGGGTGACGTGCAGCTGCTGCTGCGCGTGCCCACCGAGACCAAGACCAGGGAACCCAAGGGCAGGACCAGCCGCTCGCGCGGCGGCGCCAAGCCCCCGCCGGTGCCGCTGGACGAGGCCGCCACCGAACGCTTCGCCGCGCTGAAGGCCTGGCGCGCCGAGGTGGCCAAGGCGCACAACCTGCCGGCCTACATCGTGTTCCACGACGCCACGCTGGCCGAGATGGCGCGCGAATGCCCGGCCACGCTGGACGATCTGGCCGGCGTCAGCGGCGTGGGCGGCCGCAAGCTGGACGCCTACGGCGCCGAGATCCTGCGCGTGCTCAGCGGCGCAGCGTGACGCGCCAGCGTTCCAGCGTGCGCGAGTCCGTCGACGCGTAATCGCGCACCGTGCCTTCGGGCAGCACCTGCGCCACCAGCGTGCTGCGCGGCGCGACGCGGCCGATCACGTCGGCGGCCTGCGCGCCGCGCAGCAGGGCCACCTGCACGAGGTAGTCGTCGCCTTCACGCTGGGCCTTCACGACGTGGGCCGTGCCGGACAGCAGGCGGTCCAGTTCGGCCGCCACGCGGAAGGCGCTGGGACGCCGGCCGCCGGCGCGCCCGGAGCGCACGACGATCTCGCTGTGGTGCAGGTTGTTGTACCAGCTGGGTTCGCGCACCACCTCGTAGGCCAGGTCCGAGCTCAGCAGGCGGTCTTCGGTGTCCACCACGTCCTCGGAGCGCGAGGCCCGCAGCTGCACGCGCGTGCCACCGGGCTCGGGCTTCACGAAGCCGAGCATGCTGCGGCCGATGAGCGAGCGCAGCTTCGAGCGCAAGGCCTCTTCGTCGCGTTCGGCGGCGCGCTCGGCGGCCACCTGCGCCGGGTCCGGCGGGCGGACGGGCGCGGGCGCCTCGCTGGCCGCCAGCCAGTTCAGCGTTTCCACCAGCTGGCGGCCGGTGAAGGGCTTGGGCACGCTGACGCGGGCCGAATCGTACGCGTACAGCGTGGAACGCTCGCCGCCGCGGAAGCGCAGTTCCACCGCCAGCGAACCACGCGCCGACGGGCGCAGGCGCACGACGGCGCTGCCTTCGAGGTAGGTGGCTTCGGTCTTGCGCGAGGTGTTCACCGCCTTGCGCAAGACCACCCAGCCGTCGGCGCAGTCGAACTCCGTGCCGGCCGAGAGCGTGCGACGGGGCGACGACCAGCGGCCGGGTTCGAGCGCCGGGCTCAGGCCCAGCGTCATCACGCGGCCACCGGCCGTGCTCTCGACGACGAGGTCGGTGGTGCCGCCGCCACCGCCACCGAGTTCCAGCGCGCGCAGAGTGTCGGCGAATTCCGGCCCGGAGCCCGCCACGCGGTAGCGGCCGGTGAGCTCGGGGCAGGCCGGGGCACCCTGAGCTGCGGAAGCGCCGAGCAGGGCCAGCACGAGCCAGGTCAGGAGACGCTTCATGCGGCCATTCTGCCGCGTGCGGCACGCGCAGGCCGTTGACGCGGCCGTGGTCCGCCGCTTGAGCCTCTCCGCACGGTGGCCCTGCGTAAACCACGCATGGAGGCCGACAGACATCGTTCGGCCCCCAACCCCAGGAGATCACCATGCGCCTGCGTTCCTTGATGCGGCTTTGCCTGACGCTCGCGGCGACCGCCCTGTCGGGCTGCGTCTTCATGCTGCCCAGCCCGCCGAAGCCGCTGACCCCCGAAGAAATCGCCCAGAGGAACGCCAAGGCGGCAGCCTTCCAGCAGGAAGAGCGCCAGCTGTACGGCAACGGCGGCGAGATACCGCGGGGCGTGCAGCCCTACAACCGGAACCTGTCCAACTATGCGGAGTACCGGGGCCCCAACACCGTGGGCTCCGAGCGCATGGCGCAGGTGACCCAACCGTACCGGTACGTCCAGATCTACGTGAAGAACGGCGCCACGGCAGACCAGATCCGGCGCAAGGGGAGCTATGCCGCCCAGGTGCGCGACGTGTTCATCTACCCCATGACGCTGCGCGCCTCCCGGCGCTACACCACCGAACTGGACGCGATCGTGGCGCGCCTGTGCCCGCCGGTGCGCGACCACCGCCCGGCCGACAGCGTCACCGCCACCAGCAACGACGAGATCGACGAATTTCTCGAAGGGAAACTGGGCAGCGATGGCGGGCAGATCTGGCGCTACTTCTCGCCGTCGGTGCCCAGCTGCCGTTTGATGGACTTCGGCGGCTGAGGTGCGCACGCTGGCCCTGGCGCGGCTGTTGGCCGCGGCCGGCCTGGCTTGCCTGGCGGCGGGCCTGCTGCAGGCCCAGCCGTCGAACGCACAGTTCATGCGCGAGATGGCCAGGCGTGAGGAGTCGTCCACCCAGCGGCTGATCGACAACGCACGCCAGTCGATGGTGGACCAGAGCCGGCGTTACTACGCCGAGCGCTCCGCCGAACGGGACCGGGCCTTTGCACGTTTCCAGCAGCTCGTCCAGCAACGCGATGCCGCGCAGGCCGCCGCGGAAGAAGCCGAGCTGCGCCGCCAGGACGAGCTCTGGGCGCGCGCCACGCGGCCACCGACCTGGGAAGAGGTGGCGGCGGGCTTTCGCCAGCGTGCCGAGCGGGGCGATGCAGCGGCCGCGCGCCAATTGGGCGAGCTGCACTTCACCGGCACCGGTGTGCCCCAGGACCTGGATCAGGCGCTGCGCTGGTGGTCCCGTGCCGCCGAGGCTGGCGACATCCGTGCGGCAGCCCTGCTGGGCAGCCTGATCCTGAGCGGCCAGGCCGGCAGCTCCGAGGACTTCGGCTTCGCCCTGCGCGCCCTGAGGGCGGGCGCCGCAGGCGGTGACAGCATGGCCATGGTGAACCTGGCCCAGGCGCTCAACGACGGCCGCGGCACCGAGCGTGACCCCGCCGAAGCCCTGCGCTGGAACCGAAAGGCGGCGGACAAGGGCGAGCCGCTCGCGCAGTTCGCGCTGGGCCATGCGCTGTTCTACGGTCGCGGCGGAGCCGCCGACCTGGCCAGCGCGGTGTCGTGGATCGGCAAGTCGGCCGAAGCCGGCCACGTGCCGGCGCGTGTGTTCCGGGCCGTGCTACGGCTGCATGGCCTGGGTCTGCCGCGCGACACGCAGGCCGGGCTGGGCGAACTGCGGGCGCTGGCCGACAGCGGAGAAGCCCAAGCCCAGGGCATGCTGGGCACGGTGCTCTTCGAGGGGCTGGCCGGCGCGGCGGACACGTCGCAGGCCCTGACCTGGTGGGACAAGGCCGCAGCGCGGCGGCACGCGCCATCGCTGTTCTGGCTGGCCGTGGTCCATCGGCAAGGCGACGGCGGCGTGGCCCGCGATGCCACCAAGGCACGCGGCTATGCCGAGCGCGGCGCGGCGCTGGGTTATGCCAAGGCGCAGGAGCTGCTGGGCGAGATGCTGGTGGGCGGTGAAGGTGGCCCCAAGGACCTGCCTCGCGGGCTGGACATGTACGAGGCCGCAGCGGCGCAGGACAACGCTGCGGCCTGGCTGCAGTTGGGGAACCATTTGCGGCTGGGCGTGGGCTTCAACCGCAATCTCGACAGGGCACGCCACTACTACGAACTGGCGGCCCGGCAAGGCCTGGCGCAGGCCCAGTACCGGCTGGCGGAGTTGCACGAGCAGGGGCAGATCGGTGGCGCCAGCCGCGAGACCGCGCAGCGCTGGTACCGCGCTGCGGCCGACCAGGGCCACGCGCAGGCCACCGAGCGGCTGCGCCTGATGTCCCGGCCCTAGCGGCCCGGTGCTCAATAGGTCGCGAGCAATTCCACGGTCTTCGCCGCATGCGGCGTGCCCAGGCCGGTGACGAGGTCATAGCCGGCGATGGCCGCGCAACCCTTGCAGGAGCCATTGCTGCCGCTCTTCACGTCCAGCGTCGACGCGGCGTAGTTCGCCGCCGTGCCGTTCAGTGCCTTGTAGACCGGCTGGCCCAGCGGGCCGAGGACGGCCTTGCCCTTGAGCACACGCACTGCGTTCGCCACCGCCACCAGCCCGGCCCACTGCGGCGTGCCGATGCTGGTGCCGCCGGCCACGTACCAGCGGCCGGCATAGACGATCAGCTGGCCGCTGCTCGGGTTGGCGTTGAAGGCCACGTCGGGCAGCACGCGGCGCGCGGGCGCGGTGACGGCGCCGGTGGTGCCGGTGACACGCAGCGTGGACTGCCATGCAGGCACGGCGGCGAAGCTGCTGATGCCGCCGCCCGAACCTCCCCAGGCCGTTTCGCTGCGCGTGCTGCCGCTGGCGGCCAGCGTGGTGCCGCCCACGGCCAGCACGCGCGAGGACACCGCCGGCCACGACACCTGGCGGCCGCTGTCGCCGCTGGCCGCGAGGTAGCTCACGCCGCTGGCGAGGAAGGCGCTGTCGTAGTTCGCCTGACTGCTGAACTCGGTGGCGCCGAAGCTCATGGAGACGACCGTGGCGCCCAGCTTGCCGGCCAGCGCGATGGCCGCCGTCATGTCGGTCACCGAAGCCGACGCAGCCTGCACGAGGACGATGCGGGCCGCCGGCGCCATGGCGTGGGCCCACTGCACGTCCATTGCCGTTTCCGTGGCCCAGCCGGCGTTGGCGGCCGGCACCTTGGTGGTCATGGCGCCGGCGCTGCTGGCATGCACCACCGAGAAGCTGCAGGCCGAACCTGCGGCCGGCTTGGCCAGCGGCAACCTGGTGGCGGCGGCGATGGTCGTCACCGCGCAGCCCGGCAGGCCGAACTTCGCGTTGAAGGTGGCCAGGTCGGTGGCCACGCTGGGATTGTTGTAGGCACCGACGATGGCGATGGTCTGGCCCGAACCCTGGTACGCGCCCTTGTTCGCGCTGCTGGAGGCCGGCAGCTTGTCCAGGCCATAGGCGGCGCGCACCTGCGCCGGCGTGTAGTACACGGACGCTGCTGCGGCGTTGGCCGTGGCCGCGCCTTCGCCCTGGCCCCCGGCCAGGATGCGCTGGCGCAAGCTGTCGCCGTCTTCGCCCGTGGCGCCCGGAGCAACCAGCACGCTGGCGCGGCCCGGCGCCAGTGCGGCCGACGCCTCCGAGCCGTCGGCGTCGATGTCGCTGGGCTCGGCGGGCAGCACGGGGGCCAGCTGGAAAGTGGGGCGGGCCTCGGGGGCCGCTTCGAACGGCGCGTCGCCGTTGCCACCGCAGGCGGCAAGCAGCGAGGCTGCCGCCACGGCGCTCAGCAGGAAACGGAAGGACGACGGTGGGGTGTCTTGCATGCTTGCCTCGGTGAGGCGCAGAGGCCTGGGGCGCGCGGCAGCGGCGGCAGGCGAGGATGCAAGAGGCCGGGCGCGCGAAGCCCCAGGCCATTCCGGCAACCCCGCTGTCCTGGCCCCGAAGCCGAAGTTCGAGGCGTTAGACCGGTGGCTTTGCGACCCCGGCTTTCGCGCGGGTGTGCCTTTGTCAGAAGCGCGATGTTACGGGATGTATCCGACCCGACGCCGACGGACTGCGTGCACAAGTCGTCGCCCCGGGGCCCCCTGCGCTCGCGATGGCTGCTTGGCTATGATGGCCGGTTGCCTTCCGCCCCAGCCACCCCGATGCCGAGCCCGCACGAACCTGTCCCTGGCAGCACACTGCTGTCCGTGCGCGGGGCGCGTACGCACAACCTGAAGAACATCGATCTCGACATCCCCAAGCACGCGCTGGTGGTGATCACGGGGCTCTCGGGTTCGGGCAAGAGCAGCCTGGCTTTCGACACGCTGTACGCCGAGGGCCAGCGGCGCTACGTGGAAAGCCTGTCGGCCTACGCGCGCCAGTTCCTGCAGCTGATGGACAAGCCCGATGTGGACGTCATCGACGGCCTCAGCCCCGCCATCAGCATCGAGCAGAAGGCCACCAGCCACAACCCGCGCAGCACGG
>CAZBUU010000264.1:0-6425 GCA_964495125.1 uncultured Rubrivivax sp.
TGCGCGCCGGTGTGGTTCAAGTCCTCGCGCTTGAGGAAGATCTGCGCGCCGCCGATCTCGCGGCTCAGCCGGGCTGCATGGTAGATCGGGCTCGGCCGGCCGACGAAGTGCTTCAGCTCGCGCTGGAACTCGGCCACGAACTCGGGGTCCTCGCGGTACTTCGCGTAGGCCGCCTCGAGTTCGTGAAGTGCGTGGATGAGGGTCTCGGCGACGAAGGTGCCGCCATAGGGCCCGAAGTGCCCGCGGGCGTCGGGCTGCTGGTAGTTCAACATGGTTTGGGGATGTCCTAGAAGGTCGCGAGCCGGTCATCGGCATCGCGCACCGCCTTGCAGAACCGGCGCATCAGCGGGCCGCTCTTGACGCCCTTGCTGACTTCCACGCCGGAGCTCACGTCAACGGCAAAGGGCCGTACGTGAAGCACCCCATCGGTCACGTTGGCAGGACTCAACCCACCAGACAAAACGACCGGAAGGGGCACGCTTGGTGGAATCCGTGACCAATCGAAAGCCTTCCCGCCCCCGCCATAGCCCTCGACAGGGGCGTCGAGCAGCAGGGCCTGTGCGTCGGTGAAACGCGCGGCGAAGTCTAGCAAATCGAAGCCATCGGCCATGCGCGCGGCGCGGATGAACGGGCGGCCGGCGGCCCCGCACTGCTCGGGCGTCTCGTCGCCGTGGAACTGCAGCAAGGCCTGCGGCAGCGCCTCGGTGGCGGCACGCAGTTCGGTCGGCGAGGCGTTCACGAACAGGAGCACCGGCGTGACGAAGGGTGGCAGGCGGGCGATCAGTTCCGCGGCCCGCGCCAGGCTCACGGCGCGCGGGCTCTTCGGATACAGCACGAAGCCCAGCGCGTCGGCACCGGCCTCCACGGCCTCGTCGACATCGGCTTCGCGCGTGAAGCCGCAGATCTTGATGCGGGTGCGGGTCATTCAGGGCAGCCAGTCCATGGCCGGCACGTGGTCCGGCAGGCAGAGCGCGCCATCGTAGTACGGGCCGACGAAGTACAGGCCGTCCGCCGGGAAGGTGGGTGCGGCCGCGTCCCGGCTGCGTACGGCCAGCACTTCGGCCATCCAGGCCGGCGGCTGGCGCCCCTGCCCCACCACGACGAGGCAGCCGACGATATTGCGCACCATGTGGTACAGAAAGGCGTTGGCGTCGAAGTCGAACCGCCAGTAGGCGCCTCGCCGCTCGATGCCGATGGCGCGCAGCGTCTTCACCGGCGTGGGCGACTGGCAGTTCGCCGCCCGGAACGACGTGAAGTCGTGTTCTCCGATCAAGTGAGCGGCGGCTTCGCGCATGGCTTCGCCGTCGAGCGGCCGGAACACCCAGCCGGCGAGGCCGGCTTCGAGCGCCGGCCGCACGGCCGATTCGAGGATCAGGAAGCGGTAGCGCCGGCCGCGCGCGCTGTTGCGGGCGTGGAACGCATCTGGCACCGGCTGGCACCACTGCACGGCGATGTCCGGCGGCAGGAAGCGGTTGGTGCCACGCACCCAGGAGAAGGGCTCCCGCTCGACGGGCGCATCGACGTGCACCACCTGGTTGAAGGCATGCACGCCGGCATCGGTGCGGCCGGCGCACACGGTGGCAACTGGTTGATCCGCAAAGGCGGACAAGGCCTGCTCGACCTTGTCCTGCACCGTGTTGCCGTCCGGCTGCGACTGCCAGCCGTGGTAGGCCTGGCCCCGGTAGCTCAGGCCCAGCGCAATGCGGGCCACTTCGCGCCGGTCAGGCCAGCTTGTCGAGCATGCCCTGCGCCTTGGACTTCAGCGCGCCGTCGGCCTTGGACACCACTTCCTCCAGCAGGTCGCGGGCGCCTTCCAGGTCACCGATCTGGCGGAACTCCTCGGCCAGTTCCAGCTTGCGCGACAGCGGGTCCGCCGAGTCGGCTTCGGTCGCCGGCTGCAGCGGCTCACCGCCGATGGAGAACTCGCCGAAGTCCAGGCCCGGCTCGGGCTGCGGCTTGGGCGCGATGGCCACGGTGGTCGGCTCTTCGGAACCGAAGGTGCTGAGGTCGAAGTCCAGTGAACCATCATCCGGCGGCGGCGCAGTCGGGCCGCGCTTGACCGGGATGGTCTTGGGCTCGGCCGCAGGCACCATGGAGAGGTCCAGCGTGGCGTCCGAGCCCAGGCCCGCCGCGGTCGCGAAGGGCTGCGTGATCTCGGCCGGGCTCTGGGGCAGCTTGCTGTCGAGTTCGAGGTCGAGGTCCAGGCCGGCATCGAGCGTGGCGTCGGCCGCGGGCTCGAAGGTCGGCGGCGGTGCCGGCGCCGTGTAAGGCTGCGTCGCCGCGTTCAGCGCGTCGATCACCTCGCCGCTGGAGCGCATCTCTTCCGGCTGTCCACCCGGCTGGTACAGCGGGTTGGTGGGATCGATGCTCATGCCCAACTGCTGGGCCTTGGACCAATCCTCGCCCTCGCCACGCGTCAGATTGAACATCTGCGTGGCGAGCAACTCGAAGGCCTTGGTGTCGCGGCGCTTGGCGTAGACCTCCAGCAGCTTGCTGCGGATGGCCATGCGCTCAGGCGTGCTGCGCATGGCTTCCTTGAGGATCTCCTCGGCCTGCAGATCACGTCCGTACGCCAGGTAGACGTCGGCCTCGGCCACGGGGTCGACGTCGCCGATGGCGTCCAGTTGCGACAGCGAGTAGGACATCGACGACGAAGCGCCGGTGCCGGTGGCACTGGCGTCGCGCGTGTCGATGCGCTGGCCGCCGCTGGCGCCGAAGAACGAGTCGGGCTGCAGTCGGCTTTCCAGGAAGGAAGTTTCGCCGCCTTGCTTGCGCATGCGGCCACGCAGCTTGTACAGGCCCAGGCCCGCAAGAAGGGCCGCCAGCACGCCGGCGGCGGGCAGCAGCAGGGAGTTGTCGAGCAGCGAGTCGAGGAAGCTCGGCTCGGGCGCAGCCGGCGGCGGAGGCACGGCCTTCTTGGCCGGCGCCGAAGCCTGCACGGGCGCGGCGGGCGGCGCCGCAGCGGGTGCAGAGGCCGGCGCAACCACTACAGCAGGTGCAGGCGCGGGTGCCGGCGGTGGGGGCGGGGGCGCGGCAGCCACCACCACGGGCGCGGCGGGCGCTGGCGTGGGGGCCGGCGTGGGCGCCGGCGAAGGCTTGGGCGCTGGCGGCACGGCGGCGGCGCCTTGCAGCTTCTTCAGGTCTTCGACGTTCTTCCGCAGCTCGGCCTCGCGCGTGCGGGTGTCCTTGGCCTGGGTGTCACGCGAGTCCTTGGCCGCCGACGCCGCAGCCTTGGCGCTGCCCTGCGACAGCTGCAGGCGGTCGGGCGAAGGCGCGGCGGCCTGCTTGCGATCGTCCACCTGGGTCTGCACCTTGCCGCTGGCCTGGCGCGCCGGCGCGGCATCCGCCGCCGTGGTGGTGCCGGAGGCCAGGCGTTGGCGGTAGGCAGCGAAATCGTTGCTTTGCGCGACGATGATCTCGCGCGCTTCCTGCGCACTCAGCTTGCCGGCCTGTTCGGTGGACGGCACCGACAGCACCACGCCGGCCTTCAGCCGGTTCATGTTGTCGCCGACGAAGGCGTCGGGGTTGCCGCGGAAAAGGGCCACGAGCATCTGGTCGAGCGAGATGCCGGGACGCTGCACGCGGCCGGCGATCTTGCTGAGCGAATCGCCGCTGCGCACGCGGATCTCGTCGCCGCTGGCCGGGCCAGAGGGCGCGGCCGAGGCCACGGGCGGGCGCGGCGGCTCCATCGGCGCCTGCTTCGCCGGGCGTGCAGGGCGCGGTGCGGAGGCTGGCTTGGGCGCTTCTTCCGGGGCCGCAGCCATGGGCGTTGGGGCCGCCACCGGCGGCTGTGCGGGCTCGGGCGTGGCGCTGATCACCGGGGAGGCCATGGGCGCCGGCGCCGGGGCCTGTGCGGTGCGCGTGCCCGGCGGGTCGAAGAGCATCGTGTACTCGCGCACCAGACGGCCGCTGGCCCAGGTGGCTTCGAGGATGACGTCGACGAAGGGCTCGAGCACGGCCCGGTCGCTCGTCAGGCGCAGCACCTGACGGCCATCGGCGCGCTTGACGACCTGCACCTGGGCCACGGCCAGCGCGGCGTTGTACTCGACACCGGCGGCGCGGTGCGCCTCGGGCGAGGCGACACGCAGCTTCAGCGACGACGCTTCTTCTGGCGTCATGCTGGTGATGTCGATCTCGGCCTTCAGCGTTTCACCGAGGGCGGAGTTCACGGTCAGCCGGCCCAGCCCGAGCGCCCACGACTGCGCGCCCCACAGGCAGGCGGCGGCGAGTGCGACGCTCTTCAATGCGAAGCGCGCAGTGCGTGTGGATCCGTGTTTCAAGTGCATTCCCCCAAGCCCTGTCGGTGTGGCGAGGCAGAGCGCCGCCAGCCGTCTCTTCGTGCCGCCTGCGACATCGAACCGGGCCGATGCCATGTTGCGGCGGAAAAAGGCAACAGTATCAAGCATATAGCAGCGGAAGCTCACGCTGATGCTGATGATCCCGGGGAGAAATGCTTTGTTTCCGGGGGGTGCAGGCCCTGTTGCCGGGTGGCAACGGGCCTGCGAAGCCGGAAATCACTGCTCCAGCAGGATGCGCAGCATGCGGCGCAGCGGCTCGGCCGCGCCCCACAGGAGTTGGTCGCCGATGGTGAAGGCGCCCAGGTACTCCGGGCCCATGGCCAGCTTGCGCAGACGGCCGACGGGGATGGTCATCGTGCCGGTCACGGCCACCGGTGTGAGGTCGCGCAGCGTGGCTTCACGCGTGTTGGGCACGACCTTCACCCAGTCGTTGTCGGCAGCGATCATGGCCTCCACATCGGCCAGCGGGACGTTCTTCTTGAGCTTGAAGGTCAGCGCCTGGCTGTGGCAGCGCATGGCGCCGACGCGGACGCAGAAGCCGTCCACCGGCACGGCCTGGGCGTTGCGAAGGATCTTGTTGGTCTCGGCCATGCCCTTCCACTCCTCGCGGCTCATGCCGTTGCCGAGGTCCTTGTCGATCCAGGGGATCAGCGAACCGCCCAGCGGCACGCCGAAGTTGGCGGTTTCCTCGGCCGACAGGCTGCGCTGCTTGGCGATGACCTGGCGGTCGATCTCCAGGATGGCGCTCCTGGGGTCGTCCAGCAGCGCCTTGACTTCCGCGTTCAGCGTGCCGTATTGCGTCAGCAGCTCGCGCATGTGCTGGGCGCCACCGCCGCTGGCCGCCTGGTAGGTCTGGGTGGACATCCACTCCACCAGGCCCGCCTTGTACAGCGCGCCCACGCCCATCAGCATGCAGCTGACGGTGCAGTTGCCGCCGATCCAGTTCTTGCCGCCCTTGGCGAGGGCACTCTTGATCACCGGCAGGTTGACGGGGTCGAGGATGATGACCGCGTCGTCCTTCATGCGCAGCGTGGAGGCGGCGTCGATCCAGTGGCCGTTCCAGCCTGCGGCGCGCAGCTTGGGGAAGACCTCGGTGGTGTAGTCGCCGCCCTGGCAGGTGATGATGATGTCGCAACGCTTGAGCGCTTCGATGTCGTGCGCGTCCTGCAGCTTCGTCTCGTTCTTCGCGAAGGCCGGGGCGGCGCCGCCGGCGTTGCTGGTGCTGAAGAACAGGGGCTCGATGAGCGAGAAATCGCCCTCGGCCGCCATGCGGTCCATGAGCACGGAGCCGACCATGCCGCGCCAGCCGACCAATCCTACGAGTGCCATGTCAGTCTTGCCTTTCCGATGAAATCCGGACCCCTGGTGTCCCCGGCTCGTGTCGCCGGGGTCCAGGAGGTAGGGGCGAGACGATCCGAAGACGCTAGGTCTTGGTGGTAATGGTTTTGCCGGTGATGGCGGCGACGACCGCATCACCCATCTCGCGCGTGCCCACCTTCTTCGTGCCCGCTTGCTGTTCACTCCAGATGTCGCCGGTGCGCAGACCGGCGGACAGCACGGCACGCACCGCCGACTCGATGTGGTCGGCCGCGGCGGGCTGGTTGAGCGTGAAGCGAAGCATCATGGCGGCAGACAGGATTGTAGCCAGCGGGTTTGCAACACCCTTACCGGCGATGTCGGGCGCGCTGCCGTGGCTGGGCTCGTACAGGCCCTTGTTCGCCTTGTCCAGGCTGGCGCTGGGCAGCATGCCGATGCTGCCGGTCAGCATGGCGGCTTCGTCGGAGAGGATGTCGCCGAACATGTTGCCGGTGACGACGACGTCGAAGGCCTTGGGCGCCTTCACCAGTTGCATGGCGGCGTTGTCCACGTACATGTGCTGAAGTTCGACGTCCGGGTACTGCGCGTGCACCTCGGTGACCACGTCCTTCCAGAACTGGAAGGTCTCGAGAACATTCGCCTTGTCGACGCTCGTCACCTTCTTGCTGCGCTTGCGCGCGGCCTGGAAGGCAACATGGGCGATGCGCTCGATCTCCGGCTTCGAGTAGCGCATGGTGTCGAAGGCTTCCTCGGCACCGGGGAAGTGGCCGTCGACGGCCGTGCGGCGGCCGCGCGGCTGGCCGAAGTAGA
>CAZBUU010000265.1:0-6357 GCA_964495125.1 uncultured Rubrivivax sp.
TCGAGATCATGGACGTCGCCTCGCGCGCCGACCTGAAGAGCGACCTGCTGAAGGAGTTGGAGCGCCACCGCGCGCAGTTGCAGGGCTTCCGCGGTCACCCAGGCATCTCTGAAGCAGCGCTGGAGGAAGTGATCGGCCGCATCGAGCACGCGTTCGACGGCCTCAACAAGCTGCAGGGCAAGGCGGGCCAGGCGCTGGCCACGAACGACTGGCTGATGAGCATCCGCAGCCGCATCAGCATTCCTGGCGGCACCTGCGAGTTCGACCTGCCGGCCTACTACGCCTGGCAGCAGCACGATGCCGCCCGCCGGCGTGCCGACCTGAACGGCTGGATGGCCACCCTCACGCCCCTGGCGGAAGCGTTGCAGGTGCTGCTGTCGCTGCTGCGTGACGGCGGCAGCGCGCAGAAGGTCATGGCCACCGGCGGGCAGTACCAGCAGAGCATCCCGCAGGGCAAGCAGTTCCAGCTGATGCGCGTGCGCATCGACCCTGCACTGGGCCTGGTGCCCGAGATCAGCGGCCACCGGCTGATGGTCTCCATCCGCTTCATGAAGCCCGACGCCGACGGCCGGCTCAAGACCGCCGCCATCGACACGCCCTTCGAACTGCGCCTTTGCGCCTGATCGGCATGGTCACCCCGACCGAGCGCACCGTGCCCTGCCCCAGTTGCCGCAAACCGGCGGTCTTCGCCGAGCGCAACCCGTGGCGGCCGTTCTGCAGCGAGTTCTGCCGCAGCGTGGATCTCGGCGCCTGGGCCAGCGAACGCTTCCGCATGGCGGCCGAGACGCCGTCGCCCGGTGAGGGCACCGAGCCCCCGCGGGAGCATTGAGCTCAGAGGCTGCGCAGGAAGGCCGCCAGGTCGGCAGCCTGCTGGGGCGTCAAGCGCAGCGGGCGCAGGATGCGCTCGCCATCCACGTGCAGCCGCTCCTCGTCCAGTTCGCTGTAGTGGCGAACCACATCCTCCAGGGCAGCCAGGCTCCCGTCGTGCATGTACGGCGCGGTGAGCGCGACGCTCCGCAGTGAAGGGACACGGAACTCTCCGAAGTGACGGTGCAGCGGCAGCAGGTGGCGCGTGGTCACGGCGCGCGGGTCGGCCGCACCAGCCTCGTTGAAGGGCCCGAGGCGGTTCATGCGGCTGGCCAGCAGCTTTTGCAGGCCAGCGTGGCGGCCCGGGTCCACCCCGCCCGGCACGAAGAACGGGACGCCCACGTCGCCGAACTCGCCATTGCTGAACATCGGGCCGGCGTGACACACGCTGCAGCGGCCCTCGCCGACGAAGAGCTTCAGCCCTCGCTGCGCTGGCAGCGGGTAGCGCGCGGCAGCGCCGCGGTCGCCGCGCAGCAACGCGTCGCGGAAGCGGTCGAAGTCGCTGCGGGGCGACACGAGCGTGGCCTGCCAGGCCGCCAGCGCCTTGACGGCGCCGACGATCAGCCGATCTTCGTCATCGGGCACGGGCGCTCCGAACGCAGCACGCCAGCGCACCGCCAGATTCGGGCGTGTTCGCAAGGCCGCGGCCAGGCTGGCGACGTCGTGCCCCATCTCGTCGGGCTCGAGCAGCGGGGCCAGGCTGGCCGCCCAGAGGGAATCGTGCGCACCGTCCCAGCCGAACCAACGCCACTGCGCGGCATTCAGCAAGGACGGCGTGTTGCGTCGGCCGGACGCCCGTCCCTGCGCGGTGACGCGGCCGTCCTGCCAGGCCAGACCCGGCATGTGGCAGCTGGCACAGGCGCGTGAGCGATCGGCCGAGAGGGCCGGGTCGAAGAAGAGTTCGCGCCCCCAGGCCGCGGCGGCCGGCCGCGCCTGCGCCCGGTTGGAGGCATCGGCCGGGGCTCTTGCAGGCCAGGGCCCGTGGGCGGTGATGCGCGCAAGCTCCTCGGCACTGAAGTCGAGCAGGCCCTGCGCGTTGGCACCCGAGAGCGCCAGCGTGGCACCCAGTGCCGCGGCCCAGCGCTTCACGGCAGCGTGACGTCCTGCCGCAGCACCTGCCGGGCGCCGTCCACTTCGATGTCGAAGCGAAGCTCCCAGCGGCCGCTCATGTGCCACAGCAGGCCATCGGCACGGAAGCGGCCGCCGCCCAAGGCCTTCAGGCTGGGCCGGTAGTTCATGCCGTGGCGGTGCTCCGGCATCGTGGCGTCCACGGCCAGCAGCTTGCCGCGGCTGGGGCACAGGGTGACGATGAGGCGGAAGGGCTGGCCGACGACGAGGGTGGCGGGCTCGCTGCGCCAGGTGGCCTGCGCCGGCCCGTTCGCCGGACAGGCGACCGCGTTCGCGGCCGCCCAGGCCAGGAACAGGCCAAGCGCCTTCACGCCGGACGCGCGAGCAAGCCGCCGAACAGCGACTCGCCGTTGCGCCAGGCGATCTTCTCGGCCACATCGCGTGGCAGGTCGGCCAGCCACTGTCGCGACCACTTGGCGTGCTCCACGACGTAGTACCAGCGCTCGGGCGTGAAGGTGTCGGTGCCGACCATGAAGCGGTCGGGAAACTCCAGGAAGGCGGCGCGCCAGCCGGCGTCCACCTTGCCGCCGGTGGCGTGCTCGCTGCGGAAGGCGAGGTCGCACCACAGCTGGCGGTGCCGGCGCAGCATCTCGCGCACCTTCTCGGGCGGCTCGAAGCCGGAGTGCGCCCACAGGATGCGGGCACCCGGGTCCTGGCGGAACTGGCGCTCGATGGCCTCGGCATCGGAGTGCGAATGCAGGAAGAGCCGGCGCTCGCGCGCCATCGCCACGACGCGGCGCATCACCGGCAGATCGGCATCGGCGCCGTAGATGTGGTACTCGCCCAGCGCCACGTAGCGGTACTGATTCAGCCGCGCCTCCATGTGCGTGACGATGCTGCTGTCGTGCATCCAGGACCCGATCTCGCCCCGCGTGCGGTAAGGGCGCAGCACGGGCAGCACCAGGTCCGGCGCCACCGCATAGAGCTTCTGCGTGCCTTCGTCGCTGCTGCTGGACACCATGGCGCGTTTCAGGCCGGCCTCGCGCAGCAGCGCCACCGCCTGCGCCGGCGGCAGGCGGTCCCAGGCGTCGTGGCTGTAGTGCAGGTGGGCGTCGAAGATGGGCAACGCTGCGCTGTCCTGGGCCCAGGCCGGGACCGGCAGTGCGGCCAGCAGCAAGGCGCGACGGGAAACGGAAAAGCGCATCTCGAGGTCCTCCAACGGCGGCCGTCGCATCCTAGCGGCGGCGGCCTCCGGGCGTGAAGGCGGATACGCGACCCGGGTCTTCTCAGACCACAAGCCGCCCGCTGACGGCCGCCAGCCCGACCGTTGCCTCCACGCCCGCCGCGAAACGCAGGAAGTCGGCCTCGATGCCGTCGGAGAAGATGACGCCGTTCTCAGGCATCCGGCTCCGCAGCTTCAGCGGCCGTTCGCGCGTGACGCTGCCGTAGACCAGCGCGGCCTGCGACGACCTGCTGGGAAAAGGTTCGCGCACGGCGAAGGTCAGCGCCTGCGCGTCCCACGCCTGCGGCGTGTAGGCCCACGGCCTGGCAGGGTTGAACTGGCCGGCAATGGCCGCCGCACCGGTGACCACGCTCTTCAGCCAGGCCGTGGAGCCGAGCCCCGTCGCCACGATGACCCCGGACGACGACTGCATCTCGCGCCGTCCGTCGATCTCCAGTTCGTACAGCGCCGAGGTGTGCGTGCGCGGTCCGATGAACAGGTCGTTCACCGCGCGCATGCGCTGGCCGTCGGTCAGCTGCACCTCGGCCATGGTCACGGCACGGGTGGGCCGGCGGTCGGCCGCCACGTCGTCGAGCACGGCGGCCAGGTCACCGGACTGGAAGGGCAGCAGCAGCCCGTCCCAGCGCGCGGGCTCGGGGTTCAGGCCGATCAGCGGCTGGCCGTCGAGGTACTTCAGCGTGTTGGCCACCAGGCCGTCCTGGCCCAGGCTCACCACGATGTCGTCGGGTGCGAAGACGAAGCTCGGCAGGTAGCCCCGGTCCACCACCTGGTAGCGACCCCAAGCCTGCATCGCCTGCACCACGGTCTGCAGGCTCCTCGCATAGGCGGCGTTTTCGGCGAGGTAGTCGGAGAAGTCTGCCCCCAGGTGCTCGATGTAGAAGCGGGCCTGGGCCAGCGTGTGATGGCGGGCGACCAGCGCTTCGAGCCGCGTCTGGCGCGTCACCAGCACGACCTTGCGCGCGCCGCTCATCTCGCCCCCCTGGCCGTTGCCGTCGTGCCCATCAGGCTGTGCAGCAGTTCGGGCGACATGTTGAGCTGCCCGATGCTGCCTGCCCGCTCGGCGATGCCGCCGAAAGCCTGGGCGATGAGCTGCCCGGGCTGCATGCCGGTGGCGGCCAGCGCCTGCACGGTGCGCGGGTCGGCGCTCTCCAGCGCCTTCATCACCGCGGCGACGCGGTGCGCCTCGGCCTCGGCCAGCGTGCGGCTGTTGCGCGCCTGGCCCTCGACGAACTCGCGGCGCTGCTCCTCCAGGGCGACATCGGCCGACATCTGCTCGGTGCGCAGTTCGTTGTCCTTGCGCAGCGCGGCGGCGCGCGCCTCCATCTGCGTCTCCTGGATCTGGCGCTTCTTGTGCTCCACCGCGATGTCCGTGTCCAGTTCGTTCTCGCGGATGGCGCGCTCCTTCTCCACCGCCGACATGCGGCGCAGGTAGACGGCGTCGTCGGCCGCCTTGAGGTTGGACTCGCGAGCCTCGGCCTCCAGCGCGCGCGCGATGTCGGGCGTCGGCTTCACGGCGATGACCGACACGCCCAGCACCTCCAGGCCCAGCGCGGCGATCTCGGCCTGCGCGGCCAGCTGTTCCTCGGCCTGGCGCGCGATGGCGGCCGAGGCGCGCAGCGCCTGCTTGAGGTCCAGCCCCTGAACGGCTTGCTGGACGATGACTTCGACCTGCATGGCCACGCGCTCGCCCAGGCGTTGCGGGTCCTCGGACACGTAGGCGCCGCCGGCGTCCAGCGAGAAGTCCATCATCGCCGCGGTGCGGTGCGGGTCGGCGACGCGGTAGGTCACCTGGCCCTGGAGGGTGACGCTCTGGAAGTCGGCGGTCACGAGTTCCAGGATGAAGGGGCGGTCCTGACTGGCGACAGGCACGGCGACGACCGTGCTCGTCGGTGCGTAGTAGTAGAAGGACTGGCCGGCGCCTTCGCGCACGAGCCTGCCACCGCGGAACTGCATCAGGTGGACGGTGGGCTGGGACTTGATGAAGCGGATGCCGAGCATGGGGATCTCCAGTTCTGATGAGTTGTACTGTACAACTCTCATGAGTTGCACAATACAACTCTCAACCTCGGCTGTCAAGGAAGGACACGGCGATGAACCAGGCCCGACGAAGTGCTTCAGGCGCCCCCCCCGCGCCGCGCGGCGGGACGCCATTCGCCCTGCCTTTCACGACGGTGGACGTGGTCATCTTCACCGTGCTGGACAGCGCGCTCCAGGTGCTGCTGGTGCAGCGGCCCCAGGGCGAGGACGATCCCTTTCCGGGACGCTGGGCGCTGCCCGGCGGCTACGTCGACGTGGAGACGGACACCGACCTGCAGGCCTGCGCCCGCCGCAAGCTGAAGGAGAAGACACACGTCTCGAGCCCCTATCTGGAACAGCTGGGCAGTTGGGGCAATCGCCAGCGCGACCCACGGGGCTGGTCGGCCACGCACGTCTACTTCGCGCTGGTGCCGTCGGCCGGCCTGCAGCCGGCCCGTGGCGCGAACGCACAGGACGTGGCCTGGGTGGACGTGGACGCCGCCGTGGCCCAGAGCGGCCTGGCCTTCGACCACGACCTCATCCTGCGCGCGGCCGTCGAGCGCCTGCGCAGCAAGGTGGAGTACACCTCGCTGCCGGCCTACCTGCTGCCCGAACCCTTCACGCTGCCGCAGCTGCAGCGCATGTACGAGGTGGTTCTCGGCCGGCCGGTGGACAAGAGCGGCTTCCGCACGCGGACGCTGGCGGCGGACTTCCTGGACGAAGTCGGCACCGCGGAAGGCGACTCCAACCGCAGCGCCACCGCCTACAGGCTGCGCCAGCGCGAGCGGCTGATCGTCTTTCCGCGCACCTTCAGTCCTCGCTCGGGCTGAAGCCGACGGCCCGACCGGGTGCGGGCCCTCTTGAAGCCGCCAGTTCGGCCCCTATAATCGTTCTGCTAGCACTCACCCAGGTTGAGTGCTAACGATCGGAAGCAGCCAGAGCGGCCTCCCGATCAGCGTATGTCAGCGAGGACTGACTTCGTCGGAACCTCGCCCTCAGCCCAAGCAAGTCCCCACTAGGAGATGGTATGAAGCTTCGTCCTTTGCACGATCGCGTGATCGTCAAGCGCCTGGAAAACGAGACCAAGACGGCCTCGGGCATCGTGATTCCCGACAACGCCGCCGAGAAGCCCGACCAGGGCGAGGTCCTGGCCGTCGGCCCGG
>CAZBUU010000266.1:0-6344 GCA_964495125.1 uncultured Rubrivivax sp.
GGCCCCGCCGGCCCGACCACCGCCACGCGCATGGACAAGTTCACCGAGATGATGCTGGCCCAGACCGGCCTCATCAGCATGATCGGCAAGTCCGAGCGCGGGCCGGTGGCCATCGAGGCCATCAAGAAGCACAAGAGCGCCTACCTGATGGCCGTGGGCGGCGCCGCCTACCTGGTGGCCAAGGCCATCAAGGCCGCCAAAGTGGTGGGCTTCGCCGACCTGGGCATGGAAGCCATCTACGAGTTCGACGTGAAGGACATGCCTGTGACGGTGGCCGTCAGTGCCGACGGCACCAGCGTGCACACCACCGGCCCGAAGGAGTGGCAGGCGAAGATCGGCAAGATCCCCGTCACCGTGGCCTGAAGGCCCCGCAGCGTAGGTGTCGCAGCTCTTCGAAGTCCACCCGCAGAACCCGCAGCCTCGGCTGCTGAAGCAGGCCGCCGCCATCCTGCAGGCGGGCGGCATTGCGGCCGTGCCCACGGACAGCAGCTATGCGCTGGTCTGCCGCCTGGACGACAAGGGGGCGGCCGAGAATCTGCGCCGCATCCGCCAGGTCGACGAGAAGCACCACCTCACGCTGCTGTGCAAGGACCTCAGCGAACTGGCCCGCTTCGCGCGCGTCGACAACCGCCAATACCGGCTGCTGAAGCTGGGCACGCCCGGCCCCTACACCTTCATCCTGGAAGCGACGAAGGAAGTGCCGCGGCGGCTCAGCCACCCCAGCCGCCGCACCATCGGCTTGCGCGTGCCCGAGCACAGGGCGCTGCAGGAACTGCTGGCCCTGTTCGGTGAACCGCTGCTGGCCACCACCCTGATCCCGCCGGGCGAGACCGAACCGCTGAACGACGCCGGCGAGATCCGCGAGCGCTTCCAGAAGCTGCTGCAGGCGGTGGTGGACGCCGGCGCCTGCCCGATGGCGCCCACCACGGTCATCGACCTCACGGACGACGAACCGACGCTGGTGCGCCAGGGCCGCGGCGAGCTCTCGCGCCTGGGGCTCTAGGGTCGCGCGCTCAGAGCGCGGCCGTCACCACCATCTCCACGCGCCACTCGGGCTTGGCCAGTTGTGCCTGGATGGTGGCCCGGGGCGGCGCGCAGCCGGCCGGCAGCCAGGCCTCCCAGACGGCGTTCATGGCCGGGAAGTCGGCCAGGTCCTTCAGGATGATCTCCACACGCAGCAGCTTGTGCTTGTTGGAGCCAGCACGCGCCAGCAGCGCGTCGACGGCGGCCAACACCTGCTGCGTCTGGCCGGTGATGTCCTGGCTGCCGTCGGCGGCCACCTGGCCGGCCAGGTAGCAGACGCCGTTGTGGACGGCCATCTCCGACAGCCGGGGGCCGACGTCGAAGCGCTGGATGGGGCTCATGTCAATGTCCTTTGCGGTGCTTGCCGTGAGCATGGCCATGCTGGCCATGCTGGTGGGTGTGCTTGGTGTGGTGAACGGCGTGCTCGTGCACCTGCAGCGGGCCGGCCGGCGCAGCCTTCGCGCCGATCTTGCTTTCGGTGCCGGCCAGCAGCTTGCGGATGTTGGCTTCGTGGCGCCACACCAGCAGCAGCGTCATCACCGCGATGGCCAGCGTGGACGTTTCCGGGCCCCAGATCAGCGACTGGAAGAAAGGCGCGAACACTGCTGCCACCAGCGAGGCCAGCGACGAATAGCGGAAGAAGAAAGCCACCAGCGCCCAGCTGGCCAGCGTGAACACACCCAGCAGCGGGTTGATGGCGAAGATGACGCCGGCCGCGGTGGCCACGCCCTTGCCGCCCTGGAAACGGAAGAACACCGGCCACAGGTGGCCCAGGAATGCGGCCAGGCCCGTGAAGGCGGCGGTGGCTTCTCCGAGGCCCAGGCGCGGACCCCAGATGAGCACGGCCAGCACCGGCAGGTAGCCCTTCAGCGCGTCCAGCACCAGCGTGATGATGGCCGCCGCCTTGTTGCCCGAGCGCAGCACGTTGGTGGCGCCGGGGTTCTTGCTGCCGTAGCTGCGCGGGTCCGACAGGCCCATGCCCCTGCTGACGATGACGGCGAAGGACAGCGAGCCGACGAGGTAGCCGCCCAGCAGGGCGGCACCGATCCAGAGAGATTGCATGCGGGAATTCTAGGCGCCGCCGCGCGCCTGCCGGCTCAGCGCAAGCCCGCGAGGTCGATCAGGAAGGCGTACTCGCGCGCCGTGCGCTCCAGCACGGCGAAGCGGCCGGAAGCGCCGCCGTGGCCCGAGGCCATGTCCACGTCCAGCAGCAGCGGGTTGCGGTCGGTCTTCAGCGCGCGCAGCCGGGCCACGTACTTGGCCGGTTCGTAATACTGAACCTGCGAATCCCAGAGCCCCGTGCTGACGTACATGGCCGGGTAGGCCTGCGCGCGCAGCTGGTCGTAGGGTGAATAGGCCAGCATGTATTCGTAGGCCGCCTTCTGGCGCGGGTCGCCCCACTGCGAATACTCGTTGGTGGTGAGCGGGATGGTCTCGTCGAGCATGGTGGTCACCACATCGACGAAGGGCACGGCCACCAGCATGCCGCGGTAACGCTCGGGGGCCTGGTTGGCCACCGCGCCCATCAACAGCCCGCCCGCCGAACCGCCGGCCGCGAAGACCTTGTCGCGCGCGCCCCAGCCGGCCTTGAGCAGCGCGTCGGTGGCATCGACGAAATCGTTGAAGCTGTTCTGCTTGTGCATCTTGCGGCCGTCCTCGAACCAGGCTTCGCCCAGTTCGGCGCCGCCGCGCACATGGGCGATGGCAAAGACGAAGCCGCGGTCGAGCAGGCTCACGCGGTTGGGGCTGAAAAAGGGGTCGCTGGACAGGCCGTAGGCGCCGTAGCCGTAGACGAGCAGCGGCGCCCTGCCGTCGGGACCGGCCTTGTCGCGCCGCCAGGCCAGCGTCACCGGGACGCGCTTGCCGTCGCGCGCCGGCGCCCACAGGCGTTCGGTGGCGTAGAGCGAAGCGTCGAAGCCGGGCACCACGCGCTGCTTGCGCAGCAGGCGCTCGCCGCTCTTCAGGTGCAGGTCCCAGGTGGCCTGCGGCATGACCAGCGAGCCGAGGCCGTAGCGCACGTGCGCCGCGCCGGCGTCGGGCGCGGCGGCCAAGGTCACCGTGGTGCCGGGCGGCGTGGGCACGGGCTTCGAGACGCCATTCACCAGCAGCCGCAGGCGCCGCTCGCCCTCCACGCGCTCCTGCAGCGCGATGGCGCTTTCGAAGAGCGCGAAGCGTTCCAGCGTCGCGTCGCTGCGCCCTGGCACCAGCGTGCGCCAGGTCCTGCGCACTTCGGTGGCGCCCTCGGGCGCGCTGACGAGGCGGAAGTTCGGTGCGCCTTCATTGGTGCGGAAGAACCAGCGCTTGCCGATGTGGTCGGCGCTGTGCCGGACGCCTGGCTGGCGGGCCAGCAGGGTCTGCACCGGCGCCGTGGGGCGATCGGCCGGAACGGCGCGCGTCTCGCTCATGTCGCCGCCGCGCAGCGCGATGATCACGAAGCGGCGCGAGGCCGAGGGTTTCAGTTCGACGAAGAGCGTCTTGTCGGCTTCCTCGTAGACCCTGACGTCCTGCGCCGCGTCCGTGCCCAGCACATGGCGGTAGACCGGGCCGCTCTGCAGCGTGACCGGGTCCTGCTTGACGTAGAACACCGTGCGGTTGTCGGCCGCCCAGACGATGTACTCCAGGCTGCCTGGCACGCGGTCGGGCAGATCCAAGCCAGTGGACAGGTCGCGGAAGCGCAGCGTGTGGATGCGGCGGCCGTTGGTGTCCTCGGCCCAGGCCAGCAGGCGGCCGTTCGGGCTGAGCGCCTTCTCGCCGACGCGGTAGAAGGCATGGCCGGCGGCCAGCGCCGCCACGTCCAGCATCAGCTCGCGCGGTGCCCGGGCGTCGGGGCGTTCCGGCGTGCCGCGCTGGCGCAGGTAGCGCGGGTGCTCGGCGCCGGGCGCGTACTCCAGCCACGTCCACCAGCCCGATTCGTAGGCCGGCGCCGTGCTCTCGTCGGGCTGGATGCGCGACTTCATCTCCGCCACCAGCGTCTTCTGCAGTCCGGCCAGCGGGGCCATCACGGCTTCGGTATGCGCGTTCTCGGCCTGCAGGTGGGCCATCACCTCGGGTCGCTTGGCCTTGGGGTCGTCGTCGCGGAGCCAGTAGTACTCGTCGACGCGGTCGCCATGCGGGCTCTTGACGACATGGGGAATGCGCTGGGCGACGGGGGGCGTGGGAGTCTGGGCCATCACTTGGAACGCCAGCAACCCGGTGACCAGGGCGGCGAAGGCAGGAGTCTTCATCGCCTGATCCTAAGCGGCCGTGCGGCCGCGGCGATCAAGCCAACGCGCAGCTCACGGGCTTGGCACCCAGCCTTTCGGTCAGCACAGCGGGCGCGATACCCACCAGGTAGCCGCGTCGGCCGCCATTGATGAAGATCTTCGGCAACGCAAGCACGCTGGCCTCCACGTACACCGGCATCGCCTTCTTCGTGCCGAAGGGCGAGGTGCCGCCCACCAGGTAGCCGCTGTGGCGCTGCGCGACCTCGGGCTTGCAGGGTTCCACGCTCTTGGCGCCGATCTCGCGCGCCAGGTTCTTGGTGCTGACGGAACGGTCGCCGTGCATCAGCACGATGAGCGGCTGCGCCTTGTCGTCCTGCATCACCAGCGTCTTCACCACGGCGTGTTCGTCCACGCCCAGCTGGCGCGCGCTCTCGCCGGTGCCGCCGTGGTCCACGTAGTCGTAGGGGTGCTCGGTGAAGGTGACGCCGGCGCCGCGCAACATCTGCGTTGCCGGCGTCTCGCTGACGTGCTTGTCCTTCTTCGCCATCGCGCCTTCAGTCTCCCTCGACCCACTCGATCTGCGCGCCCAGCGTGCGGATGTTCTCGGCGAAGCGCGGGTGCGCGCGCCGCACCGGCGTGGCGTTCTTGATCGTGCTCTTGCCCGGGATGCTGGCCGCCAGCATCAGCAGCGCGATGGCCACGCGGATGATGTAGGGGCTCTCCACCTCGGCCGGCGTCAGCGTCTTGCCGCCGAAAGTGATGATGCGGTGCGGGTCGGCCATGAAGGCGTGGGCGCCGAACTTGCTCAGCTCGCTGGTCCAGCCCATCGCGCCTTCGTAGACCTTGTTCCAGTACATCACGCTGCCTTCGGCGCGCACGCCCAGGGCCACGAAGATGGGCAGCAGGTCCACCGGCAGGTAGGGCCAGGGTGCGGCCTCGATCTTCTGCAGGATGTTCTTGGTGAAAGGCTCGCGCACCTTCAGCGGGCCGTCCACCACGGCGCGGCTCCAGCCGTTCTCGTGGATGACCTGCACGCCGAACTTGGCGAAGGTGCGGTCGATGAGCGGGAACTGCTCGGGCGCCGAATTCTTCACCGTGATGCTGCCGCCCGTGATGGCGCCCAGGGCCATGAAGGTCACGGCCTCGTGGAAGTCTTCGGCGAAGCGGAATTCACCGCCCTTCAGCGCGCCCACGCCGTGCACCGTGAGCTTGCTGGTGCCGATGCCTTCGATCTGCGCGCCCAGCATCGCCATGAAGGTGCAGAACTCCTGCACGTGCGGCTCGCTGGCCGCGTTCATCAGCGTGCTGGTGCCGCTGGCAAGCGCCGCGCAGAGCACGAAGTTCTCGGTGGTGGTGACGCTGGCATAGTCCAGCCAGTGGTGGTTGGCCTTCAGGCCGCCGTCGGCACGGATGATGAGCGCCTCGCGCCGGCGTTCCACGCTGCAGCCGAAGCGCTCCATCACCTCCACGTGGGGGTCGATCTCGCGCACGCCCAGCGTGCAGCCCTGCACGTCGTTCTCGATGCGCGCCACGCCGAAGCGCGCCAGCAGCGGCGGCACCAGCATCACGCTGGAGCGCATCTCTTCCGGCAGGTGGTGGCGCTGCGGGTCGAACTGGGTGTCCCGGTGGTGCACGTCCAGCACGCCGGTGGCGTAGTCCACGCTGACCTGGCTGCCCAGGCTGCGGAAGATCTCGACGATCTTGCGCACGTCCGTGATCTCGGGGATGCCCAGCAGCCGGATGGGCTCGCGCGACAGCAGCGTGGAGCACAGGATGGGCAGCACGGCGTTCTTGTTCGCGCTGGGCACGATGCGGCCGGAAAGCGGCGTGCCGCCGTGGACGATGAGGTTGGCCATGAAGGAGGGGCTCGCAGGTTCAGCGGGTCGGAGAAGCGATTGTCACTGCGCCGGATCACGCCGGCGCCAGCGGATCTCGTCGATGGCCGCCAGCAGTTCGGGCGACAGCGTCGTGCCCCAGGCGTCCAGGCACTCGTCCAGCTGCGCCAGCGTGGTGACACCGACCAGCGTGCTGGCGACGCGCCAGTTGCCGTAGCAGAAGGCCAGCGCCATGCGGGCGGGCGTGAGGCCGTGCTGCCGCGCCAGCGCGTTGTACTCGCGC
>CAZBUU010000267.1:0-6343 GCA_964495125.1 uncultured Rubrivivax sp.
GCGCCGGCGTCGCCGGTGGTCGGGCAGACCCTCACGCTCAGCAGCAGCAGCACCGCCGGCAGCTTCACCATCACCGGCTACCTGTGGACCCTGGTCAGCGGCGGCGGTGCACTGCCGGCGCTGGCCAACGGCAGCACGCTGGGCAGCGGCAGCAGCGTCACGCTGTCGCCCACGGCCACGGGCACGGTGCAGGTGTCGCTGCAGGTCACCGACGCCGGCGGCAACACGAACCAGACCACCAGCAGCTTCACGGTGGGCACGGCCACCGGGCCCACGGCCTCGTTCACCGTGACGCCCAGCGCGCCCACCGCCGGCAGCGCCTTCACGCTCACCAGCACGGCCACCGGCGGCAGCTTCGCCATCGCCAGCCGGCTGTGGACCCTGGTGGACGGCGGTGGCGTGGTTTCTGGCGTGGCCAACGGTGCCACGCTGGGCACCGGCAGCACGGCCTCCGTCACGGCGTCGGCCGCAGGCACGGTGGTGGTGTCGCTGCGCGTCACCGACACCGCCGGCACCACCGTCACGGCTCAGCAGTCGGTGACGGTGGCGGCGGCGCCTGCCAGCGGCGGCTCCGGTGGTGGAGGCGGCGGGGGCGGCGCCACCTCGCCCGCCTGGCTCGCCGGCCTGGCGCTGGCCGTGCTGGCGCTCTTCAGGACGCGGCCGAGCAGGGCTTGAAGCCGCCGCCGGTGGCCGCCACGGCCGCCGGCTGCAGCGCCAGCAGGCGCGACTGCATGTCGACGTCGGCCTTGGCCACGCGCAGCCAGAAGCGCGGCGGCTCAGGCGGCAGGTTGACCACGCGGCCGCGCCGCAGCGGCTGCGAGGCCGCGGCCAGCACCGCCAGCGCCGATTCGGCCTCGGCCCGCGTGGCGTGGCGCGAGAGCACGAAGCCCGGCGCCAGGTCGGCCGGCGTGCCGATCAGTTCGTAGGCCAGCCCCAGCTTCTTCAGTTCGTCCTCGCGCGCCTTGCGCTCGGCGGCGTCGGGCCAGCGGCCGGCGAACACCAGCCAGGCCGGGCTGGGCCGGGCCGGTTCGCGCGCCAGGCTGCCCTCGGGCAGTTGCAGCGGCGCCAGGGCGGCTTCGGCGGCCGGGATCTCGCCTTCGGCCAGCGGGCCGGCCTGCAGGCACATCGCGGCCGCCGCCCGTGCTGCGGCGATGGCGGCGGTGGCGGCCTTGGGCGTGAGCACGATGACGGCGTCGGGCCGTTGCTGCGCGGCCAGGCGATGCGGCTCGTGCTCGGCATGGCGCGGCGCCGGCCACAGCGGCTCCAGCCAGCCGCGGGCCCAGGCGAAGAAACCCAGGTTGGCCAGCAGCAGCAGGGCGACGACGGCGCGCAGCATCAGGCGGGGCTGCCTTCGGCCAGGCGCACGCTGACCTCACCGCTGCTCACGGCCTGCAGGCTGGCGCCACGCACGCGCAGGGCGCCGGTGGCGTCCACGCCTTCGGCCACGCCTTCGGGCGCCTGGGCCAGCGTGGTGGTCACGCGCTGCCCGGCCAGGCCGTCGCGGCGCGCATAGGCCGGCACCAGCGGCGCGAAACCCGCATCGCCAAAGCGCAGCAGCGCCCGCACCAGCGGCTCGGCCACGCTGGCCAGCGCGGCGGGCGCGCTGGCGGCCGGGTCCAGTTCGGCCAGGCAGGCGGTGCGGCCGGCCAGGCCCGCCACCGCGGCCGTGGCCTCCGGCCGCACGTTCAGGCCGATGCCGATGACGGCCAGCCGGTTTTCGCCCACGGCCACGGTCTCGATGAGGATGCCGCCCAGCTTGCGACCCACGCCGCCGGCGCCTTCGCGCAGCCACAGGTCGTTGGGCCACTTGAGCCAGATGCGGGGCTCGGCGGGGCCTGGGTCCAGCGCCTCGGCCAGGGCCAGGCCGACAGCCAGCGACAGGCCCGACCAGTCGGCCGGCGCATAGGGCAAGGCCAGCGAGAAGGTGAGCGACGCCCCCGGCACCGCCACCCACTCGCGGCCGAGGCGGCCGCGGCCGGCGGTCTGCGTCTCGGCCACCAGCAGCGCGGGCTGGGCGTCGCCCTGGCGGGCCAGCTCCAGCAGGCGCGTGTTGGTGGAAGGCACGCTGGCCGCGACCTCGACGCTGAGCCCCGGCAGCAGCGGCTCCAGCCGTTCCCAGAGCGCCTCGGCGCCCCAGTGCAGGGTCGGCGCGCCAGCGGCCATGCGGCTCAGCGCCTGGCCGACAGCATGGTGCCGCGGCAGCGCTTGCTGCCGCAGTGGCACGCGTACTCGCGCTTGAGCTTGGCCGTCATGCGTTCGTCGATGACCAGGCCGTAGTCGTAGAACAGCTCTTCGCCCGGCTTCAGCGCGCGCAGCGCCTTGATGAAGACGCGGCCTTCGGTTTCGTCGGCCTCGCAGTTGGGCTCGCAGGCGTGGTTGATCCAGCGCGCCGCGTTGCCGCCCACCTTGGCGTCGATGACGTGGCTGCCGTCGTCGAGGCTGAAGTAGAAGGTGTGGTTGGGGTCGTTCGGATCGTGCGGGTGGCGGCGCAGGGCCTCGGGCCAGCCGATGATCTCGCCCTTGTATTCGATGACGGTCTCGCCCTTGGCGATGGGCTTGAGCGCGAACACGCCCTTGCCGTGGACGCCGCTTCGACGCACCTGGATACGACGGGTGTCCCTGGGGTTGGCGGCGGGGGCGGCTTGCGCTGTCTTCTTCATTGGGTACATTGAAATCATGCAGGCGCGCGTGTGTGTGCGTGCGCGCGAGGCGGCCGCATTGTAGGCACGCCCCGGCCGGAACCTTCCGGGCGCCTGTCAGCTCCAGGAACCCATGAGCAAGACACTGATCATTGCGGAGAAGCCCAGCGTCGCACAGGACATCGTGCGCGCGCTGACCCCTGTCGCGGGCAAGTTCGAGAAGCACGCCGACCATTTCGAGAACGACACCTACGTGGTGAGCTCCGCCGTGGGCCACCTGGTGGAGATCAAGGCGCCCGAGGAATACGACGTCAAGCGCGGCAAGTGGAGCTTCGCCCACCTGCCCGTGGTGCCACCGCATTTCGACCTGGCGCCCATCGACAAGGCCAAGAGCCGCCTCACCGCGGTGGTGAAGCTGGTCAAGCGCAAGGACGTCACCGCGCTCATCAACGCTTGCGACGCGGGCCGCGAGGGCGAGCTGATCTTCCGGCTGATCGTGCAGTACGCCGACAACCTGAAGACGCCGCTGAACAAGCCGGTGCAGCGCCTGTGGCTGCAGAGCATGACGCCGCAGGCCATCCGCGACGGCTTCGCGCAGCTGCGCAGCGACCAGCAGATGCAGGGCCTGGCCGACGCCGCGCGCAGCCGCTCGGAAGCCGACTGGCTGGTGGGCATCAACGGCACGCGCGCCATGACGGCCTTCAACAGCCGCGACGGCGGCTTCTTCCTCACCACCGTGGGCCGCGTGCAGACGCCCACGCTGTCCATCGTGGTGGAACGCGAGGAGAAGATCCGCAAGCACGTGGCCCGCGCCTACTGGGAGGTGAAGGCGAACTTCGACGCCGTGGCCGGCCAGTACGAAGGCAAGTGGCTGGACCCGAAGTTCAAGAAGGGCGACGACACCGAAGCGCGCGCCGACCGCCTGTGGAACGAGGCCGACGCCAACGCCATCCGTGACGCCGTGCTGGGCCAGCCCGCCACCGTGGTGGACGAGGCCAAGCCCAGCACGCAGGCCAGCCCGCTGCTCTACGACCTGACGACGCTGCAGCGCGAGGCCAACTCCCGCTTCGGCTTCAGTGCCAAGACGACGCTGGGCCTGGCGCAGGCGCTGTACGAGAAGCACAAGGTCCTGACCTACCCGCGGACCGACAGCCGCGCCCTGCCCGAGGACTACCTGGGCACGGTGAAGCAGACCTTCGAGATGCTGGCCAAGGAAGACCTGCCGGGGCCGCTGCGCGAGCTCTCGGCCCACGCCAAGAAGGGGCTGAAGGAGGGCTACGTGAAGCCCACCAAGCGCGTGTTCGACAACACCAAGGTGTCGGACCACTTCGCCATCATCCCCACGCTGCAGGCACCCAAGAGCCTCACGGACATCGAGCTGAAGCTCTACGACATGGTCGTGAAGCGCTTCCTGGCGGTGTTTTACCCGAGCGCGGAGTTCATGGTCACCACGCGCACCAGCACGGTGGAGCGCGATGGCAAGAGCTATGCCTTCCAGACCAACGGCAAGGTGCTGGTGAACCCGGGCTGGCTGGCGGTGTACGGCAAGGAAGCGCAGGACGACGACGCCAACCTCGTGGCCGTGGCCGCGGGCGAGGTGGTGCGCACCGAGAGCGTGGACGTCAATGCGCTGAAGACCAAGCCACCGGCGCGCTACACCGAAGCCACGCTGCTGAGCGCGATGGAAGGTGCGGGCAAGCTGATCGAGGACGAGGACCTGCGCGACGCGATGAAGGAAAAGGGTCTGGGCACGCCGGCCACGCGTGCGCAGACCATCGAAGGCCTGATCGCCGAGAAGTACATGCTGCGCGACGGCCGCGAACTGGTGCCCACGGCCAAGGCCTTCCAGCTGATGACGCTGCTGCGCGGCTTGGCCATCGAAGACCTGACGCGGCCCGATCTGACCGGCAACTGGGAGTACCAGCTGTCCGAGATGGAGCATGGCCGCCTGAGCCGCGACGCCTTCATGGGCGAGATCGCGAAGATGGCCGAGCGCATCGTGCGCAAGGCCAAGGAATACGACCGCGACACCATCCCCGGCGACTACGCCACGCTGGCCGTGCCCTGCCCCAACTGCGGGGGCGTGGTGAAGGAGAACTACCGGCGCTTCGCCTGCACCGGGGCGTCCGGCGCCGAGGAAGGCTGCGGCTTCTCGATCACCAAGATCCCGGCCGGCCGCGCCTTCGAGACGGTGGAAGCCGAAGGCCTCATCCGCGACAAGAAGATCGGCCCGCTGGAAGGCTTCCGCAGCAAGGCGGGCTGGCCCTTCACGGCCGAGATCAAGCTCGCCTACGACGAAGAGATCACCAACTGGAAGCTGGAGTTCGACTTCGGCGACGACGCCAAGCAAGGCGAAGGCGACGGCGAGCCGGTGGATTTCAGCGGCCAGCAGAGCCTGGGCGCCTGCCCCAAGTGCAAGGGCCACGTCTACGAGCACGGCAGCAACTACCTGTGCGAGCACGCCGTGGGCGCGCACGTCACCTGCGACTTCAAGACCGGCAAGATCATCCTGCAGCAGCCCGTGCCGCACGAGGAAGTGACCAAGCTGCTGGCCACCGGCAAGACCAGCCTGCTGGAGAACTTCGTCTCCAACAAGACGCGGCGCAAGTTCAAGGCGTATCTCGCCTGGGACAAGAAGGAAGGCAAGGTCGGCTTCGAGTTCGAGCCTCGGGCACCACGCGCGCCGGCGAAGAAGGCGGCGGCCAAGAAGACGACGGCTTGAGCCTGGCGCAGGGAATGCCGCCCTGCCCACCCTGCCTGACGGCCGGCCCCGACGGTGGCAGCCGGCTGCAGGTGGCCGTGGTTCCAGGGGCCAAGCGCACCGGCGCCGACGGCCTGCACGACGGCTGCCTGCGCGTGCGCCTGACCGCGCCGCCCGTGGACGGCAAGGCCAACGACGCGCTGCAGGCCTGGCTGGCCGAAGAGCTGCACCTGCCGCGCCGCGGCGTGCGCCTGGAGCGCGGCGCCAGCGCGCGCCGCAAGCTGCTGGCGCTGGACGCAGCGCCTGAGCAGGTGGCGGCCTGGCTCGCGCGGCAGCTCCAGGGCAAGGAGTGAATCGGCTTGTTAACGGCAGCCATAAATCGTCACCCCGACACTCGTCGGGGTGCCTAACGTCCGTATGATTCGCACTTCCGCGACTTTCGGACGGGCCGATGAAGACTGCGTCGATCCTCCCTGGCAGCCTGGCCTTTCTGCTGGCGCTGGCAGCGCCGCTCGTGCAGGCCTTCACCTTCGTCGTCAACGAAGGCGTGACCTACCGTGTCGGCAACGACGAGATCCGCGCCCGCTACGCGCCCATCGCGGCCGATCTCTCCAAGCTGATGGGCCAGAGCATCCGCGTGGAGCCGGTGGCCGACTACCCCACGCTGCGCAAGGGCCTGGCCGACAAGAGCTACGACCTGGCGCTGGTGCACCCGGCGCACATCTCCATCGGCGCGATGAAGCTGAGCGGCTACCGCCTGGTGGCCGTGACCAAGGGCTTCGAGAAGTACAGCGCCGCCTTCATGGTGCGCGCCGACGCGCCTTTCAAGAGCCTGGCCGAACTGCGCGGCCGCAAGGTGGGCGCGCCGGACGAAGACTCCATCACCTCCTGGCTGGTGCGCGCCACGATGCGCGACGCGCTCGGCGACGCCAAGGCCGTCACCTACACCTACACGCGCTACCAGGACGCCGTGCCCTTCATGGTGGAACACACCTTCACGCAG
>CAZBUU010000268.1:0-6245 GCA_964495125.1 uncultured Rubrivivax sp.
GCGCGTCGGTGAAGACCTTGCCGTGCTCGGCGGTGATCATCGCGGCCAGCGTGTCCTTGTGCTGGTTCAAGAGCGCCAGGAAGGCGTTCATCACCCGGGCGCGGCGCAGTGGCGGCATGTCGCCCCAGGCCGGCTGCGCGGCCTGCGCGGCGGCGACGGCGGCGTTCACGTCGTCGGTGCTGGCCAACATCACCTGGCGCGCCACGGCGCCGGTGGCGGGGTTGTAGACGGCCTGGCGGCGCGTGCCGCTGCCGGCGGTCTTCGCGCCGGCAATCCAGTGGCCGATGTCTGCGGTGGCGGTGTAGGGCGTGGCCATGGCGGCGTCTCGAGAAATCGAAACGCGCAGTCTATGACGCCCCCAAAAAAAGCAACCCGACGCGTGAGCGCCGGGTTGTCTAAGTCCTCCGAAAAGGACGTCGTTGGGACCGGAGACAGCCGGGCTGCGGGACAATCTCCCTTCAGCACCAGCCACGCCCACAATCTATCGGCCGCACCTTGCGCCGAGTATCCCCAAGCGAGGGGAAAGCCACTTGACCCCCCCAACTCCGAAGTCAGAACCGCCGCTGTCCGACGCCGACCTGGCGCGCATGGAAGCGCTGCTGGACGCGCAACCCGCGCCGCTGCAGCCGCTGGACCTGTGCGCCGTGGACGGCCTCATCGCCGGCGTGCTGCTGCAGCCCACGCGCGTGGCCGCCGACCGCTGGCTGGCGCTGTGCACCGACGTCGAAGGGCGCCCCGCACCCACCGGGCCGGCGCTCGACGAACTGCAGGCGCTGCTGAAGCGCCGCCATGCCGAGCTGGACCGCGCCATCGGCCTGCGCCAGTGGTTCGACCCCTGGATCTTCCAGCTGGACGACGGGGCGACGCCGGCGGAGTCGGTGCTGCCCTGGGTGGCCGGCTTCGCGGCCGCGATGGAGGCCTTCCCGGCCATGATGGCCCTGGACCACCCGGAACTGGTGGAGCCGCTGGCGCTGATCTTCATGCACTTCGAGCCCGAAGACCTGGAAGACGCCGATGCGCTGCTGGAAGTGATCGCCACGCTGGAGCCGCCCGCAGACCTGGCCGAGGCGGTGCAGGACCTCGTGCGCGCCCTGATGCTCATTGCCGACGTGACGCGCCCCCGCGCCGCGCCGGCCCGCCCGCTTCGCCCAAGGAGACGCCGATGACCACCCGCCTGACCCTGATCGCCATCGCCCTCGTGGCCGCCTGCGGCGCCAGCGTCGCCGCCGACACGCCCGAGCCCAGCCCGCCGCCGCGCGCCACCGACGCGCTGGCCAGCGCACGCCAGCATGTGCAGGCCCAGCGCTGGCCGCAGGCGCTGGCCGAACTGCGCAAGGTGAACGCCACCGGCAGCGCCGACTGGAACAACCTCATGGGCTTCGCCCTGCGCAAGCAGACCCCGCCCGACCTGGACGGCGCGCAGCGCCACTACGACGCCGCGTTGAAGATCGACCCGCGGCACCAGGGCGCGCTGGAGTACTCCGGCGAGCTCGCGCTGATGAAGGGCGACCTGCCCACCGCCGAAGCGCGGCTGGCCGCGCTCGCCAGGCTGTGCAGCTCGCCCTGCGAGCCGCTGGACGACCTGACGAAGTCGATCGCCCGCTACAAGGCCACGGGCAAGAGCTAGGCGCCGAACACGGCCCGGGCGTGCAGCCCGAGCCCGGCGGCGACGCTGGAGAAGCGGTCGCCGCGCACGCGGGCGGCTTTCGGGAAGCCGGCCGCGATGCGGTCCACCAGCGGCGTGAGGCCGGTGGAGCCGCCGGTGAAGTACAGCACGTCGACATCGTCGGCCCGCACGCCGGCCATGCGCGCCGTCTGCGCGGCGGCATCGACGATGCGCTGCAGGTCGGCCTCGATGGCCGCCGCGGCCTGGGCTTCCTTCAGGCCGGCGGCCAGGCCCGGCTCCAGCACCGAGAGATCGATCAGCGCTTCGCCCTGCATGGCGACGTCGATCTTGGCCTGTTCGGCCGCCGCCGCCAGCGCGTGGCCCAGGCGGTCTTCCACCGTGGCCATCAGCCGCGCGTGGTGGCGCGGGTCGGCGTACCAGGCCTTCATCGAGCGCAGCTCGGCGGTGCGCGCCGGCGCGTAGACGGTGTTGATGAGGTGCCAGGTGGCGAGGTCGAAGTAGACGCTGCTGGGCACCTCGGGCTGCAGCTCGCCGGGCGGTGCGCCGCGCGGCGGCGGCCGGCGGCTGCGGTAGCCCAGCAGCGGCAGGATGGCGGCCAGTTCCACCAGGCGGTCGAAGTCGGTGCCGGCCAGGTGCACGCCGTGGTTGGCCAGGATGTCGTCGCGGCGCTCGGCGCGGCCGCGGCGGGCTGGCCCGACGCGCACCAGCGAGAAGTCCGAGGTGCCACCGCCGATGTCCGCCACCAGCACCAGTTGTTCTGTGGTGATCGTGCTTTCGTGGTCCAGCGCCGCGGCGATCGGCTCGTACTGGAAGTGGATCTCGCGGAAGCCCACCTGCTGCGCCGCCGCCAGCAGCGCGCCTTGGGCCTGCGCGTCGCGCGCGGGGTCGTCGTCGACGAAGAACACCGGCCGCCCGAGCACCGCGCGCTGGAGCTCGTGGCCGGCCTCGGCCTCGGCCACCTGCTTCAGACGCCGCAGGTAGCCGGTGACGACGTCGCGGTAGCGCACGCCGCGGCCACCGCCGATGTCGGTGCTTTGGTCCAGCAGGCTGGAGCCCAGGATGCTCTTCATCGAGCGCATCAGCCGCCCTTCCACGCCCTCCACGTAGGCCGCCACGGCGGCACGGCCGTACAGGCGCTCGGCCTCCAGCTGCTGCGGCGGCGTGTCGGCGCGGTAGAAGACCGCGGTGGGCATGGTCGGGTGGCCGGGCTCGAGCGCCACCAGGCGCACGCCGGCGCCCTCGGCACGTGGCAGCGCCACGGCCGAGTTGGACGTGCCGAAGTCGATGGCGACGAAGCCGCCGGGCGACGTGCTGGGCATGGGGGGTGCGGGCAAAAGGGGCGCGATTGTAGGCACGGGCTGCGTCGGCGCGCCGAGCACGTGAACTGACACACGAAGGCCGCGCACTTCCGGCATGCACGCCTGCCCCATCGCAGTGACACTCGTTACCAGTCATCACGCCCTGTCACCTTCCACCACGCCCGAGGGTCCCCGTCATGTCCAAGGCAGCCCACTCCACGCGTTGGTTCTCGGCCTGGCGTCCCGCGACGCGGGTGGTGCAGGACGACCCGGCCGACCTCGGTACCGCCTTCGGGCTGGACATGAGCATGATCGACGACGCGCCAGCCCCGCCCCCGGCGCCGGCCGAGCGCCAGACCCTGGGCTGGGCGCAGCGGCTGGGCCTGCGCCGCGCCAGGCCGCAGGCCTGAAGAGCCCGAAAGCCACGACCGTCACGTAATCCGGTTGAACTGCCCAGTCACTCACGTGACCGGGGCGGCTAAACTCGCCGGATGGCCCGACTCTCGTTTCGCGAACAGGTGCTGCGCGTCCGCGAGGACGCCATCGTCGCCGCCGTCAACCGGCTGCTGGCCGACAAGGGCTTCGACCTCATGACCGTCGACGAGGTGGCGGCCGAAGTTGGCATCGCCAAGGCCAGCCTCTACAAGCACTTTCCGTCCAAGGAAGCGCTGGCCGCCGCGGCCATGGTGCGGCTGCTGGAGCGCACGCTGGCCTTCATCGACCAGCAAGCCGCCCGCAACGACGCCACGCCGGCGCAGCGCCTGGAGGCCATGGTGCGCTGGGCGCTGACGCTGCAGCTGGCCGGCGAGATGCCGACCGTGCCTTCGCAGAACTCGTCGCTGCGTGCCGAGCTGATGGCGCACCAGGCCTACCTGGACCTGCTGATGCAGGTGAGCGACCGCCTGGGCGCCTGGATCACGGAAGCGCAGGCGGCCGGCGACATCGACGCCGCGCTGCCGCCGGAACTGGTGCTCTACAACATCTACGCTCGCGCCTGCGACCCCGTGCCCGCCGTGTTGAAGGCCGGCGGCCGCTTCAGCGACGCCGAGGTGGTGGACCTCGTCACCGAGACCTGCATGCGCGGGCTGCGCCCGCGCCGCTGAAGCCCGCCGTCAGCGGATGAGCAGGGCCGGGGTGCCGCAGTTGGCGAGCACCTTGGTGGCCACCGAACCCATCACCAGGTTGGCCAGCGTGCCGTGGCCGTGCGAGCCGAGCATGAGCAGGTCGTAGTCGCCCTTCTTGGCAACTTCGGCGACGACCTCGGCCGGCTGGCCCGTCTTGTAGACGAAGCTGGCCTTGAGGCCCTGCTTGGCGAAGAAAGCGCGCAGCGGCTTGAACACCTTCTCGGCGGACTCGTCGTGGTAGGCCTTGACGGTGGCCTTGTCCAGCGCGGCGGCAGCGCGCGCGGGCAGCGGCGCCACGGCGTGGATGACGGTGTACTCGTGGTGCGCGCCCAGCCATTCGTCGTGCGCGGCCAGGTAGGCCAGCATGCGCTTGGTGTAGGGGCTGCCGTCGACGGCGGTGAGGATCTTCATCTTCCTGTCTCCGTGCGGTGTAGGCCGCATGGGCGAGTGTGGCACGCGTGGCGCGGGCCGCCTTGATGCGGTTCAGACCTCGAACATCCGCAGCGCGTCGAACCCATCGTCCTCGCCCTTGTGCGCCAGCCCGCGCGCGTTGCACACCACACGCATGGGAGCGCGGCCGGGGCGGGGGTGCAGGTAGTCGTGCCGGCAGTGCAGGTGGCCGTGCAGCCACAGGTCGGCGTGGTGCAGCAGGTCGTCGTCGGCGTTGCAGAAGCTGGCGGTGCCGGGCTGGCGGCCGTAGCGGGGGTCGGCACTGCGCAGGCTGGGCGCGAAATGGGTGACGACCAGCGTGCGCTCCCAGGCGCCTTGCGCCGGACGCGGCAGCTCGGCGTCCAGCCAGGCGCGGCAGCGCAACGCTTCCTCGCGCACCGCGGCGGCATCGAAGGGGCGACCGTGCCGGGTGGCCTTCATCACGCGCTGGAAATACTCGGCGGCGCGCTCGGCGCGCGCGCGGCCGGTGGGGCCGAAGACGTCGAAGTCGCTCCAGCGGCAGCTGCCGGCGATGCGCACGCGGCGGCCGTCGGCCCCGGCCATGACGACGGCCTCGCGCTCCAGGAAGGTGAAGCCCAGGCGGGCGCACAGGTCCCGCAGCCCGGCTTCGGCGGCGTCGATGTCGCGCTCGTCGTACTCATGGTTGCCGGCCACCACCAGCACCGGCACGGGCCAGCCGGCGAAGCGCTCGTAGCCGGCCCAGGTGGCGCAGATGTCCCCCGCCAGCACGAGCAACTCCGCCCCCGGCGCGGGCGCGGGTTCGAAGGGCTCGGTCTCGAGGTGAAGGTCGGAGAGAAGCTGCAGCCTCACCCGGCGATCATCACATCAAGCGTTCAGGCGTTCCTCGATGGCCGCCTTGGTGGCGGGCAGCTCGGCCGGCAGGTGGTATTCCAGCTGCTGGAACAGTTCGGCGTGCAGCTTCAGTTCTTCCTGCCAGGCGGCCTTGTCGATGCCGATGACGCTGGCGTACTGCTCGCGCGTGAAGGGCAGGCCTTCCCAGCGCAGGTCTTCGTAGCGCGGGCTGGTGCCGAACACGTTCTCGGCACCGGCGGCGCGGCCTTCCAGGCGGCCCAGCATCCACTCCAGCACGCGCATGTTCTCGCCGTAGCCGGGCCACACGAACTTGCCGTCGGCGCCCTTGCGGAACCAGTTGACGCAGAAGATGCGCGGCAGTTGCGCGCCGGTGCCGGCCAGCTGGCCGCCCAGGCTCAGCCAATGCTGGAAGTAGTCGGCCATGTTGTAGCCGACGAAGGGCAGCATGGCGAAGGGGTCGCGGCGCACGGCACCGTTGCCGCCGGCCATGGCGGCCGTGGTCTCGCTGCCCATGGTGGCGGCCATGTAGACGCCTTCGGCCCAGGTGCGCGCCTCGGTGACCAGCGGCACGGTGGTGCTGCGGCGGCCGCCGAAGATGAAGGCGTCGATGGCCACGCCTTCCGGGTCGTCCCACTGCGCGTCCAGCACCGGGTTGTTGGTGGCGGCCACGGTGAAGCGCGAGTTCGGGTGCGCGGCCTTGGTGCCCTTTTCCTTGGCGATGGCCGGCGTCCAGTCATTGCCCTGCCAGTCGGTCAGGTGCGGCGGCGGGGTGTCCGTCAGGCCTTCCCACCACACGTCGCCGTCGTCGGTGAGCGCGACGTTGGTGAACACCGTGTCGCGCTTGAGCGAGTTCAGGCAGTTCGGGTTGGTGTGCTCGTTGGTGCCCGGCGCCACGCCGAAGTAGCCGGCCTCGGGGTTGATGGCGTACATGCG
>CAZBUU010000269.1:0-6239 GCA_964495125.1 uncultured Rubrivivax sp.
CGACGTAGAAGCAGTCCGGCGCCTTGATGTCCTCGAGGTTGATGCCGCCGAAGGTGGGCTCCAGCGCGGCGATGATGTCGACGAGCTTGTCGAGATTCTTCTCGTTCACCTCGAGGTCGAAGACATCGATGCCGGCGAACTTCTTGAACAGCACCGCCTTGCCTTCCATCACCGGCTTGGCGGCCAGCGGCCCGATGTCGCCCAGGCCCAGCACGGCGGTGCCGTTGGTGACCACGGCCACCAGGTTGCCGCGCGCGGTGTAGCGGAAAGCGTTGCCCGGGTCGTCGACGATGGCCTCGCAGGCATAGGCCACGCCGGGGCTGTAGGCCAGCGCGAGGTCGCGCTGGTTGATCATCTGCTTGGTGGCGGTGACCTGCAGCTTGCCCGGCGTCGGGAACTCGTGGTACTCCAGCGCGGCCTGCTTGAGCTCGGCCTTCTTGTCGTCACGTTGGGACATCGCTATGGGTCTCCTGGGCGCCGCTGGACTGGCCGGGCGCGGATTGTAGGAGGGCAGTGTGCGCTCTCCCGGGGGTGGGCCGGCATGCGCGAAACTGCGTAGCCGGCAAGGCGAAGCGCCGGCCAATACTGGGCACAGCGACCGCGACCGCCCCGATGCCCGACCCCGCCCCCCTCCCGCCGAGCGGCCTGCCACGCCGGCCGCGGCTGCGCCGCGCGCTGCTCTGGGGCGCCCTGGTGGCCTTGCTGCTGGTGGCGCAGTCGCTGCTCCTGGCCCTGACGGTCAGCTACGAGTCCAGCCGTGCCCAGGACGAAGCCGACAGCCTGGCCGCCGAAGCCGCGGCCGAGGTGCGGCGCGAGCTGACCTCGGTGACGCAGGCCCTGCAGTCCCTGGACTGGGGCTCCTCGCGCGACGACGCCCTGGCCCTCATGCGCCAGAAGCGCGAGATCAGGCGCCTGGAGTGGCGCACGCGCGACCAGCTGGTCGAGACCGCGCTCGACACCCCCTGGCCGCCCGCGCTGTTCAGCCAGATGCCGCGCAAGGACCTGGAGCTCGACGCCGAACTGGCCTGCACCACGGCGCGCCGCACGGCCGCGCCGGCGTTCTCGCGAAGCTACTTCGTGCCGCTGGCCGGTGGCCAGGGCCTGGAGATCGTGGACCTGTGCGTGCCTCTGCTGCGCGGCGGCCGTGAATCCGGCTTCCTGGTGGGCAGCCTGTCGCTGGCCCAGGTGCTGGAGGGCACGGCGGTGGCGCGCGCGGCACGCCGCCACGAGTTCAGCTTCGTCGAAGGCGACGGCACGCGGCTGGCGCGCGCCGGCACTTCGCGCGGCGCCGGCGTCTACGTCGCCGACCGCGTGGTCGACCTGCCCGGCACCGCGCTGCAGCTGCGTGCCGATGCCACGACGGGGCGCCCCAGCCTCATCCCCAACCTGGCCACCTCGTTGGTGATGGGCCTGTCGATCGCCCTCTTCGCCGTGGTGCTGCTGCTGGCGCGCGACGTGAGACGCCGCGCCGAGGCCGAACGCGCGCTGGCCGAGGCGCTGGCCTTCCGCAAGGCCATGGAGGACTCGCTGTCCACCGGTCTGCGCGCCCGCGACCTGCGCGGCGTCATCACCTACGTCAACCCGGCCTTCTGCGCCATGGTGGGCTTCAGCGCCGAGGAGCTGATGACCCCGCCGCCCGCGGCCGCCGATGCGGCGATGCCGCCGTACAACCCGCCCTACTGGCCGCCGGAACTGGTGGAGCAGTACCTGCGGCGCCAGCGCGAGCGGCTGGACCCCGCCGCCGCCGCACGGCCCGACCCGCGCGAGAGCTACGAGACCGTCTTCATGCGCAAGGGCGGCGAGCGCTTTCCGGTGATGATCTACGAGGCCCCGCTGGTGGATGGCGACGGCCGCCACACCGGCTGGATGAGCGCCGTGCTCGACATCAGCGCACAGCGTCGCGTGGAGGAGTTCTCGCGCCAGCAGCAGGAACGGCTGCAGGCCACGGCGCGGCTGGCCAGCGTGGGCGAGATGGCCTCGCTGCTGAGCCATGAGCTGAACCAGCCGCTGGCCGCCATCGCCAGCTACGCCAGCGGCTCGCTGAACCTGCTGGACGACAGCAGCGCCGACGCCAGCACGCCGTCCCTGCTGCGCAGCGCCCTGGAGCGCATCGCCGAACAGGCCGAGCGCGCCGGCCGCGTCATCAAGAGCGTGCACGGCTTCGTGCGCCGCCGCGAGCAGCTGCACGAGACGCTGCCGGCCGAGCTGCTGTTCGAAGCCGTGCTGCCGCTGGCCCGCATGCAGGCGCGCAAGAGCGGCACGCGCATCGACGTGGACCTGCCGCCGCCCGGCGAGCGCAGCGCGCGCGTGCGTTGCGACCGAACAATGGTCGAGCAGGTGTTGCTGAACCTGGCCCGCAACGGCATCCAGGCCATGGAGCCCGACACCCCCCTGGCCGAGCGCGTGCTGACGCTGCGCGTGCGCCGCACGCATGCGCGCTGGGTCACCTGCTCGGTCATCGACACCGGGCCCGGCATCGCGCCCGACGTGGCCGAACGCCTGTTCACGCCCTTCTTCACCACCAAGAGCGAAGGCATGGGGCTGGGCCTGAGCCTGTGTCGCACGGTCATCGAGCAGCATGGCGGCGCGCTCGACTTCGGGCCTGGCCCCGGCGGCCGCGGCACCGAGTTCCGCTTCACGCTGCCCGCGCCACCGGGCACGGAAACAGGCGAAACTTCGGGGTCCGCCGCCACCACCTCCGACGCTTGAAACTCGATCCCGCGCTGGGCCTGCCCACCGTCTACCTCGTGGACGACGAGGACGTCGTGCGCGACGCCCTGGCCTGGCTGCTGCGCTCGCGCCGGCTGCTGTCGGAAGGCTTCCCGAGCGCGGAAGCCTTCGAGGCGCATCTGGCGCGCCAGGGCACGCCCTGGCCGAAGTCGCCGTCCTGCCTGGTGCTGGACGTGCGCATGCCCGGCACCAGCGGCCTGGTGCTGTTCGAAGCCCTGGCGCAGCGCGGCCTGCTGCAGACCCTGCCCGTCATCTTTCTCACCGGCCACGGCGACGTGCCCACGGCGGTGGCCGCCGTCAAGCGCGGCGCCTTCGACTTCGTCGAGAAGCCCTTCTCCAACAACGCCCTGGTCGACCGCGTGGAGCAGGCGCTGGAACGCAGCGCCGCCGCGCTGCTGAACGCGCGCGAACACGACGTGACGCACCGCGCCCTGGCCGAATTGACCGAGCGCGAGCGCGAGGTGATGCAGTTGGTCATCGACGGCAAGCCCAACAAGCTGATCGCCGACGCGCTGCAGATCAGCGTGCGCACGGTGGAAGTGCACCGGGCGCATGTCTTCGACAAGATGAACGTGAAGTCGGCGGTGGAACTGGCCAACCTGCTGCGCGGGGCGGGCATCGGCTGATGGCGGCCGGCGAGTTCGACCTGATCGCGCGCCACTTCACGCGGCCCGCACGCCGGGCCGCGCTGGGCGTGGGCGACGACTGCGCGCTCATCGAGCCGGCGCCCGGTCAGCACCTGGCCATCTCCAGCGACATGCTGGTGGAAGGTCGGCACTTCCTGTCGACCGTGGCGCCGGAGCGCCTGGGTCACAAGGCGCTGGCAGTGAACCTGTCGGACCTCGCGGCCTGCGGCGCCGAGCCCCTGGCCTTCACGCTGGCCCTGGCGATGCCACGCGCCGACGAGGCCTTCCTGGCGCCCTTCGCCGAGGGCCTGTTCGCGCTGGCCGACGCGCACGGCATCGAACTCGTGGGCGGCGACACCACCGCCGGCCCGCTGAACCTGTGCATCACCGTGTTCGGCCAGGTGCCGCCCGGGCAGGCGCTGCTGCGCAGCGGCGCGCGGCCGGGCGACGAGCTCTGGGTCAGCGGCCGGCTGGGCGATGCGCGGCTGGCGCTGGAGGTCTTCCGCGGCCGCGTCGCGCTGGCGGGCGAGGCCTTCGAGACCGTGCGCACCGCGATGGAAATGCCCCAGCCGCGCGTGGCCCTGGGCCTGGCGCTGCGCGGCGTGGCCAGCAGCGCCATCGACCTCAGCGACGGCCTGCTGGGCGACCTGGGCCATGTGCTCAAGCGCTCACAGGTGGGCGCCACGGTGAACGTCGACGCGTTGCCGCGCAGCAGCGCGTTGGCCGCGCAGCCGAGCGCGCTGCAGCACGAGTGCCTGCTGGCCGGTGGCGATGACTACGAGTTGCTCTTCACCGCCCCGCCCGCGGCGCGCGACGTCGTGCTGGCAGCGGGTGTGCGGGCTGGCGTGGCCGTCACGCCGTGTGGCCGCATCGAGGCCCAGGCGGGGCTGCGCGTCGTCGATGCCCAGGCGCTCGCCGTGGCCACGCCCTGGCGCGCCTTCGACCACTTCGCCGCATGAACACCGCGCCTCTCGCCCGCCCCGGCCTGCGCTTCCTGCTGCGCCACCCGGCGCACTGGGTGGCCTTCGGTTTCGGCAGCGGCCTGGCGCCCAAGGCGCCGGGCACCGTGGGCACGCTGTGGGGCTGGCTGATCTTCCTGTGGCTCAACCACTTCCTCAGCGAAGCACAGTGGGCCCTCGCCATCGTCGCCGCCTTGGCCGTGGGCTGGTGGGCCTGCACGCTGACGGCACGGCACATGGGCGTGGCCGACCCCGGGTCCATCGTCTGGGACGAGGTGGTGGCAATCTGGATCGTGCTGTGGCTCGTCATGCCCGCGCCGCTGTGGGTGCAGCTGGCGGCCTTCGTGCTCTTCCGCTACTTCGACGCCGCCAAGCCCGGCCCCGTGGGCTGGGCCGACGGTCTCTTCAAGCTGAAACCCGGCGAGGCCATCGGCTGGCGCCAGGGCTTCGGCATCCTCTTCGACGACCTGGTGGCGGCCGGCTGCACGCTGCTGTTCATCGCGGTGTGGGTGGCGCTGTGGAGATCCTGAGCTTCGAGCACGCCGTGCTGGCGCTGGGCGCTGCGCTGCGCGCGAAGGCCTGGCGCATGGCCACGGCCGAGAGCTGCACGGGCGGGCTCATTGCCGCGGCCTGCACCTCGGTGGCCGGCAGCAGCGACTGGTTCGAGCGCGGCTTCGTCACCTACAGCAACGCGGCCAAGGCCGAGCTGCTGGGCGTGCCGCCGGCGCTGATCGAAGTGCATGGCGCGGTGAGCGAAGAGGTGGCACGCGCCATGGTGGCCGGGGCGCTGGCCCATGCGCCGGTGCATCTGGCCGCAGCGGTGACCGGCATCGCCGGCCCGGGTGGCGCGGTGCCCGGCAAGCCGGTGGGCACGGTGTGGCTGGGTTGGGGCACGGCCGCCGGCATCCACGCCGAACGGCTGCAGCTGACCGGTGACCGCCATGCCGTGCGCGCCGGCACCGTCCACGCCGCGCTGGCGCGGCTGCTCGAGGCCGCGGCGTGAAGGTCCTGCTGGCGGGCCGCTTCGACGCCGGAGAGCGCGAGGCCTGGCTGCATCACCTGGGCACGGCGATGCCCGAAGCGCAGTGGCTGGACGAGGCCGAAGCCCATGCGCAGGCCGATGAGGTTCAGGCCGCCGTGGTGGCCAACCCGCCGCCGGGCAGCCTGCAAGGCTTGCCGAACCTGCGCCTGATCCAGAGCCTGTGGGCCGGCGTGGACCGCCTGCTGGCCGACCCCACCTTGCCCGCCGACGTGCCGCTGACGCGCATGGTCGACCCCGCGATGACGGCCGCCATGGCCGAGACCGCGCTGTGGGCCGTGCTGTCGCTGCACCGCGGCTTCTTCGACTACCAGCAGCAGCAGCGCGATGGCGTCTGGCGGCAACTCGCGCAACGCCGCGCCGACGAAGTGCGCGTGCTCATCCTCGGCCAGGGGGCGTTGGGCCGCGCCGTGGCGGCCAGGCTCGAAGCACAGGCGTATGCCTTGGCGGGCTGGCGACGCGACGGCAGTGAACTGGCGCCCAAGCTCGCGCAAGCCGACATCGTCGTCAACCTGCTGCCCCTGACCCCCGCCACGCGCGGCCTGCTGGACGCCTGCTTCTTCGCCAGGCTGCCTGCCGGTGCCAGCGTGGTGAACCTGGCGCGCGGCGCGCACGTGGTCGACGACGACCTGCTGGCCGCGCTGGACCGCGGCCAGCTGCACCGCGCGGTGCTGGACGTGTTCCACACCGAGCCGCTGCCGGCCTCGCACCCGTTCTGGCGCCATCCGAAGGTGACGATGCTGCCGCACGCCGCAGCCTTGACCGACCCGCGCAGCGCGGCGGCCGCGGCGGTGGCGAACCTGCGGGCGGCGCGCGATGGCGGCGCCGGCGCGGGTTTCTTTCGGAAAGCGACTGCACGCGCTTGATCGCGATGGTCGATGCGGT
>CAZBUU010000270.1:0-6233 GCA_964495125.1 uncultured Rubrivivax sp.
GCGGCGCGGTGCCACCGCTGATCTTCGGCGTGGCCTTCGGCAACCTGCTGCAGGGTGTGCCCTTCGGCTTCGACGACTACCTCATCAGCACCTACACCGGCAGCTTCTGGCAGTTGCTCAACCCCTTCGCCCTGCTGGCCGGCGTGGTGAGCAGCGCGATGATCACGATGCAGGGCGGCGCCTACCTGGCTCACCGTACCGAAGGCGCCATCCAGCGGCGCGCCGTGATTGGCACCGTGGGTGCGGCTCTGCTGATGGTGCTCGCCTTCGTCGGCGCCGGACTGTGGCTGAAGTTCGGTGACATCCAGGGCTTCGTCATCACCTCGGCCATCGATCCGGCGGCCATGCCGGACCCGCTCTCGAAGACCGTGGCGCGAAGCGCCGACGCGTGGTGGATCAACTACGACAGGCAGCCGCTGCTGTGGGCGCTGCCCGCGCTGGGCGTGTCAGGCGCGCTGGCCGCGGCCGCACTGGTGGCGGCGCGCCGCACGCTCGGCGCCTTCGTCGCTTCGTCGCTGGCCGTGCTGGGCGTCATCGGAACCGCCGGGGGTGCGATGTTCCCGTTCGTGATGCCTTCGTCCAGCCACCCGAACGCCAGCCTGACGGTCTGGGACAGCGTGTCCAGCCACCTGACCCTGGGCCTGATGTTCTGGGCCACGGCGCTCTTCATGCCGCTCATCGTCTTCTACACGTCCTGGGCCTACCGCGTGATGCGCGGCAAGGTGACGCTGGCGCACATCCGCGCCAACGAACACACCGCCTACTGACATCCATCCTGCCTCGACCAGCACCCCATGAACCCTGCCCTGCCCATCACGTGCCCTTCGGTCGTCGCCGTCCCTGACGACCCCAGCAAGCGGCTGTGGCTCATTGCCACCGGCGTCGCCAGCGGCGCCGCCGCGGTGGGTGCGGCCGTGCCCTTCGTCTCGAGCTTCGCCCCCAGCGAGCGCGCCAAGGCCGCGGGTGGGTCGGTGGAGGTGGACATCTCGGACATTCCGCCCGGCGGCGCAAAGACCGTGGAGTGGCGCGGCAAACCCGTGTGGGTGGTGCGGCGGACGCCGGAGATGCTGGCTGCGCTGGAGGGCCACGACGCCGAGCTCGTGGACCCTCAGTCCACCCGGCAACAGCAGCCGGCCTATGCGAAGAACGCGGCTCGGGCCATCAAGCCCGAGGTCTTCGTCGCCGTCGGCATCTGCACCCACTTGGGCTGCTCGCCCGGCGACGCCCCCAAGGGCGCCAGCAACCCCAGCCTGCCCGCCGACTGGCCTGGCGGCTTCTTCTGCCCCTGCCACGGTTCGACCTTCGACGGCGCCGGGCGGGTGTTCAAGAACAAGCCGGCTCCGACCAACCTTGAGGTTCCGCCGCACCGCTACGCGGGCGACACGCGGATCCTCATCGGCGACGACGCCGCCTGAAGGGATCCTGCCATGTGGTACTTCGCCTGGATGCTCGGCGTCGGATTCGCGGTCTTGCTGGCGATCATGAACGCGATGTGGGGCGAGAACGAGGACGGGCGCGCAGACGCGGCCGAGCGCTCGGCCGCCTGGAAGCGCTGAGCATGGACACCCCCACCCCGGTCGCTGCCCCCGCGCGCATTCACCTGCCAAGCCTGGCGGTGGGACTGCTGATCATGGTGGGGGGCACCTTGTACCCACCCCTGATGGCCGATGCCTCGGGCAGGGCCGATCACAACCTGGCGATGGCCCTGTTCTGGGCCATGAGCGCAGGCTTCGTTCGCGGCGTCGGCTTCGTGCCGCGACGCAGGGCCTGGCGCGCCCTCTTCTCTGGCTGGTCCTGCGCGGCGGCGCTGCTGTTGGCCACCGCTCTCGAACTGCAGCATTGAGGCCGGCCGAAGGACCAACCGATGTACTTCCGTCTCCTGCACGACGAACGCAGCGGTGCGGTGAGTTACCTGCTCGCCGACCTGGAGGCCGGCGAGGGCGTGCTGATCGATCCGCGCGGCGCCGACGTTCCCCTGCTGGGCGCCATGCTCGACGAGCGCCATCTTCGGCTGCGCTGGCTGCTGCGCACGCATGAGCATGACGCACTTCTGGCGGGCGAGGCCGCAGCACTGGATTCGCTGGGTGCACCCCGCGTCCAGCATCACCCTCCCGGGAAAGAGAACGCGGGCGAATCCGAAGAGGCCGTGCTGACGTTCGGCAACGAGCACGTGCAGGTGCTGCAGACGCCGGGCCACACCGCCGGTTGCCTGAGCTACCTGTGGCGCGACCGCCTGTTCTGCGGTGGGCTGCTGGCCGTCGATGCCTGTCCCTTCCAGCCCCGCCCTGCCTTGCCCGAAGCGTTGTGGGACAGCGTCGTGAACGACGTGTTCAGGCGGCCTTCCGAGACGTTGCTGTTCACCGGCCACGCCCAGCGTTCGCGTGCCGTGTCCAACGTGCTCGAACAGCGACGCTGGCACCCCTGGTTCGGGGGCGCCACACGCGACGAGTTCCTGGCCCGGGTGCGTGAGCTACCGAACGAGAAGGAGGTCGCGTGACCGTGGCCACTGCATCTGCCTGCATCACCGTGCTGGGCGCCGGCTTTGGCGCGCTGTCCACGGTGCGCGAACTGCGCCAGCGTGACCGTGCCGCGCGGATCACGCTGGTGGCACCACGTGCCGAACTGCACTACCTGCCCGGGATCATCTGGATCCCCAGCGGCCTGCGCACGCGCGCCGACCTGGTGGTGCCGCTGGACAATTTTCTGCGGCGCATGGATGTGGACTTCCACCCCGCCGAGGTCACCGGCCTGGCCGATGGCGGCCGCACGGTGCACACGAGTCTGGGCGAGGTGACGAACGATGCGCTGGTCATCGCCACCGGCGGCCGCTTCATCAAGAAGCTGCCGGGCATCGAGCACGCGATCACGCCCTGCGAGGGCATCGCCGCAGCCGAGCGCATCCGAGACCGCCTGCGAGAGATGCAAGGCGGCACCATCGCGGTCGGCTTCGCCGGCAACCCCAACGAGCCCACTGCCGTGCGCGGCGGGCCGATGTTCGAGTTTCTCTTCGGCATCGACGAACAACTGCGTCGCGAAGGCCGGCGGGACCGCTTCGAGATCGTCTTCTTCAACCCGAGCCCGGAACCCGGCAACCGCCTCGGGCCCAAGGCTGTGAAGCACCTGCTGGCCGAGATGGCAAGGCGCGGCATCCGCACCCACCTGGGCCACAAGCTCCAGCGCTTCGATGCCGACAAGGTCGTGACCGAGGGTGGCGAGTTCACCGCCGACCTGATCCTCTTCATGCCCGGCATGACGGGCAACGCCTGGTTTGATGCCACCGACCTGCCGCGCTCACCCGGTGGCCTATTGCAGGCCGATGCGCAGTGCCGGATTCCTGGCGCCGAACGCCTCTACGTGGTGGGCGATTCGGGCAGCTTCCCCGGCCCGGACTGGATGCCCAAGCAGGCCCACATGGCCGATCTGCAGGCAGCAGCAGCGGCCGAGAACCTGCTCGCTGATCTGCAGGGCAAGCCGTCCAGCGCCACCTTCAAGGTCGAACTGATCTGCATCGTCGATGCCGTTGCCCACGGCACGCTGATCTGGCGCACGCCCGAACGCAACGGGATGCTTCCCTCCACCCGGCTGTTCCATTGGGCCAAGCGCGGCTTCGAATGGAACTACCTGCGGCAGTACCGCTGAAACCGATGGCCCGACACACCATGACCGAGATCCTCGACGACACCGCAGTCGCTGCCGACAGCGTCTACGCCCGCCTGGGCGGCGCGCCGGCGATCCGCGCCCTGGTGGCGCGCTTCTACGCGTTGATGGACGAGTTGCCCGAGGCCTACACGGTGCGCCGCCTGCACCCCGAGAGCCTGGCCGGCAGCGCCGACAGCCTGTTCAAGTTCCTGAGTGGCTGGTTCGGCGGGCCGCCGCTGTACACCCGCGAGCGCGGCCACCCCCGGCTGCGCATGCGGCACGCTCCCTACGCCATCGGCGCCGTGGAGCGCGATGAATGGATGCTGTGCATGCGTCTGGCCCTGGCCGAGCAGGTGGCCGACCCGGCGCTGCGTGCAGCGGTCGAGCGGGCCTTCACCGGCATGGCCGAGCACATGGTCAACACCGGAAACGCTGCGGGGTGCCCGCGATGAACCGGATGAACCCCCGCCAGCCTGGCGTACGCGCCGTCTGGGCCACAGCCCTGGCCGCGCTGATGTGTGCCGTGGCCTTGTCTTTGCCGCTGAGGGCAGATGCAGCGCCGCTGACGGAAGGCTCAGCCATGCCCACGCTGAGCCTGAACGACCAGCACGACAAGCCGGCTGCTGTTGGCACCCAGACGCGCTGGGTGGTCTTCACGGCCGAGAAGCCGGTCAGCGACATGGTCAGTGCTGTACTGGCTGCCGAGCCCGCCGGTGTGGCCGATCGTATGCGCCTCGTCTACGTGGCCGACATCAGCGGTATGCCGGCGCTGGTCACCCGCATGTTCGCTTTGCCCAAGCTGCGCGAACTGCCCTTCCCCATCGCCCTTGTCCGCGACGCCGCCCAGGTCACGCAGGTGGCCGACATCCCGCGCGTGAAAGGCGCAGCCACCGTCCTGCGCCTGGACAACGGCCGCGTGGCTCAGGTGGCCACGATCCGACTGGTCGACGAGCTGCGCACGCTGCTGGGCTTGCCAGCGAAACCGACCACACCTTGAACAGCTTCTGCAAGACCTTTTCCTTTCTCAACCCTGTCCACCCACCCTTGGAGTTCTGAACCATGAAGAAGACACTGACCATCGCCGCGGCCCTGCTGTCCTGCGCCGCAGCGGTGCAGGCCGAGGAGTTGTTCGTCAACATCCATTCCGGCAGCGCCATGGCCCAGGGCGCCGGGCTCGTGCTGGCAGGCCAAGCCCTCGAGCAGAAGGCCACGGTGCGCGTGCTGCTGTGCGACGCCGCCGGCGACATCGCGCTGGTCGGCAAGGAGATGCCCACGCTCAAGCCGCGCAACGTCACGCCGCAACAGATGCTGCAGGGCGTGATCAAGGCCGGCGCCAAGGTCGAGGTCTGCGCCCTGTACCTGCCGAACACCGGCAAGCAGGCCAGCGACCTGATCGCCGGCGTCACGCCGGCCAAGCCTGCCGAGGTGGCGGCGCACCTGCTCAAGCCCGGCGTCAACACCCTGGCCTTCTGACCCCAACCCCGAACAGCGCAGCCCACTGCGCGTACGGACCGGGCCATGGCCGGCCCGCGCCCCCCAAGGAGACAAGCATGAAAGAGAACCGCACCGCGTCCGGCATGGACCCGACCCGCCGGCGCTGGCTTCAGGCCCTGGCGGCATCGCCGGTCCTGGCCGGTGCCGCTGCAGGGCATGCACCCGCGCGCGCCGCCGTCAAGACATCGGCTCGCATCGTCATCGCCGGCAGTGGCCTGGGCGGCATCGCCGTGGCCAACCGGCTGTCCCGCCTGCTCGACGGCGCGAAGATCACCGTCATCGACCGCAAGGAAGAGCACAACTACCAGCCGGGCTACACGCTGGTAGCCACCGGCGTCTGGCCGGTGGACAAGGTGCGCGACCGCAACGCCGACTATCTGCCCGCTGACGCGGAGTGGGTGAAGGACATGGTGGCCGGATTCGACCCGGCAGCCAACACCGTCGTCACCACGGGTGGCCAGCGAATCCCGTACGACTTCCTGGTGGTGGCCACCGGGGTCCAACTCGACTTCGCGCAGATCGAAGGCATGGACGTCGGCGCCATCGGCAGCAACGGATTGGCCAGCGTCTATCCGGGTCCGCAGGCGGCGCAGGCCACATGGGCGGCCATGCAGGCCTTCACCGCCAAGGGTGGCAATGCGGTCATGACGCTGCCCGCCACGCCGCTGAAGTGTGCCGGCGCCCCGTTGAAGATGAGCTTCATGCTGCGCGACCGCCTGCTCAAGGCCGGCACGCTGGGCAGTTCGAAGATCAGCTTCCAGTCGGCACTGGGCAGCGTCTTCGGTGTCAAGGTGGTCAACGACAACGTGCTCGAACGCTGGAAGACGCTGGGCATCGACGTCGAGTTCTCGCGCAAGCTCGCGGCCATCGACATCGGCGCGCGCCGCGCCACGTTCGTCTCACCCAAGGGCGAGAAGCAGGAGATGCCCTACGACTTCATCCACGTCGTGCCACCGATGCGCGCGCCCGACGCGGTGAAGAACAGCGACCTGGCCTGGAAGGAAGGCCCCCTGGCCGCCGGCGGCTGGCTGGAGGTGGACAAGAGCACGCTGCAGCACCGGCGCTACCCGAACGTGTTCGGCATCGGCGACATCAACGGC
>CAZBUU010000271.1:0-6160 GCA_964495125.1 uncultured Rubrivivax sp.
TGGCCGACCAGTTCCTGCAGCACTTCGACGGCATGTCGATCGGCTCGAACGACCTGACCCAGCTGACCCTGGGCCTGGACCGCGACAGCGGCCTGGAACTGCTGGCCGCCGATTTCGACGAGCGCGATCCGGCCGTCAAGGCGCTGATCAGCCGTGCCATCACCGCCTGCCGCGCCACCGGCAAGTACGTGGGCATCTGCGGCCAGGGGCCGAGCGATCACCCCGACTTCGCCGATTGGCTGGCCAGCGAAGGCATCGTGTCGATCTCGCTGAACCCCGACACGGTGATCGACACCTGGCAGCGACTGGCTGCCGCCTGAGCCTCGGCGCCACCGGCTGTTGCGCCCCGTTGCGTGCAGCTCGGGGACCGCTCATTTCCGGGGGCCGCTGCTGCGAGGGCGCGGTTAACATCGCGCCCGTCTTTGGTCGTGGAGAGGACACGGCCAGGGCATGCTCATGCCAGCCTGTGGAGGCAAGCGATGTCCGGGTCCGAAGTGTTCGAGAAGACCGACGCCGGTACCGAGGAGGTGCGGGCGCGGTCGCGCAAGCTGCCACCCCGTCTGCGCACCATGCTCATCATGGTGGACGGGTCCCTGTCGGCGGCCCAGTTGCAGGTGGCTGCGTCCACGCTGGGGGTGCAGGGTGACTTCCTCCAGGCCTTGCAGGAACAGGGCCTGATCCGCCTGCGTGAGGCCGCCCAGGCCGGCGAGCGTTTCATCGACCTGAACCTGGCGGCGCCGGTGGTCTTTGGCGAGGCGCCACTTGCCGACGCTCCGGCCAGCGAGGGCGAGCGGTTCCGCTCGGCGCAGAAGTTCATGAACGACAGTGCCGTCGACACGCTCGGCCTGATGTCGTTCATGTTCACGCTGAAGCTCGAGAAATGCTTCACCGTGACCGACCTGCGCAATCTGCTTCCCGACTACGCCAGAGCCATCGCCAGGAAGAGCGGCGAGGCCGCGGCGCAAGGGCTGGTGCAGCGCGCCCGTCAACTGCTGGGTTGAGCAAGGGCATGCCGGCGCGCGCCGGCATGCGGGGGCCGCGTCAGTCGTCGGCGTAGATGTCGACGTCCTTGGTTTCCTTGATGAACAGCATGCCGATGATGAAGGTCATCGCCGCAATGAGGATCGGGTACCACAAGCCGCTGTAGATGTCGCCGCGGGCAGCCACGATCGAGAAGGCGATCGCCGGCATGAAGCCACCGAACCAGCCGTTGCCGATGTGGTACGGCAGGCTCATCGACGTGTAGCGGATCTTGGTCGGGAAGAACTCGACCAGCATCGCGGCGATGGGGCCGTAGACCATGGTCACGTAGATCACCATGATCGTCAGGATGAGGATGATCATCCACCAGTTGCCGCTGCCCGCCGGGATCGGGTCGGCCTTGTCGGGGTAGCCGGCCGCGTTCAGCGCCTCGCGCACTTCCTTCTCGAAGCGGGCCTTCTCCTCCTTCGCGTTGGCGTCCCTGCCGTTGTAGGCGGCGATGGTCTTGTCACCGACCTTGACGCTGGTGACCTTGGCGGAGGCATCCTCGACCTTGTTGTAGTTGACGCCGGAATTCGACAGGTAGGTGCGCGAAAGATCGCAGGCGGTGAAGAACTTGGCGGTCCCCGTCAGGTTCAGGATGAGGCCGCAGTCACCCGGTGCCGCCACCACCGTCACCGGCGAGGTCTGGATGGCCTTCTGCAGCTTCGGGTTGGCGAAGGTCGTCAGCGCGTTGAACAGCGGGAAGTAGGTCAGCACCGCCAGCAGACAGCCGGCCATGATGATGGGCTTGCGGCCGACCTTGTCGGACAGCGACCCGAACACCAGGAAGAAGGGCGTGCCGATGATCAGCGACAGCGCGATCAGCACGTTCGCCGTCGGGCCGTCCACCTTCAGGAAGGACTGCAGGAAGAACAGGGCGTAGAACTGCCCCGTGTACCAGACCACCGCCTGGCCCGCCGTGGCGCCCAGCAGCGCCAGGATCACGATCTTCAGGTTGCCCCAGTGGCCGAAAGACTCGGTCAGAGGCGCCTTCGAGGTCCGGCCCTCGGCCTTCATGCGCGAGAAGGCGGGCGATTCCGACAGCCGCAGCCGGATCCACACCGACACCGCCAGCAGCAGGCCCGACAACGCGTACGGGATGCGCCAGCCCCAGTCGGTGAACTCCTTCTCGCCCAGGTAGAGGCGGGTGCCGAGGATCATCATCAGCGCCAGCATCAGGCCGACGGTGGCCGTGGTCTGGATCCACGCCGTGTAGGCGCCGCGCTTGCCGTGCGGGGCGTGTTCGGCCACGTAGGTGGCCGCGCCGCCGTACTCGCCGCCGAGCGCCAGCCCCTGCAGCAGGCGCAGTGCGATCAGCATGATGGGTGCTGCGATGCCCCAGGTCTTGTACGTGGGCAGGAAAGCCACGAGGAAGGTGGACAGACCCATGATCAGGATCGTCACCAGGAAGGTGTACTTGCGGCCGACCAGGTCACCCAGGCGGCCGAAGACGATGGCTCCGAAGGGGCGCACGGCGAAGCCGGCGGCGAAGGCCAGCAGGGTGAAGATGTCGCGCGTGGCCGGGTCCAGCGCGGTGAAGAAGTTCGCCGCGATGATCGCGGCCATCACGCCGAACAGGTAGAAGTCGTACCACTCGAACACCGTGCCCAACGAGGACGCAAAGATGACGCGCCTTTCCTCGGGGGACATCGGCCGCGGTTCGGCCGTGAGATGGGCGCCCCGACGGACATTGGCCATGAATGGGTCTCCTGATTGAGGGTGTTCGAACCTGCAGGCCCGCGCACGCGCGTGCGCGACCTGCGAGTCTTGTGGACTTGGCTAACCGATCGCTGACAGCGCCTTGCCCGCGTGCCATCGAGCGGGTTTCCCCTGGCATCGATAACCCGTGGTCACGAGGTCCGGGAGGCGCAAATGCCGGGCTCCGGGGCCTGAAGGCTGCGCCAGAATGGGCGCATGACACCGGCGGCGAGGACCACCTTCTGGACGCAGGCGCGCCGACTCACGCTGATGCTGCTGCTGGCCTGGCTGGGACTGAACCTGGTCGTGCCCTGGTTCGCACGTGACCTGAACAGCCTGGAGGCTCTCGGGTTCCCGCTGGGCTACTGGTTGGCTTCGGGAGGCATGCTGCTGCTGTACCTGGCGATCATCGTCATCTACGTCGTGGCCATGGATCGCCTGGAAGCCCGCGCGCTCGCTGACGACGGCGAGGACGCGTGAGCGAGCGGCCGCGCCGCAGCGACACCGCCCTGCTGGCGCGGCGCTACGGCTTCTTCCTGCTGGCCTTCGGTGCGCTCATCGCGGTGATGGCCGTGGCCGATCGCGCCGGCCTGCCGCGGCCCTGGATCGGCGCGTCCTTCCTCGTGCTCACGGTGGCGGTCTACGCGGGCATCGGCTTTCTCTGCCGCACCTCGAACGAGGTGGAGTACTTCGTGGCCGGGCGTCGCGTCCCGGCCATGTACAACGGTCTGGCCACCGCTGCCGACTGGATGTCGGCCGCGTCCTTCATCGGCACGGCGGGCGTTCTCTATCTGCAGGGCTTCGGCGGGCTGGCCTACATCCTGGGCTGGACCGGCGGCTACTGCCTGCTGGCGCTGCTGCTGGCGCCCTACCTGCGTCGCCTGGGCTTGTACACGGTGCCTGACTTCCTGGGCGCGCGCTACGGTGGCCGGCTCCCGCGGCTGATCGGCGCCGCAGCCACCGTGGGGGTGTCCTTCGTCTATGTCGTGGTGCAGATCTACGGCGTCGGGCTGATCACCTCGCACCTCACGGGCTTCGGTTTCGAGCTCGGCATCTTCGTCGGCCTGGGTGGCGTGCTGGTGTGCTCCTTCCTGGGTGGCATGCGGGCAGTGACCTGGACGCAGGTGGCCCAGTACCTCGTCCTCATCGTCGCCTACCTGGTGCCCCTGATGTGGCTGTCGATCAAGCAGACGGGCAGCCCGGTGCCGATCGTTTCCTACGGCACTCAGCTCCAGCAGGTGGCGCAGCGCGAGCGCGAACTGGCCAACGACCCGGCCGAGCGCCAGGTCGTCGAGCGGCTCCGGGAGCGTGCGGCCGATGCCGACCGCAAGCTCAAGGATGTGCGCGCCGCCATGGTTCGCGACGAAGCGCTGATGGCCCAGCGGGTGGCCGCGCTGCGCGCCGAGAACGCGCCGCTGGTGCTGATCCAGCGGGCCGAGCGCGAGTACGCGATGCGCCCGCGCACCGAGGCGCAGGCGCGCGTGCAATACGTGCGCGAGCGTGATGGTGCACTCGCCCGCGCGCAGCCCCTGGCCGGGATGCCGCCGCAGACGCTGCCCTACGCCACCGGCGACCCGGCGGGCGACGCCGCGGAGCAGCAGCGCTTCGACCTCTCGCGCATCAACTTCGTCGCGCTGATGCTGTGCCTGATGATGGGCACGGCAGCGATGCCGCATGTTCTGACGCGCTACTACACCACGCCGTCGGCGGCCGAGGCCAGGCGCTCGGTCGGCTGGTCGCTGCTCTTCATCACGCTGCTCTACGTGGGGGCGCCGGTGCTGGCCGTGCTGGTGAAGTTCGAGGTGCTCACGCAGCTGGTCGGCCAACCCATCGATCACCTGCCGCAATGGCTGACGCGCTGGTCGCGGCTGGACCCCACGCTCGTGAGCGTGCGCGATGTCAATGGCGACGGCATCCTGCAGCTGGGCGAGTTGATGTTGGCCGGCGACGTCATCGTGTTGGCGGCACCCGAGATCGGCGGCCTGCCGTACTGGGTGACCTGCCTGGTGGCGGCGGGCGGGCTGGCCGCGGCCCTGTCGACGGCCGACGGGCTGCTGCTGACCATCGCCAACGCGCTGTCGCACGACATCTACTACCGCGTCCTGAATCCGCAGGCCAGTTCGGCCGGGCGCGTGATCGCGTCGAAGGTGCTTGTGATGGCGGTGGCGTTCCTGGCGGCACTGATCGCGGCGATGAAGATCACCGACATCCTGCAGTTCGTCTCGGCGGCGTTTTCGCTGGCGGCGGCGGCTTTCTTCCCGGCGCTGGTGCTGGGCATCTTCTGGCGCCGGGCCACGCGGGCCGGGGCGACGGCCGGCATGCTTGCCGGCCTGGCCGTCTGTGGCTGGTACATGGGCACGAACCTGCCGCTGCTGCGTTCGCTGTTCGGCGTGACGCGCCCGCTGGCCGAGTGCCAGTGGTTCGGTGTGGAGCCCATCGCTGCCGGCGTGTTCGGCGTGCCGGCCGGGCTGCTGGTGATGGCCGTCGTCAGCTGGCTGACGCCGCAACCGGGCGAGGAGACGCAGGCCTTGATCGACCGCATGCGCTTTCCGGCTCCGGACGAACGCTGATCGCCTGCTATACTCGTCGGCTTTCCTTGCCGCACCCGCCATGTTGACGCATCGGGGCGGCTCACCCCGTCAACTGACGGAAATCCACAAGGAGATTTCATGCGTCACTATGAGATCGTGCTCTTGATCCACCCGGATCAGAGCGAACAGGTTCCGGCCATGCTGGAACGCTACAAGACCCTGGTCACCGCCAGCGGCGGCAAGGTGCACCGTGTCGAAGACTGGGGCCGGCGCCAGCTGGCGTACATGATCCAGAAGCTGGTGAAGGCGCATTACCTGTGCCTGAACATCGAATGCAGCTTCGCGACGCTGACGGAGCTGGAAACCGGCTTCCGCTTCAACGACGCCGTGCTGCGCCACCTGACCGTGGCCAAGAGCAAGGCCGAGACCACGCCCTCCGTGATGATGAAGGCCGTGGAACGCGAGGAAGCTCGCAAGGAACGCCAGGAGGCCGCGGCCTGACCCCAGGCCCGGCGCGTCCGCACCGGCCGCCCGCTGAACCGCCGCGATGAACCGGCTGGTTTTGCAGGCGCAACTGGTGGAGCGCTCGGCACCCCGTTACACCCCCGCCGGCCTGCCGGCCCTGGACTTGAGCCTCAAGCACGAATCCACGGTCTGCGAAGACGGCCAACCGCGCAAAGTCTCGATGGAGATGAAGGCGGTGGCGATCGGGGCGATCACGAAGGTGCTGAATCCGCTCCCGCTGGGTTCCACGGGCCTGTACGCAGGCTTCGTGACCAGCGCACGCAACGGACGCGGCCTGATGTTCCATGTCACGACGGTCGAGCCGCTGGCAACAGCAGACCCGGCCGCCTCATCCGGATCGAATTGAATCAAGTAGGAGCTTCATATGCCCCCGCCCCGTGGTA
>CAZBUU010000272.1:0-6157 GCA_964495125.1 uncultured Rubrivivax sp.
ACCTGCCCGAGGTCTGGGTGCTGGAGCTCTCCAGCTTCCAGCTCGACGGCGTGCGCGGCTTCGAGCCCACGGCCGCGACGGTGCTCAACGTCACGCAGGACCACCTGGACTGGCACGGCACGATGGCCGCCTACACGGCGGCCAAGGCGCGCGTCTTCGGCGAGCGGGCCGTCATGGTGCTCAACCGCGACGACGCGGCGGTCGAGGCCATGGTGCCCGCGCCCGTGCTGGTGAAGGGCAAGCTGCGGCCCAGCGACCGCACGTTGCTGCGCTTCGGCCTCGGCGCCCCGCAGCGCCCGGGCGATTTCGGCCTCGTGGAAGAGAACGGCATGGCCTGGCTGGTGCGCGCGCTGCCGGCCGACGAGACCGTGAAACGTCGCAAGGACGAAGCCGAAGAGATCCACCTGCAGCGCCTGATGCCGGCCGATGCGCTGCGCATCCGCGGCCGCCACAACGCCGCCAACGCGCTGGCCGCGCTGGCGCTGGCCACCACCATCGGCTGCACGCTGGCGCCCATGCTGCACGGCCTGCGCGAGTACGCTGGCGAAGGCCACCGGCTGCAGTTCGTGGCGCGCATCGGCGAGGTGGACGCCTACGACGACAGCAAGGGCACCAACGTCGGCGCCACCGTGGCGGCGCTGAACGGCCTGGGCCTGGACAAGGCGCCGAACAAGCTGGTGGTGATCCTGGGCGGCGATGGCAAGGGCCAGGACTTCACGCCGCTGTCCGCACCGCTGGCGCAGCACGCGCGCGTCGTGGCCACTCTCGGCCGCGACGCAGCGGCCCTCGAGGCGGTGATCGCCGACGTGCCCTTCCGCCGCCACGACACGCTGGAAGCCGCCGTCGCCTGGTGCTTCGAGCAGGCGCAGCGCGGCGACGCCGTGCTGCTGAGCCCGGCCTGCGCCAGCCTGGACATGTTCCGCAACTACGCCCACCGCGCCGAGGTCTTCGTGGCCGCGGTGAAGGCGCTGGCAGTCGAGCGAGGGGAGATGGTGTGAGCGCCTTCGCCGCCCGCTTCGGTGCGTTCAAGGACTGGTTCGCCGCCCGCCGTGAAGGCACGGGTGCGCTGCCGGTGCGCGACCGCATCGACGTGGCCGGCGCGCGCCCGGTGCGCATCTCGGCCTTCGACCAACCGCTGGTGGCCGTGATCGCCACGCTGGTGCTGCTGGGCGTGGTGATGGTCTATTCAGCCAGCATCGCGCTGCCCGACAACCCGCGCTTCGCCAACTACTCGGCGCTGCACTTCCTGCAGCGCCACGTGTTCGCCATCGCCATCGGCTTCGTCTGCGCGCTGGCCGCGGTGCAGGTGCCCATCGCCTTCTGGGAGAAGCACGCACCCAAGGTCTTCGTGCTGGCGCTGGTGCTGCTGGTGATCGTGCTCGTGCCCTTCATCGGCAAGGTGGTGAACTTCAGCCGCCGCTGGATCCCGCTGGGCGTGATGAACTTCCAGCCGAGCGAGTTGGCCAAGCTGGCCATCGCGCTCTACGCCGCCAGCTACATGGTGCGGCGCATGGACGTGCGCGAAGACTTCGTGAAGGCCGTGTGGCCCATGGTGCTGTCGGTGGCCGTCATCGGCGTGCTGCTGCTGCGCCAGCCGGACATGGGGGCCTTCATCGTCATCGCCACCATTGCCATGGGCATCCTGTTCCTGGGTGGCGTGAACGCGCGCATGTTCTTCCTCATCGCCGCGGTGATGCTGATCACGCTGGCGCTGTTCCTGGCCTTCGACGACCTGCGCCGCGAACGCATCCTGGCCTACCTGGACCCCTGGAACCCCAAGTACGCGCAGGGCAAGGGCTACCAGCTCACGCACTCGCTCATCGCCCTGGGCCGCGGCGAGTTCTTCGGCCAGGGCCTGGGCAACTCGGTGGAGAAGCTGCACTACCTGCCCGAGGCGCACACCGACTTCCTGCTCGCCGTCATCGGCGAGGAACTGGGCTTCCTGGGCGTGGCCACGGTGATCGTGCTGTTCTTCTGGATGACGCGGCGCATCTTCGTCATCGGCCGCCAGGCCATCGCGCTGGAACGGCTCTTCGCCGGGCTCACCTGCCAGGGCATCGGCATCTGGATGGGTTTCCAGGCCTTCATCAACATGGGCGTGAACCTGGGCGTGCTGCCGACCAAGGGGCTGACGCTGCCGCTCATGTCCTACGGCGGCTCGGCCATCCTGGTGAACCTCATCGCGCTGGCCATCGTGCTGCGTGTGGACATCGAGACGCGCAGCCTGATGCGGGGAGGCAAGGGGTGATGCCGCACCTCGTCGTCATGGCGGCCGGCACCGGCGGCCACATCATCCCGGGCCTCGCCGTCGCGCGCGAGATGCAGGGCCGCGGCTGGACGGTCAGCTGGCTGGGCACCTCGCACGGCATGGAGAACCAGCTCGTGCCCAAGAGCGGCATCGCGCTGGACACCATCGGCTTCAGCGGCCTGCGCGGCAAGGGCCTGCTGCACACGCTGACCGGCGGCTTCCGCCTGCTCAAGGCCTTCTGGGACTGCATGGCCCTGCTGCGCCGCCGCGGCGCCGACGCCGTGCTGGGCATGGGCGGCTATGTCTGCTTCCCCGGCGGGCTGATGGCCTCGCTGCTGAACAAGCCGCTGCTGCTGGTGAACGCCGACGCGGCGCTGCTGCTGTCCAACAAGAGCCTGCTGCCGGTGGCCGACCGCGTGGCCTTCGGCTTCGCGGGCGACGCGGCGGCGGGCACGAAGAACGCCGTCGTCACGGGCAACCCGGTGCGCGCCGAGATCGAAGCGCTGCCGGCCCCGGCCGAACGCTGGGCCGGCCGCAGCGGCCCGCTGAAGCTGCTGGTGGTGGGCGGCAGCCTGGGCGCGCAGGTGCTCAACCGCAGCGTGCCCGAGGCGCTGGCCGCGCTGGCACCGGGCGAGCGCCCGCAGGTCGTGCACCAGACCGGCAGCGTGATGGCCGCCGAAGTGCAGGCCGCCTACGACGCCGCCGGCATCGCTGCCGAGGTGCTGCCCTTCATCGACGACATGCCCGCGCGGCTGGCCGCCTGCGACGTGATGGTCTGCCGCGCCGGTGCCATCACGGTGAGCGAACTCTGCGCGGCCGGCGTGCCGGCGGTGCTGGTGCCGCTGATCGTCAGCACCACCTCGCACCAGCGCGACAACGCGGCCTGGATGGCGGGGCAGGGCGCCGCCGTGCATCTGCCGCAAAGTGAGTTGACCGCGCTCAAGCTCGCTGAAGTGCTGCGCGGCCTGAACCGCGATGCCCTGCTGGCGATGGCCACGAAGGCCCGCGCGCTGGCCCGGCCCCACGCGGCGGCGCGCGTGGCCGACGAGATCGAGCGCCTGATGGTGAAGGCATGAAGCACGCCATCAAGCACATCCACTTCGTCGGCATCGGCGGCGCCGGCATGAGCGCCATCGCCGAGATCCTGCACAACCTGGGCTACCGGGTGTCGGGCTCGGACCAGTCGGCCAGCGACGTGACGCAGCGCCTAGCCTCGCTGGGCGTCACCGTGTTCATCGGCCATGCCGCCGCGCACATCGAAGGCGCACAGGCCGTGGTCACCAGCACAGCGGTGAAGGCCGACAACCCGGAAGTGCGGGCCGCGAAGGCGCAGCGCGTGCCCGTGGTCGCGCGCGCCGTGCTGCTGGCCGAACTGCTGCGCCTGAAGCAGGGCGTGGCCATCGCAGGCACGCATGGCAAGACGACCACCACCTCGCTGGTGGCCAGCGTGCTGGCCGAAGCGGGGCTGGACCCGACCTTCGTCATCGGGGGCCAGCTGCTGGCGGCCGGAGCGAACGCGAAGCTCGGCCAGGGCGAGTTCATCGTCGTGGAGGCCGACGAAAGCGATGCGTCCTTCCTGCACCTGAGCCCGGTGCTCAGCGTCGTCACGAACATCGACGCCGACCACATGGAGACCTACGGCCACGACCTCGGCCGTCTGCACGCGGCCTTCGTCGAGTTCCTGCACCGCCTGCCCTTCTACGGCCGTGCCGTGCTGTGCACCGACGACGCCGGCGTGCGCGCCATCGTGCCGCAGCTGCAGCGCCCGCTCACCACCTACGGCCTGGGCGAAGGCGCCGACCTGCGCGCCGTCGACGTGCTGGCGCTGGAGGGCGGCCGCATGCGCTTCACGGCCCGCGAGGCCGGGCTGCCCGACCTGCCCATCACGCTGAACCTGGCCGGCGAGCACAACGTGCGCAACGCGCTGGCGGCGATTGCCGTGGCGCGCGAACTGGAAGTGCCCGACGCGCCCATCGCGCGCGCCCTGGCCGCGTTCCAGGGCGTGGGCCGGCGCTTCCAGCGCTGCGGCGAACTGGCGCTGCCGCGGGGCGGCAGTGCGCTCGTCATCGACGACTACGGCCACCACCCGGCGGAGATTTCCGCCGTGCTGGCCGCCGCGCGCGGCGCCTTCCCGGGCCGCCGCCTGCTGCTGGCCTTCCAGCCGCACCGCTACACGCGCACGCGCGACTGCTTCGCCGACTTCGCCGCCGTGCTGGCGAAGTTCGACGCCGTGCTGCTGACCGAGGTCTACCCCGCCGGCGAAGCGCCCATCGCGGGCGCCGACGGCCGCGCGCTGGCCGCCGCCGTGCCGGGCGCGCAGTTCGTCGGCGGCGTCGACGCGCTGCCTGAAGCGCTGCGCGACGCCGCGCGCGGCGGCGACGTCATCCTCAACATGGGCGCGGGCTCCATCGGCGGCGTGCCGGCCCGCCTCTTCCAATCGCAGGAGGGCGTGTGATGAGCGCCGACGTGCAATCACTCGGCAAGGTCGCCGTCCTCACGGGCGGCAGCAGCGCCGAACGCGAGGTCTCGCTGATGTCCGGCAGCGGCGTGCTGGCGGCGCTGCGTTCGCAGGGCGTGGACGCGCACGCCTTCGACCCCGCCGAACGTGATCTCGTCGAACTCCGGCGCGAAGGTTTCGCCCGCGTCTTCATCGCGCTGCACGGCCGCCACGGCGAAGACGGCACGGTGCAGGGCGCGCTGGAACTGCTGGGCATCCCCTACACCGGCAGCGGCGTCATGGCCAGCGCCATCGCCATGGACAAGGTGATGACCAAGCGCGTGTGGACGGCCGAAGGCCTGCCCACGCCGCGCTGGCAATGGCTGGCGCCCGACCAGCAGGCGCGCGAAGCGGTGATGGCCGTGCCCGACGCCCTGGGCCTGCCGCTGATCGTGAAGCCGCCGCGCGAGGGTTCGTCCATCGGCATCAGCAAGGTGGAGGGCTATTCGCAGATGCAGGACGCGGTGGCCCTGTCGGCCCGCTACGACGCCGACGTGCTCTGCGAAGAGTTCATCGACGGCGAGGAAGTCACTTGCGCCGTGCTGGGCCAGGGCTCGCAAGCGCGGGCGCTGCCGGTCATCCGCATCGAGGCGCCGGACGGCAACTACGACTACGAGCACAAGTACTTCAGCGAAGACACCGGCTACCGCTGCCCGAGCGGGCTGCCGGCGGCGGAAGAGGCCGAGATCCAGCGCCTGACGCTGGCCGCCTACCGCGCCCTGGGCTGCCGCGGCTGGGGCCGCGCCGACCTGATGGTGCGCAAGTCCGACCGCAGGCCCTTCCTGCTGGAACTGAACACGAGCCCGGGCATGACCGGCCATTCGCTGGTGCCGATGGCAGCGCGCGCCGCCGGCCTGAGCTACGAAGCCCTGTGCCTGCACCTGCTGCAGCAGGCCACGCTGGACAGCCGCCGCTGAAACCCCATGGCCCGCGCCGCAAGCCCCCGCCCCCCCGTGCCGATGCCGGCCGACGTGCGCCTGATGAACGGCGTGGCGACGGCCGTCTTCGTGCTGGCGGCCGTGGGCGCGGTGGTGGCCGGTGTGCTGTGGCTGATGCGCACGCCGCTGTTCCCCATCCGCATGATCCAGCTGGAAGGCGAGCTGGCGCGCAACAGCGTGCCCACCATCCGCGCCAACGCGGCCACCGGTCTGGCGGGCAACTTCTTCGGCGTAGACCTGCCGCAGGCGCGCGCCGCCTTCGAGCGCGTGCCCTGGGTGCGGCGCGCCGTGGTGCGCCGCGTCTGGCCCGACCGCCTGGCCGTGCGCCTGGAAGAGCACCGCGCCGTGGCGCTGTGGGAGAACGAGGAGGGCGACGACCGGCTGGTGAACAGCTTCGGCGAGGTCTTCGACGCCAACGTGGGCGACGTGGAAGACGACCGCCTGCCCACCTTCGCCGGCCCCGAGGGCAGCGCG
>CAZBUU010000273.1:0-6129 GCA_964495125.1 uncultured Rubrivivax sp.
CGCACTTCCTCGAAGCACAGCTCCGGGTGGGCGTGGAGGTCGCGCCGGATGGCGGTGATCGCGGCGGCGTCGGCGAGGATGGGTTCGATCAGCTTCATGGTGCGAACCATCTTACTGCCGGGGCTCCGGCCCTGGCGGGGTGTCAGGCCTCTGCGGCAGCTTGCCACTGCCGCAGGTGCGGCTGCCATTCGGGCAGCGCGGCGGCCGCCGCCAGCACGGCACGGTTGACCGGCTGGCGCTGCATCACGCTGCGCCGGAACGGGAGCGGCACGTGGTGCTCCAGCGCCTCGTCCAGCCACCGCAGCGCGGTCTCCAGCGCCGCACGCGCGCGCTCGGGCTGGCGCGAGGCCCAGGCACCGTGCAGGGCCCATCCGACCAAGGGCGTGTGCACCAGCGGATCACGCTCGGCGATGCCGGCAGCCACGGTGTCGGCCAGCGCTTCGGCAGCATCGGCCTGTCCCGCGTCGACCAGGGCGCGCAGCTGCTCCACCCGCAGGCCCAGCGCGTCGGCCACCATGCCCAGCGCGTCGGCGCGCGCAGCCAGCGCGGCCAGTGCCGGGGCCCGGTCGGCGGGCGCCAGCAGCCGCGCATGGCCGCGCTCGAAGGCGATGGCCATGCGCGCCTCAACCGGTGGGGCGCAGGGCTCCAGCTGGCTGCGCGCCAGCGCACCCGCGAGAACCAGGCTGCAGCGCAGCATGTGGTGCCGCGCGACCTTGATGGCGGCGTCACCGGGCGACACGGGCAGGCGTTGGCAGGCCTGCAGCGCGAGGTCGGGCCGCCCCAGTGCCAGCATGAGCTGGCCGCGTTCGATGCCGACGTCCCACCATGAGGAGGCCTTCTCCTGGTGGGCGAAACGCTGCTCGAAGTCGTCCAGCAGCGCCCATGCGCGGGCATAGCGCCCGCGGTGGCGCAGCACGGTGGCCAGGCGCGCCATGCACGAGCACCACACGTCGGTCGCGGCCTCGGCGCGCGTGAGCCACTGCAGGGCGCTTTCGATGTCCTGCTCGGCGCGCGCGAAGTGGCCCATGTCCAGCTGCAGCAGCCCCGATTCGCGCTGGTGGTGGGCGATGAAGCTGGCGTCGCCGTGTTGCAGGATCCACGCGCCGGCGCGGGCGTGCGCGGCCTCGGCCTCGGGGTAGCGGCCCCGCCCGTGCTCCAGAACGGCGGTGCTGTGCTCGGCCACCGCCAGTTCGCGGCCACGGCCCAGGCGGGCCCAGAGCTCACGTGCGTGCGTCAGCGAGGCCAACGCCGGTTCCAGTTGCCCCTTCCAGTATTGCGCCGGCGCCAGCAGGGCCAGGCCCTCGCCCAGCAATTCGGCGTCGTCGCTGCGGGCCGCTTCTTCGACGGCGTGCGTGGCCAGCCGGAGCACGGCGTCGTGGTCGCCGGCCGTGTCGTGCAGGCGCGCCTCGGCCAGCATGGCACGGGCGTGCTGCGCCGGGCCTTCTGCCAACGCCTGCATGCGCTCGCAGAGGGCGCGGGCGCGCGTCCCGTCGGCCAGGTCGTACCAGGCACGGGCGCAGCGGACCAGCAGCGCGAAGGCTTCGGCGCGCTGGCCGGCATCGCGCAGGGCGTCGGCAGCGGCCAGCAGCAGGTCGCCCGCGGTGGCCGCCTGGTAGCGGCCCAATGCCGTCTCGGCGGCGTTCACCCAGTGCGGCACCGCGCGCAGCGGCTGGCCGGCGGCGCGCCAGTGCTCGGCAATGCGGGCCGGCTCGCTGCCGCGCCTCTCCAGCAGCGCAGCCAGCTCCGTGTGCAGGCGTGCGGCCACCGGCCGCGGCAAGGTGTTCAGCGTGGCTTCGAAGACGAGGTCATGCGCGAAGGCGCTGTCGCGCAGCACTTGGGCGCGTTCCAGCTCTGCCCAGCGGTCGGCCAGCGCCAGTGGGCTGCAGCCGAGCAGCCGTTCGGCGATGTCGATGTCGAAGTCCACCCCGGCCACGGCCGCCACGCGGGCCAGTGCCAGGGCTTCCGGCGACAGCTGGCGCAGCCGGCGTTCGATCAGCGCGCCCACGCTGGCCGGCCGCGGCAGCGGCCCGTCGCTGCCTTGCAGCCAGCGCGCCTTCAGCGTTTCCAGCGCGAAGAGCGGGTTGCCGCCGGTGTGGCGCACGAGTTCTGGCGCCAGCGCTGCGCCGTCCAGGCCGGGGAGCTGCAGCGAGTCGACCAACTCGGCCATCGCTGCGGCCGACAGTGGCGCCAGCCGCACGGTCACCGCGCCCTGCGCTTCTTCCAGCGCCTCGGCCAGACGCGCCGCAGCACTGCTGCCTTCGGCCGGGCGTTGTGCGAAGAGCCAGCGCGTGGGCGGCGCGCCTTCGCTGCCTATGGCCGAGAGCAGCAGGTCCAGGCTGGCGTCGTCGGCGAAGTGCACGTCGTCCAGCGCCACTGCGGCGGGTGCGACGCTGGCCAGCAGCTGTTCCACGGCCTGCTGCAGTTGCAGCTTTCGGCCTTCGGCCGGCAGTGGCAGCGCGGGCTGCAGTTCGGGCAGCACGCGCGCCAGTTCGCGGCCGGGTTGGGGGGCGCCGGCGCGCGCCAGCAGCGGCCGCAGCAGGCGCGCCAGGGTTGCGTAGGGCACGCTGGCGTCGCCCGGGCGCGCGCTGACGACGAGGCCGTCCGCCGGCATGCAGGCGGCGATGAGCCGCGACTTGCCCAGGCCGGCCTCGCCCAGCACGAAGGCCGCGCGCTGCGATGCCCACGCGCCCAGCACCGCATCGCGTTCGGCGTCGCGCCCCACCATGCGCGGCGGGCGCAGCAGCACCGGCGCGATGTGGTGCGGTGCCGCCAGCGCGGGCGCCGCTGCGGTGCGCAGCGCGGCGGCCAGCTGTTCGGTGGCCGGTGCGGGCCGCAGGCCGCGTGCGGCCGACAGGCGACGGGCCAGTTCCTCGTAGGCCGCGAGACCGGCCGCGTTGTCGCCGCGCAGGTAGTGCAGGCGCATGAGTTCGCGCCGGGGCCCTTCGCCGTCAGGGTCGGCGGCCACCCACCGGTTGACGGCGGCGAGCGCGGCGTCCAGGTCCTGCGCCGCCTCGGCCTGCGCCAGGGCTGCACGCGCCACGTCGGCCTGCCCCTGCGAGGCGGCGGCCCGCTGCTGCCGAAGCCAATGGCCGAAGTCGTCATCGCCGGCGGGCTCGCCGGCCAGCAGTTCGGCGCCGGGTGGCGCAGGCGCCACGGCCACGCCCGCGGCCAGGCGCAGTTCGTCTTCGCCCTCCAGCAGCGCGCGCCCCAGCGCCTGACGGAAGCGCGCCAGCTGCTGGCGCAGGTTGTTGCGCGGCTGGTCGGCCTCGGGCCACAGCAGCGCGGCGGCCTGCTGGCGGCGGATGCCGGGCTGCAAGGCCACCAGCGCCACCAGCCCGGCCGCGCGCCCGCGCAGCGGCAGCAGCAGGCCGCCGGCACCGTGCACGCCGAGCTCGGCGTGCAGGTGCAGGCGCAGCGGCGCCGCGTCTTCGGACTCGGGGGGCATGCGCGGATGATGTCCGATCCGCACGCCTCAGGGCAGCACAATGCGCAGCAGCGCGTGGTCGGCCAGCAGCAGGATCTCGGTACCCGCTGCGTCCACCCACAGGCCGCGTGCGTTGCGCAGGCGCGGGTTCAGGCCCGTCACCACCGCGGCGCTGTCGCCGGCCACGCCGGCGACCGTCTGCACGCTGCCGTCGGGCGCCACGCGGCGCACGGTGTCGCCGGCGGCCGAGACCACGAAGACGCTGCCGTTGGCGCTGGCCGCCACCCAGGCTGGGGACGACAGCCGCGCGTTCGCGGAGGCCCCGTCCACGTGCCCCGCCTCGCCGGCCGTGCCCGCCAGCGTGGTGACGGCACCGGTGGCCGTGTCGACGATGCGCAGCGTGTGGTTGCCCTGGTCGGCCACCACCAGCCGGCCGCCGCTGAGCAGGGCCAGGCCCGAGGGCATCCAGAAGCGCGCCGCCGAGCCGGTGCCGTCCGTGCTGCCGGTCTGTCCGGCCAGGCCGGCCAGCGTCGTCACCACGCCGGCGGGCGTGATGCGGCGGATGACGCTGTAGCTGAAGTCGGCCACGTAGACGTTGCCGGCGGCATCCACCGCCAGGCCGTTGGGGTTGCTGAAGCGAGCCCCGGCGCCGGTGCTGTCGAAGCTGCCGGCCTGGCCCGGCATGCCGGCCAGGGTGCTGACCACGCCGGCGGGCGTGATGCGGCGGATGACGTGGTTGTCCCAGTCGGCCACGAAGAGGTTGCCGGCGCTGTCGAAGGCCAGGCCGCCCGGGCCGTTGAAGCGCACGCTGCTGCCCGTGCCGTCGCCGTGGCCCGGCTGGCCCGGCGCGCCGGCCAGCGTGCTGACGTTGCCCGCCGCCACCAGGCGCACGGTGTGGTTGCCGAAGTCGCCCACGGCGATCTGGCCGCTCGCGTTCACCGCCAGGTAGTTGGGCGTGGAGAAGCGGGCCTGGGCCAGCGGGCCATCGGCGGCGCCTGTCGCGCCGGGCGCGCCGGCCAGCAGGGTGGCCGAGGCCGCCGCGCCGAGCAGCAGGGCCGGGCGCGAGCTCACGCTGCCGGCGCTGTTGCTGACGGTGGCCTGGAAGGCGCGGCCGATGCAGCCTGCGCTGACGTTGCTGAGGCTCAAGGTGTCGCCCTGGGCGACGTGGTCGAAGCGGCAGGGGCCGTCGGTGAAGCTGCCGGCGCCGGGCAGCGTGAAGCCGGTGCCGGCGTCCCAGCTGATGGCCACCTGCGGATTGCCCGTGGCCGACACCACGAAGCTGGCGGTGCCCTGGGCCGAGAGCGTCTGGTCCGACGGCTCGACGATGATCTGCGGCGCCTGGCTGGCCGGCGCGGTGACGCTGAGCGTGACCACGTCGGAATCGAGACAACTTTGCCGCGGCCCGGTGCCCGCGCAGACGGTCACCTTGTAGCGGCTGCCGTGGTCGGCCAGCGCGGCGGTGAAGACCAGACCGCTGCCTTCGCTGGTGTTGGTGCCGGCGCCCAGGGTCGTCCAGGTGTTGCCGCCGTCGTTGCTGCGTTGCCAGAGTTGCGAGAGCTGTTCGTCGGGCGCGGCGGTGTAGTCCGCGGAGAAGCTGGCGGTGGCGCCCGCCGTGACGCTCAGGGACACGGGCTGCCGGGTGAACTTGGGCGGCTGCGCCGGCACGGGCGCGTTCACGCTCAGCGACAGCACGCCTGTCGCGGTGACGCGGCGGCCCTGGTAGCCGCGCGTGCAGCTGGCCTCGACGCTGTAGCTGTGGGCCCCGTTGCTGAGGTGGTCGACCTCGACGCTGAAAGGCAGGCTGCCGCGCGCGCGGTTGGAGCCCTGGATCGTGGAGACGGTGAGGGGCAGCGCCGTGTCGACCACGGTCGTGCCCTGCGCCGCGCTGAGGTCCGCGGGGCGCCAGCTGCGCCGCACGACGATGCGGCCGTTGCCGCAGTCCGGCTGGGCACTGAAGCTGAAGGTGGTGCTCAGGCGCGCGGCCTGCGTCACGGTGCTGGTGGCTGCGTCGTAGGCCGCCGCCGGGCTGGCCGTCAGCGCCGTGGCGCCGAGGATGCCCCAGCTGCAGGGGTGGGGGTCGGTGTTTCCCGGGCGGACGGCACAAGCCGCGAGGCCCGGGAACGCCACGCTGTACCAGGACAGCGAGACGCGTTCGACTTCCAGCATCAGGCTGCTGCCGCTGCCGGTGATGCGGCCCTGCTGAGTGCCCCAGCCGGCCTCGGCGCTGGGCGCCACCAGTGCCGTGGGGTCGGTGGTGCCCGCGGGCACCGGCAGGCGCAGCGTGACGGGCCGCTCGAACACCGTGCCATGGGGCGTGATCTCGTAGACGGGCAACTCGGCCGGCAGGCCCTCGGGCAGCTCGGGCGCGTTGGCGCGGCTCTTGACGATGCGCAGCTTCACGTCGGCACTCAGGGCACCGGCGGGCACCACCAGTTCGGCGCCGTCAGGCAGGCTCAGCTTGCCGCCGGCAGCGCCGAGGGTGGCGCTGGCTTCGGGGGGCGGGGGATCGGCGTCGTCGCCGCCACCGCAGGCGGCCAGCGACAGCGCCAGCGCCAAGGGCATCACAAGCGCCGAAACCCGGCGCGTCAACATCCTCTTCATCGTCGTTCTCCCTGAGCATTCGGTGTTCATCGCACTCCGCGGGTCAGTTCACTTCGCGGTACCAGCGCATCACGCCCGCATGGCCGTCCCACACCGGCACCCAG
>CAZBUU010000274.1:0-6120 GCA_964495125.1 uncultured Rubrivivax sp.
CTTGGTCTGCAGCGCCAGCGGCAGCTCGCCGATCTCGTCGAGGAAGATGGTGCCGCGGTCGGCCTGCAGGAACAGGCCCTTGCGCGCGCGGTCGGCGCTGGTGAACGCGCCCTTGGTGTGGCCGAAGAGCTCGCTCTCGATGAGGTTCTCGGGGATGGCGGCGCAGTTCACCGAGACGAATGGCCCGTCGCGCCGCAGCGAGAGTTCGTGCAGCCGCCGCGCCGTGACGCCCTTGCCGGTGCCGCTCTCGCCACTGATGAGCACGGTGCTGTCGGTGGGCGCCACGCGAGTGACCAGGCGTTCCACCGCCTGCATGGACGGCGCAGCGAACTGGAAGGCCGATTTACCGCCGCCCATGACCAGCGTGCGCAGCGCCCGGTTCTCCTCGCGCAGGCCGCGCAGCGCGTCGATCTGCTGCAGCCGGTGCACGATCTCCTCGTGGCGGACCGGCTTGGTGATGTAGTCCCAGGCGCCGGCCTTGATGGCGTCGATGGCGGAATCCACCGACGCGAAGGCCGTGACCATGATGAAGGTGGCGGCATGGCCGCGCGCACGCGCCTGACGCAGCAGTTCGATGCCGTCGGTCACGGGCATGAAGACGTCGCTCAGCACGACGTCGTAGGCGCCGGCGTCCAGGCGGGCCAGCGCCTCGGCGGCCGAGGCCGCGGCGTCGACGGTGTATCCCGCCTTGGAAATCGCCGCCGAGAGCACCTGCCGGATGGCTGGTTCGTCGTCGACGACCAGCACATTCAGCTCGGGCATCGTGGTCATCCTTCTCCGCCCGTGTCGGCCGGCAGCTGCAATTGGATGCGCTGACGGGGTCCTTCCACTTGACCGAACGCAAGCCGCGCCCCGAGCGGCTCCACGATGGCGCGCGCCAGCAGCAGGCCGCGCTGCACGTCGCCGCGCGTGAAGTCCAGCGCCGGCGGGAACAGCAAGGCCAGGCGCACGCCGCCTTCCGCGGGTGCGCACTCCACCGTGATGGTCACGGCGCCGGCCTCGCGTTCGCTCACCGCCGCGCACACCATCGCCAGCAGTTGCATCAGCACCTGCTGCAGGGCGCCGGCCGAGCTGCGCACGGCGGGCGTGGCGGCCTCGAGCAGCAGCTCGAAGACGAAGCGCCTGAAGCGGCGGTCGTAGCCCGTCAGCTGCACCGCCTGGCGCACCAGCGCGGCGACGTCCACCCAGTCCATCTCGGCCGGCTGCGGCGCCGACACCTCGGCCAGCTGGCGCGTCGCCTGGCCGGCGCGCTGCGCCTGCATCAGGATCTGTCGTGCATGTTCGGCCAGCTGCGCTTCGCTCATCCCCGCAGCGGACGCCTGCATCTCCTGCGCCAGCGAGCCGATCACCGCCAGCGGGTTGTTCACCTCGTGCGCCACGCCGGCGGCCAGCGCACCCACGGCCTGCAGCTTCTCGCGGTGCGAGCGCTGCTGCTCGTCGATCTGCAGGCGCTGCTCGCGCTCGTCCAGGTCGGCAGCCATGCGGTTGACGGCGTGCATCAGGCGGCCCAGTTCATCGTCGCGCCGCACGGACAGTTCCACGCCACGGCGGCCCTGCACGATGAGGCGCGCATGGGCTTCCAGCCGCCGGATGTCGCCGGACAGGCGCGCGAAGAACCAGCCGGCGAAGACACCGAAGGCGAGGATGCCGATGGCCGTGAGCGCCAGCGACTGCACCGTGACGGCTTCGTTCTGGCGCTGGTAGCGCTGACCCAGGGTCTCGCGCTGCGCCGCCAGCTGCTGGTGCCGCGCCTCCAGCGAATCGGAAGCGCGGTGCAGCGCTTCGCGCAGGTCGATCCAGCTCGCGCGCACCGGCAGCGCCACCAGCGCGGTGTAGCTGCGCTGGATGGCCTGGAACAGCGTGATGGCGTCGGGCTCGTGCCGCTGCAGGTCGTCGAACAGCTTGCCGCAGGACTCCATGTAGAGCTTCAGGTCGGCGGGCACGCCTTCGGTGGGCGTGGCGGCGCTGCCGCTGTCGCTGACGTCGATCAGCGCGCTGGCCACGGCGGCCTCGGTCAAGGCCAGCGCCTTCTCGTGCATGGCCAGGCGGTCCAGCGCGCGCACGTCGTTGTCCAGCTCGTTGCGCTCGGCGTTGATGTACAGGCCGCCGAGGGCGGCGTAGGCGAACAGGCCCAGCGCCGCGAACAGGCCGCGGCCGCGCAGCGAGCGCGAGAGCGGCAGCGGGCGGTCGGGGTCGGTCACGCCACCCCTTTCGGGACAACGGGAACGGGGCTTGCTGGAGGGGGCTTGATCCGTTGGAGCCTGGCCATGAACCTTGTGCGCATCCTTGCAATTCTCATCGTCGCGGCGTCGGCGGGGTCTGCCACCGCCGATGCCCTGAAGGATGCCACCGACGCCATCCATCGCAAGGATTACGCCACAGCCGTGCGGCTGCTGGAGCCGCAGGCCCGCAACGGCGACCCGGTGGCCCAGCTCCGCTTCGGCCTGCTGCACTACCACGGGCACGGCGTGCGCGAGGACAACCGGGTCGCCTCCGAGTGGTTCCGCCGAGCCGCCGGTGCCGGCCTGGCCGAGGCGCAGTTCCAGCTGGCCAACATGTATGCCTACGGCCTGGCGCCGCCGGCCGAGGGCGAGGACGCGCAGCGCCAGGCCGCCACCTGGTACTTCGCCGCGGCGCGCCAGGGCCATGCCGAAGCGCAGTACAGCCTGGCCGTGATGTTCCTCACCGGCAGCGGCGTGGAAGCCTCGGCCGAGGAGGCGCTGAAGTGGATGAAGCGCGCGGCCTCGCAGGGCCACGCGGACGCGCGGCTGTACCTGCAGGGGCCCTGAGCGGCGAGGGTTGCCCGAGCGCGAACTCCCGCCTGGCGGGACCGCGCGCAGCGCGCAGGGTGCTCAACGGATCTAGAGCGGCTTCTTGAAGGTCACCGCACCGCGCACCTTGCCCAGCGCGGTGCCCACGGACTTGTCGTGCGGGTACTCGTGGGCCAGCGCGTCGCGGATGGACTCCGAAATGCTTTCGGCCGGCCCGTGGCAGTGCATGCACACCGGCAGTTGCGGCAGCGCGCGCATGTAGCGCAGGAAGCGGCCCGAGGGTTCGGTGGTGATCTCGTAATGCTCCAGCGCATCGGCCTTCTCGCCCTTGGCCACGCGTTCGTCGAAGCCCATCAGCACCTTCTGCTCCCAGGCGTCGCCCCAGCCCAGTGAGGGATTGCGCGGGCTCAGCGTCACGCGCGTGACGCGCGCACCGTACTTGCGCGACACCGCCGAGGCGATTTCCGGCACCGAGTACTTGCACACCACGATGGCACGCAGCGGGCCGCTGGCTTCGATGGCCTTGATGAGTTCGCCGCGCGTGCTGGCGAGCAGTTCGGCGGAGGCCTTGCGCGCCTCGTCCAGTGCCGCCTTGGGCGGCTCTTCGCTGCCCGCGACGGTGACGCCGGCGGTCGCCAGCAGGGCCCACAGCAAGCCGGGGCGGAGGAACTTCTTCGTCAGGCGCATGGACTGCATTCTCCGGGCGTCGGCCCGGCCCGCGCAACACCGCGCCGGCGGGGGTGGCCAGTCGCAGCGCTTGCCGGAAGCGGGAAAGCATTCCCGCCTTCGGGAAGCGCCTTCACCGCGGACGGCGGCTTTCCCATTCCCACAGCGCGGCGCGGGCGCGCGCCAGGTGCTCCTCGCGTTCGCCGCGCGCCAGGTGAAGGTAGCTGCGCATGGCGCCGGTGGCCATGGCCAAGTCGCCATCGGCTTCGGCGGCCAGGGCCAGGCCGTAGTAGGCATTGGCCTGCTCGGCGCGCAGCGCGGTGGCTGATTCGAAGAAGCCCCGCGCCTCGCGCACGCGCTTGAGCCCCAGCAGCGCGAAGCCCATGTTGACGTGGGCCTCGGGCATCGTCGGGGCCAGCTGCAGCACGCGGTGCAGGGCGGTGGCGGCATGCTCGTACTGCTTCGCATGCAGCATCACCACGGCGGCGTTGAAGCCGCGGCGCACGTCGGTCTGGTGCGGCGCCGCAGCGGGCGACGGCGGCAGGGCAGGCTCGCGACGGTCCAGCGCCAGGCCGGCCAGCAGGATGGCCACCAGCGTGAGCAAGGCTGCGGCGCGGCGGCGGCCGGCCGTCGCCCTCACACGGCCCCCTTGTGCGGTGCCGTGCTGATGAAGGGCACGCCGAAGAAGGTGAGGAAGGCCACCACGAACACCCCCGCCAGCCACAGACCGTGGCGCGCCGGCGTGGGCCGCAGCGTGGCGCGGGCATGCAGCGCGCCGGCCAGCGCCAGCCAGGTGACGAAGGCCCAGCTTTCCAGCGGGTCCCAGGCCCAGTAGCGGCCCCAGGCGTCCTGCGCCCAGACGGCGCCGACGATGAGCATCAGCGTCTCGAACACGAAGGCCGCGGCGGCGAAACGGTGCGCCAGTTCGTCCAGCCTGGTGTCGCTGGCCGCCTGCCGGAACGCGCGCGCACCGAGGGCCGTGCGGCGCAGCAGCGGCACGCCGCCCAGCGCAACGGCCGCCAGCAGCAGGCCGAGGAAGAGCTTGCCCACCACCGTGTGCAGGTACAGCAGCGGCGTGGCGTAGGTGGGCGGGAAGTGGCCGGGCCGCGCGTCGGCCAGCAGCAGCCAGGCGGCCAGCACGGCCAGCACAGGCGCCACCACCACCAGCGCCGCGCGCAGTTCACGCAGCAGCGCCGCCGAGACGGCCAGCACCAGCGCCAGGCTCCACAGGTTGGAGCTGAGGATCTCGTGCATGGTCGTGAACGGCCCGTGGCCGTGCGCCTGCCAGCGCAGCGCCAGCGCCAGCGTGTGCAGGCCCAGCGCCGCAGCCAGTGCCGCGCCGGCCACGCGCCGCCAGCGGCCGCTGCCCAGTGCCGCGGCATAGCAGCCGAGTGCGGCGCGCAGGGCCAGGGTCTCATCCAAGGCGGCCTCCTGCCAGGACGGCCGGCCTCTCCGGCGAGACCGCTGCGACGCCCCGGAACTTCTGCAGGTAATGCACGCCCAGTGCCAGCGCCGACAGCAGCGCCGCCGCCAGCAGCCAGGGCAGCGTGGGGTCGTGGGTGATGCGGTAGCCCATCCAGGTGCGCAAGCCCTCGAAGACCAGGCGGCCGCCCGGCACCGCGAGGGCCTGGCCGGGTGCGAGCTCGGCACGCTGCTCGCCGATGCGCACCACCAGCACCGCGCGGCGCGGCATCTCGAAGCGCGTGGCGGCGGCAGGGTCGATGAGGGTCTCGTCGAGCTTCAGCATCACCCAGGCCTCGCGGCCGTCGGGCAAGGTCCAGGCGCGCGACTGCTTGAGCTCCTGCGCCGGGAAGCTGGGCAGGTGCACGGCGCCCAGTTGCGCCTCGCCGCGCTCGGGCACCCAGCGCAGCACGGGCGCGAAGCCCTTGTTGGGGCTGGTGTACACGCGGTGGCCCTGCAGCCGCAGCGGGTGGTGGTCGCCGATCACCGCGCTGCGCGGCTGGCCGTCGTCGCCCGTCCAGGTGACGGCGTTGCGCGTGGCGCCGCGCTTGCGGCCGGGTGCGTAGTCGATGTCGAAGCCGTCGTGCCGAAAGTCCAGGCGCTGCAGGCGGTCCACGTGCAGCGGGCCGGCCTCGCGGTCCAGCAGCGTGCCGTCGAAAGGCACGCCCTGGGTCAGCTCGAAGCGGCCGTCCAGCGCCGTGAGCCGGCCCACGGCCACCAGCACCACCAGTGCCAGCAGCGCCAGGTGCGACACGAGCAGCGGCAGCCTGCGCCGGAAGGCCGGGTGCACCACCAGCGCCGCGCCCAGGTTCAGCGCCAGCGCGCCGATGACGATGGCCAGCGGCCACAGCGACGGTCGCAGCAGCACCACGGCGCCCAGCAGCGCGAACAGCACCAGCGTGCTGCGCAGCGAACCGAAGTGGGCGATCAGCGCGTGCTTCTTCATGGCGGGTTGCTGCACACGTCCTTCATCCAGTCCTTGCCGGAGGTGGCGTTGTTGCCGTTGGTGCCGAACTGCTGCGCCGAGTTGTTGCTGCCGCAGTTGGTGTCCACCCAGTTGCCGCTGGTGGCGAAGGTGCGCACCTTGAGCTTGCTGTTGAGGTAGTAGGGCTCCTGGTTGAAGGCTTGGCCGGAGGCGTTCATGCGCCACTCGCGGTTGCCACCGGCGGGCTGGCCGGCTTCTTCACCCACGTCGTTCAGGTTCACCAGCAGCGCCTTGTTC
>CAZBUU010000275.1:0-6092 GCA_964495125.1 uncultured Rubrivivax sp.
GGCTGAAAGGTGCCGGCGCCGACGTGCAGCGTCACCGCCGCGCGCTGGATGCCGCGGTCTTGCAGCGCCGCCAGCAGCGCGTCGTCGAAGTGCAGCGCGGCCGTGGGCGCGGCCACCGCGCCCGGGCGGGCGGCGAACACGGTCTGGTAGCGGCGCGCGTCCTCGGCCGTGTCTTCGTGCGTGATGTAGGGCGGCAGCGGCACGTGGCCGTGGCGTTCCAGCAGCACCAGCGGGTCGTCGGGAAAGCGCAGGTGGAAGAGCGCGTCGTCCGGGCCGCAGCGGCCCAGCACCTCGGCGTGAAAGGCGTCGTCGAAGCGCACGACGCTGCCCGGCTTCGGCGACTTGCTGGCGCGCAGATGGGCCCAGACCTCGTGGTTCGGCAGCACGCGCTCCACCAGCGCTTCCACCGCGCCGCCGGTGGACTTCTCGCCCAGCAGCCGGGCCTTGATGACCTGGGTGTCGTTGAAGACCAGCAGGTCGCCCGGGCGCAGCAGCGTGGGCAGGTCGCGGAACACGCGGTCCGCCGGCAACTCGCCCGTGCCGTCCAACAGGCGCGATGCGCTGCGCTCGGCGGCGGGTTGCTGCGCGATCAGTTCCGGGGGCAGCGCGAAGTCGAAATCGGCGAGCGTGTACTCGCGTTCAGGGCGGGATGAAGGGTTCATGGTCCAGGCTGTACCGGCCTGTCTGACAGGACAAGGCCAAAATTGTTCCATGCCGCCCGCCGCCGTGCCCAAGCCCACGCAGAAGACCGCAGACAGCGAGAAGTTGTCCGCGCCGGCGCGCGCGATGAAGAAGCTGGGCCTGCATCGCGACATCGACATCGCGCTGCACCTGCCGCTGCGCTACGTGGACGAGACGCGCATCGCCCCCATCGGCACGCTGCGCGACGGCGCCACCGGCCAGGTGCAGGGCACCGTGCGCGAATGCCGCGTGGAAACACGCGCCCGCCGCCAGCTGGTGGTGCGCCTGGCCGACGACAGCGGCGAGCTGGTGATGCGCCTGCTGCACTTCTACCCTTCGCAACAGAAGGCCTTGGCCGAGGGCGCACTGGTGAGGGCGCGCGGCGAGGTGCGCGCCGGCTTCTTCGGGCGCGAGATGGTGCACCCGGAGTTCCGCGTCGTCGCGCCCGGCACGCCGTTGCCCGCCACGCTGACGCCCGTCTACCCCAGCAGCGCGGCGCTGCCGCAGGCCTACCTGCGCAAGGCCGTGGCCTCGGCGCTGCAGCGCGCGCCGCTGGAAGAACTGCTGCCACCGGCGCTGCTGCCTCCCGGCCTGCCGACCCTGCGCGAAGCGCTGCAGGCCCTGCACCACCCGGCCAAGGAGCTGGACCCTGCGACGCTGGAAGACCACAGCCACCCCGCTTGGCAGCGGCTGAAGTTCGATGAGCTACTCGCACAGCAGCTCTCGCAGGCGCAGGCCCAGGCCGAACGCGCCAAGCTGGCCGCACCGGTGCTCAAGCCCGGCCCGCTGACGGCACGGTTCGAAGCCGCGCTGCCCTTTGCGTTGACCGCGGCGCAGCACCGCGTGGTGGCCGAGATCCAGGCCGACATCGCCCGGCCGCAGCCCATGCACCGGCTGCTGCAGGGCGACGTGGGTTCGGGCAAGACCGTGGTGGCCGCACTCGCCGCGGCCGCCGCCATCGACGCCGGCTGGCAGTGCGCGCTGATGGCGCCCACCGAGATCCTGGCCGAGCAGCATTTCCGCAAGCTGGTGGGCTGGCTGCAGCCGCTGGGGCTGACGGTGGCCTGGCTCACCGGCAGCCGCAAGGGCAAGGCGCGCGATGCCATGGTCGCGCAGGTGGCCAGCGGCCAGGCGCAGCTGGTGGTGGGCACGCACGCCGTGATTCAGGACGACGTGGCCTTCGCGAAGCTGGGCCTGGCGGTGGTGGACGAGCAGCACCGCTTCGGCGTGGCGCAGCGGCTGGAACTGCGGCGCAAGCTGCAGGACCAGGCCCTCGAGCCGCATCTGTTGATGATGAGCGCCACGCCCATCCCGCGCACGCTGGCCATGAGCTACTTCGCCGACCTCGACGTCTCCACCATCGACGAACTGCCGCCCGGCCGCACGCCCATCGTCACCAAGGTCTTCGAGGACGGCAAGCGCGACGCCGTGGTGGCCCGCATCGCCGCCGAGGTGGCGCAGGGCCGGCAGGTCTACTGGGTGTGCCCGCTGGTGGAAGAGAGCGAGCACGTCGACCTGCAGAACGCCACCGCCACGCATGCCGAGCTGGTGGCTGCGCTGCCCGGCACGCTGGTGGGCCTGCTGCACGGCCGCATGAAGTCGGCCGAGAAGGCGGCCGTGATGCAGCGCTTCACCCGCGGCGAGATGAAGCTGCTGGTGGCCACCACCGTCATCGAAGTCGGCGTGGACGTGCCCAATGCCAGCCTGATGGTCATCGAGCACGCCGAGCGTTTCGGCCTGGCGCAGCTGCACCAGTTGCGCGGGCGCGTGGGCCGCGGCGCGGTGGCCAGCGTGTGCGTGCTGCTCTACACCTCGCCGCTGTCGCCCACCGGCAAGGCGCGGCTCAAGGCCATGGCGGAAACCCACGACGGCTTCGAGATCGCCCGCCGCGACCTGGACATCCGCGGCCCCGGCGAGTTCATGGGCGCCCGCCAGAGCGGGGACGCGTTGCTGCGCTTTGCCGACCTGGCCGAAGACACGCGGCTGCTGGACGCCGCGCGCGCGCTCGCCGCACGCCTGCTGCGCGAGCACCCGCGCGCCGCGGCGGCGCACGTGGAGCGCTGGCTGGCCAGCAAGGCCGAGTACCTGAAGGCCTGAGTCCTCTGTTGCCGTACGGCGACAGTTGGCGGAGGGGGTAAGGACCCGTCACCAGGGCTAGCATCCCAAGAGTGCGGGGCCGCAGAAGAGGCCCAGCGTTGTAGGGAGCCCGAACATGTTCAAGCGATGCCTGGCCCGGCTGGCCGGCCCTGTGTGCCTGTCCCTGGCCCTGGCGGCCTGCGGCGGCGGTGGTGGTGGTGGCGGCGGCTCGACGACACCCGTCGATCCCGGCGTGGCCGGCGCCCCCTACTTTCCGCTGGCCGTCGGCGACCGCTGGCGGGCGCTGGAAGACGGTGCACCGAGCGTCGGCCGCGTATTGGACACCGTGACTCTCGACGGCACGCCGACCTGGCGCCTGCGCGTTGAAGACAGCGACGGCATCAGCGACCTCCACTACGCCAAGTCCGACTCCGGCATCACGCTGGTGCCGGCGCCCGGCGACGACGAGCTCACGCGCGCCGTCGGCCGCGTGGACGTCCTGCGCTTCCCCTTGCGCGCCGGCACCAGCCATGTGGCCGTCGACAAGAGCATCCCGAACCTCATCGACGCCGACGGCGACGGCCGCGCCGAGACCCTGCGCTTCCGCATGGAGGTGACAGTGGTCGGCTTCGAACGCCTGGACACCCTGGTGGGCACGCTGGACCAGGTGCTGCACACGCGCACGGTGATCACGCAGTCGGTCACGCTCACGTCCAACGGCGCGCCGATCACGGTCACGGTCACGACGGACGACTGGTACGCGCCCGACATCGGCCCCGTGCGCGGCACCACGACGGTGGTGGGCAACGGGGTCACCGAAAACAGCACTTGGACGCTGCAGGGCTACCGCGCCGGCACGCGCAGCAGCGACACCGTGGTGCCCACGATCGTCGCGCGCACGCCCGCCGATGGCAGCACGGGCCGCACGCCGGTGGTGTCGCTGACCTTCAGCGAAGCGGTGGACCGCGCCACCGTGGCCGCCGACGCCCTGCGGCTCACCGGCCCGGGCGGCGTGGCGGTGCCCGGCCAGCTGCAGTGGACGGGCGACACCCAGCTCGGCTTCGTGCCCAGCGGCGCGCTGGCCAGCGGCACCTACACCGTCACGCTGGCCGCCGGCACCGAAGACCTGCTGGGCAACCGCATGGCCGCGCCCACGAGCTGGCAGTTCACGCTGGACATCGTCGGGCCGACGGTCCTCGCCTGGTCGCCGGCCGACCAGGCCACGGACGTGGCGCTGAGCCCGGCCATCGGCATCACCTTCGACGAGGCGCTGGACCCGGCCACCGTGAACGCGTCGAACTTCGCGCTGTCCACCGGCACCACCACGGTGGCCGCACCGGTGTCCGTGAACGGCCGCGTCGTCACGCTGACGCCTGCGGCGCCGCTGCAGAAAGGGGTCAGCTACACGGTCAGCCTGGGCGGCGGCATCGCCGATGCTGCGGGCAACCTGCTGTCCGGCAGCCCACGCATCAGCTTCGTCACCGACCCCGGCCGCTTCGCCCTGCCCGCGGGCGTGCCCGCGCTGGTGCAGGCGGGCACGCCGGTGGGCAACGCCTGGCTGGCCGACACCGATGGCGACGGCCGCAGCGACCTCGTCGCCTCGCTGTCCGAAGGCGGCTTCGGCGGGCGCCTGGTGGTGGTCCGACGCAACGCCGACGGCACGCTGGCCGGCACGGCGGCGTCGGTCAGCCCCTTCAGCAGCTGCAACACGGCGGACGTGGCGGCGGCCGACTTCGATGGTGACGGCCTGCCCGACATCGTGGCCGCAGCGCCCTTCTGCGGCCTGCAATGGGCGCGCCAGACGGCCAGCGGCTTCACGCTGCAGGCCACGCTGGCCAGCAGCGCCGGCTCGGTGGGTGTGTTGACACTCAGCGGCAGCGCGCGGCCGGCGCTGGTGGCGACCGTCGACAACCTCTTGCGTCTGTGGCGGCCCGGTGCGGGTGGCGCCTTCGCCGCGCCCGAAACCCTCTACACCGGCAGCGCCACGCTGAACGCCTTGGCCGTTGGCGACATCAACGGCGACGGCCGCATGGACATCGTCCTCGGCGGCGAGCTGGGCAGCACGCGCGGCCTGGTGCTGCTGCTGCAGCGGGCCGATGCCGGCTTCGACACGCAGACGCTGGAGAACCCCTCGCTGCTGGCCGTGGCCGCGCTGGCCGACGTGGACGGCGATGGCCGCAACGACCTGCTGGTGTCCGAGCTCGCCCCCAGCACCTCGCTGCTGCTGCTTCGCCAGACCGCCACCGGCGCCCTGGCCGACCCCGTGCGGCTGGACTTCGGCACGCGCCCCGCGCGCGTGGCCGTGGCCGACCTCAACGGCGACGGCCGACGCGACATCCTCGTCTCGCACACGGGCGAACTGCTGTCGACCCAACTGGCGACGCAAAGGACCGACGGCAGCTTCGCCTTCGCCAACCCCTTCGAATTCGCCGTGGCGCCCGCGCTGCAGGTCAACCGCCTGCTGGTGGCCGACTTCAGCGGCGACGGGCTGGCCGACGTGCTGATCGGCAGCCAGCTGCTGCGGCAGCGCGTGGCCCCGGCCACACCCAGCAGCGCGAAGGGCCCGGCCCTGCGGCTGCGCCTGGGCGTGCTGCGCGGGGAGGGCGCTCGATAATGCACGCATGACCCTCACCGAGCTCAAGTACATCGTCGCCGTGGCGCGCGAGAAGCACTTCGGCCGCGCCGCCGAAGCCTGCTTCGTGAGCCAGCCGACGCTGAGCGTGGCGATCAAGAAGCTGGAAGAGGAACTCGACGTCAAGATCTTCGAGCGCGGCGCCAGCGAGGTGAGCACCACGCCGCTGGGCGAGCAGATCGTGCGTCAGGCGCAGCAGGTCATCGAGCAGGCGGCGGCCATCAAGGAAATCGCCAAGCGCGGCAAGGACCCGGTGAGCGGCCCGCTGCGCCTGGGCGTGATCTACACCATCGGCCCGTACCTGCTGCCCGACCTGGTGAAGAACGCCATCGAGCGGCTGCCGCAGATGCCGCTGATGCTGCAGGAGAACTTCACCGCGAAGCTGCTGGACATGCTGCGCACCGGCGAGCTGGACTGCGCCATCATGGCCGAGCCTTTCCCCGACACGGGCCTGGCCGTGGCGCCGCTGTACGACGAGCCCTTCCTCGCCGCCGTCCCGGCCGCGCATCCCTTCGCCAGGCGCAAGAGCATCACCGCCGAGGAGCTGAAGAACGAGACCATGCTGCTGCTGGGCACGGGCCACTGCTTCCGCGACCACGTGCTGGAGGTCTGCCCCGAGTACGCACGCTTCGCCAGCGACGCCGAGGGCATCCGCAAGAGCTTCGAGGGCAGCTCGCTGGAGACCATCAAGTACATGGTGGCC
>CAZBUU010000276.1:0-6083 GCA_964495125.1 uncultured Rubrivivax sp.
GCGGCCGGCGTGTTGTTGTAGACCATCATCACCGCCACCGGCTTGTTCGGCGCGTCGGGGTTGTTGGCGTGGAACTCCATCAGCGCCGCCATGTCGGCGAAGCCCATGTCGTAGGTGCCGCTGGCCACGCGGGTGACGGTACCCCCACTGCCGTTGCCGGCGTCGATGGTGACGTCCAGGCCCGCGGCCTTGTAGTAGCCCTTGGCGGTAGCGCCCAGGAACAGCGCGGCGGGGCCTTCGAAGCGCCAGTCGAGCTGGAACTTGATGGGCGTTTGCGCCATCGCCAGCGTGGGCGCGGCCAACAGCGCAGCAAGCGCCAGGCCGAGGCGGCGGCGGATCGGGGACAGCAGGGCGGTGGTCATGGGTGGAAGCTCCGGGGGTGCGTGATGTCGTTGTCCAGGGAAATTCTGCAAGTTCCGTGCGCGCAGTGGGCTTGGGGCTTGCACCACGATGTGGCGTTCAAGCAGCCAAAAGATCCAGCAAGGTGCGCGCGATGACGCGCGTGGCGCCATGCAGGTCGCTCAGCACCAGGTGCTCGTCGGCGCGCTTGGCGTTGCTCTCCAGCACGGTGCGCGGGCCAGCGCCGTAGATGACGGCCGGAACGCCGTGGGCCCCATAGAGGCGCACGTCGGTGTACAGCGGCGTCCCCGATTCGGGGATGGGCTCTCCGAACACGGCCTGACCATGCTTCTGGATCGACGCCACCAGCGGCGCATTGCCCGCGTCGGGCTTCAGCGACGTGGCCAGCAACAGGCGCTTCACCTCGGCACGCACACAGGGGCTCTGCGCCACGGCGTCGGCAATGAGTGCCCGCACCTCGGCTTCCACGGCGGTGGCGTCTTCCTCGGGGATCATTCGGCGGTCCAGCTTGAGCAGCACCTTGCCGGGCACGACGTTGGTGTTGCTGCCGCCTTCGATACGGCCCACGTTCAGGTAGGGGTGCGTGATGCCGGCCACCTGCGAGCGGCGGGTCTTCAGCACGTCGTTGTGCATGTACAGCGCCGTGAGCAGCTTGTTCGCCGCCTGCAGCGCGTCCACGCCCGTGTGCGGATACGCCGCGTGCGACGCCAGGCCGTGCAGGGTGACTTCCAGCTGCAGGCAGCCGTTGTGCGCCGTCACCACCTGGTAGCTGAAGCCGGCGGCGATCAGCAGGTCGGGCTTGGTGTGACCCTTCTCCAGCAGCCAGCCCGGGCCGAGCTCGCCGCCGAACTCCTCGTCGTAGGTGAAGTGCAGCTCGACGCCGCCCTTCAGCGGCAGGCCCAGCGATTCCAGCGCCCGCAGCGCGAAGGTGAAGCTGGCGAAGTCGCTCTTGCTCACTGCGGCGGCGCGGCCGTAGAGCTTGCCGTCCACGACCTCGCCGCTGTAGGGCCCGTGCGTCCAGCCCTCGCCGGGCGGCACCACGTCGCCGTGGGCGTTCAGCGCGATGGTGGGGCCGCCCTCAGCGAAGCGGCGGCGCACGATCAGGTTGGTGATGCTCTGCAGGCCGTAGGCGGCCACCTCGGCCGCGGGCACCGCATGCTTCTCGGCCGCATACCCGAAGCCCTCCAACAGCGCGGCCGTGCGCTCGGCGTGCGGCGCGTTGTTGCCGGGCGGCGTGTCGGTGGGCACCTGCACCAGGGCTTGCAGGAAGCGCGTCTCCTCGTCGAAATGCGCGGCGATCCAGGCGTCGAGTCGTTCGTAGGCGTTCATTCGCGGGCCAGCCCTTCCAGGAGCTGCGAGAAGGCCGCGACGCAGAGTTCCGCGTCGTGGGCGGTGATGGTTTCCAGCGGGTTGTGGCTGATGCCCGAGTTGCCGCCGCGTACGAAGAGCATGGCCTGCGGCATCAGCTCGTGCAGCTTCATGGCGTCGTGGCCCGCGCCACTGGGCAGGCGGAACACCGGCAGGCCCAAGGCGGCCACGGCCGCTTCCCAGCGCGCTGCCCAAGGCGGTGCGCTGGGCGCGGCGGCCGCTTCCAGCGTCTTCTCCAGCGTGAAGCTCAGGCCGCGGTAGCGGCAGATGCGCTCCAGCTCGGCGCGCACGTCCAGCGCCAGCGCATCACGCGCCACGTTGGTGGTGGCGCGCAGGTCCAGGCTCAAGCGGCAGCGGCCCGGCACCACGTTGATGCTGCCAGCAGGCACCTGCAGCTGGCCCACCGTGCCCACGACGTCGGGCACGACGCCGGCGCGCTTCTCCACGAAGAGCAGCAGCTCGGCCGCGGCCGCCGCGGCGTCGCGGCGCCGGCCCATGGGCGTGGTGCCGGCGTGGCTGGCCATGCCGATGATCTCGACCTGGTAGCGCAGGCTGCCGTTGATGGAGGTGACGATGCCCAGCGGCAGGTCCAGCTCGTTGAGCACCGGCCCCTGCTCGATGTGCACTTCGACGAAGCCGAGGTACTTGGCCGGGTCGCGCCGCTCGGCGGCGATGGCATCCACGCTGCCCGGCAGGCCGGCGGCCTTCATCGCCTCGCGCATGGTGATGCCGGCGTCGTCGGCCTGGTCCAGCCAGGTGGCGTCGAACTGGCCCGTGAGCGCGCGGCTGCCCAGGAAGGTGGCGGCGTAGCGCTGGCCTTCCTCTTCGGCGAAGCCCACGACCTCGATGCCGAAAGGCAGACGACGGCCGGCGCGGTGCAGTTCGGCCACCACCGCCAGCGGAACCAGGATGCCCAGGCGGCCGTCGTACTTGCCGGCGTTGCGCACGGTGTCGTAGTGGCTGCCCGTCAGCAGGCGCGGCGCATCCGGTGCCGCCCCGTGGAAGATGCCCACCACGTTGCCCACGGCGTCGATGCGCACCTCGTCGAAGCCGGCGTCCTTCATCCACCATTGCAGCCGCCGCGCCACCGTCTGGTGCGCTTCGGTGAGGTACAGCGTGGCCAGCTGGCCTTCCTCCTTGAAGCCGGGGTCGCTGTGCGCGGCCAGTTCCTCGGCCCAGTCCCACACGCGTTCGCCCTGCGTGGGGAAGATCCCGAACTTGTCGGCCAGACGGATCTCGGCCACGCGGTGGATGTTGCGCAGCGCCTCGGCGAACTCGAAGTCCTTGGGGTTCGACAACCTGCGCTCGAAGGTGGCGATGATCTCGCGGCGGTGAAGGCCCGTGCCACGCGGGCCGCGCACGGCCAGCATGAAGGGCCAGCCGAACTTCGCGTTGTAGGCGGCGTTCAACGCCTGGAGTTTTTCGAACTCTTCCGGCGTGCAGTCGGCCAGCCCGGCCCTGCCCTGCTCGTTCGTGCTCTCGGCCGTGAGGCTCTGGCTGACCATGGCCTTTCCGGCCAGTTCGGGGTGGGCGCGCACCAGGGCCAGCTGTTTCTCGGTGCCGGCCTCGCGCACGGCAGCCACCAGCGCGCACTTCAGCGCGTCCAGCGTGGGGAAGCCCCCAACGGGCCGCTTCGACCAGGCAGCCTCGGCGACCCAGGGCGAGTGTTCGTAGGTGCCGGCCAGCAGGGCGACGAAATCGTCGCGGCCGGCCGCGTTCAGTTGTTCCAGCGTGAGCATGGGGTCCTTCATCGCCACACGAAGGCGGTGTTGGCGTCGTAGGGGTGCGTGGCCTTCCAGTGCCGCGCGATGTCGATGCGGCGGCAGATCCACACGCCGGCGTGCGACTGGAGGTGGTCCAGGAAGCGCTGCAGCGAACCGATGCGCCCCGGTTTGCCCAGCAGCCGGCAGTGCATGCCGATGCTCATCATCTTCGGGCGGTCGGGGCCTTCGGGGTCGCCCTCGCGGTACAGCGCGTCGAAGCTGTCGCGCAGGTAGGTGAAGAAGTGGTCACCGGTGTTGAAGCCCTGGGCCTGCACGTAGCGCATGTCGTTGGTGTCCAGCGAATACGGCACCACCAGGTGCGGCGCCAGCGTGCCGTCGGTCTTCTGCACGCTCAGCCAGAAGGGCAGGTCGTCGCCGTAGTAGTCGCTGTCGTACTCGTAGCCGCCGTGGTCGGCCACCAGCCTTCGCGTGTTCGGGCTGTCGCGGCCGGTGTACCAGCCCAGCGGCCAGGGCTCGGCCGCGCCGAGCTCTTCGCTCATGGCCTTCAGCAGCTGGCTGGCGGTGGCGATGTGCTTGCGCTCGGTGGCGTCGGGCATGTGCTGGTGGTGGATCCAGCGCAGGCCGTGGTTGGCGATCTCGTCGCCGCGCTGCAGGAAGACCTTCATCAGCTCCGGGTAGCGCTCGATGGCCGAGGCCACGGCGAACACGGTGAGCGGCAGGCCGCGGCTTTCGAACTCGCGCAGCACGCGCCACACACCGGCGCGGGAGCCGTACTCGTACATCGACTCCATGGTCATGTGCCGGTTCTCGTAGGCCTGCGCCGTGACCATCTCGGACAGGAAGGTCTCGGTGGTCGGGTCGCCGTGCAGCGGGTTGTTCTCGCCGCCTTCCTCGTAGTTCAGCACGAACTGCACGGCCACGCGCGCACCGCCGGGCCAGCGGGCGTGGGGCACATCGCGGCCGTAGCCACGCAGGTCTCTCGGGTAGGGCAAGGCAGCGTTCATGTCGGTTGCAGCAGTTGGGCGAGGTCGGCCACGCGGGGGTGGCTTTGCAGGTTGCGTTCGACGTTCAGGATGTGGCCGTCCATCAGCCTCATGGCGGCGCGGGCATCGCGGCGCTCGATGGCGTCGACGATGGCCACATGCTCGTCGGCCGAATGTTCGGCGGAATGGGCGCTCTGGTACATCAGGGAAATGAGCGAGCTGCGCGACAGCAGATCGGCCAGCAGCTGTGCCAGCACCTCGTTGCCGATCATGCGCGCCAGCAGCACGTGGAAGTCGGCCAGCAGGCGCGTGCGGCCGGTGACGTCGGTGCGCGCCACCGCTTCGGCTTCGCTGGCGAGGTGGGCACGCAGCTGTGCCACCTGGGCATCGGTGACGCTGGCGCACAGCTGCTTGACGAGCGCCCCTTCCAGCAGCCGGCGCACCTCGAAGACCTGGCGCGCCTCTTCCACGCTGGGCGTGGCGACGAAGGCACCGCGCGCCGGCTCCAGCGTCACCAGGTGGTCGCGGCTGAGCTGGTTCAGCGCCTGGCGCACCAGCGTGCGGCTGACCTTGAAGATGTCGGCGATCTGCTGCTCGGCCAGCTTGGTGCCGGGCATCAGCCGGCGCTCGACGATGGCGGTGGTGATGGCGTCGGCGATCTTCTGCGTGGTGTTGCCCGGCGCCGGCTCGGCAGCCCGCGACCGCCGCGGTGCGGGCGGTGGCGTGATGACCTTGAGAGCGGCGCGGGAGCGTGCCATGGCGGTTCGGGGACGCCGGCCTCGGGGCCGGCAGCACTTGACGTGTATTCAGAAGTGTATACAGTTTGCGCGCCACGACAAGCACCCCTTCTTTGCGACGGAATCTCCATGGGCCACCTCAGCACCCACGTCCTCGACACCGCGAACGGCCGCCCCGCCGCCGGCATGCGCATCACGCTGCAGCGCCTGGACGCCACGGGCCCGGTGACGCTGAAGTCGATGGCGCTGAACCACGACGGCCGCGCCGACGGCCCACTGCTGGATGCGGCCGAGATGGCCGCGGGCCGCTACCGCTTGCTGTTCGAGGTGGCGCCCTACTTCCGTGCGTTGGGGGCCACGTTGCCCGAGCCGCCGTTCATCGACGTGGTGCAGCTCGACTTCGGCATCGCCGACGCCGCCGGCCACTACCACGTGCCCCTGCTGGTCAGCCCCTGGAGCTATAGCACTTACAGAGGCAGCTGATCACGGCACGCGCCTTGCGAGCCTGGCCCGAACACCCCGAGGAGGAGCCCCTGATGAAGCGTCGCCACGTCCCCCACCTGCTGGCCGCCTGCGCGCTGCTGGCCAGCGCCACCGCCCACGCCGCCTGGCCCGAAAAGCCGGTGCGGGTGGTCGTCACCTTCGCCGCCGGCGGTGCCAGCGACATCGTGGCGCGCGCCATCAGCGAACCGCTGGCCAAGGCCCTGGGCCAGCCCGTGGTCATCGACAACAAGCCCGGCGCCGGCGGCACCATCGGCGGCAACGAGGTGGCGCGCGCCGCGCCCGACGGCTACACGCTGATGCTCAGCAACAGCACGCCGCTGTCCATCGGCCCCTTCACCATTCCCAAGCAGCCCTACGACCCGGTCAAGCAGTTCACGCACGTGGCCATGCTGGGCATCGCGCCGGTG
>CAZBUU010000277.1:0-6075 GCA_964495125.1 uncultured Rubrivivax sp.
GGCGTGCCGGGCCACAGGCGGTCCCAGCGGAACACGGGCATGCCCAGGCGGCGCAGCTCGAGGTAGCCGGGGTCGGGCACGTCCACCCACAGCGGGAACACGTAGGGCGCACAGTCGTCGGGCAGGTCGGGCATCAGCGGGTGCAGGCCGGGCTGTCCGGCCAGTTCACGCGCCAGCCAGGCGTAGTTCTCGCGGCGGCGCTGCACGATGCGCTGCCGCGGCAGCCGCTCGGCGGCCCAGCGTGCGGGCGCGGCGGGCCCGCGGTGCGACAGCGTGGCGTCGATGACGAGCTCGTCGCCGCAGGCCTGGCTGCCGGGCACGATCACCGGCTCGGCCTTGGGGGCCTTCGGCGCGCCGCCTCCGCGCAGCCTGCGCAGCAGGCCCAGGCCGCCCGCCACCAACGTGCCCAGCCCCTGTAGCTGGCCTTGCGTGGCGCCCACCTCCAGCATGTCCACCAGCGCCTTCACGTGCGTGGTGCTGCCGGGCTCGCGCAGCGCGGGTGCGCCGGCCCCGCCGTTCAGCACCAGGCAGCCCCCTTCCGGCACCGGCAGGAACTTCGTCAGGCTGGCAATGGCCACATCGCCCCAGCGGCCCACCGGCCGCTCGCCGGCCTGGCCGAACAGCGCGTGTGCGCAGTCCTCGATGAGCTTGATGCCGCGCCCGTCGCACCAGCCCCGCAGCCTGCACATCGGCTGCGGCAGCCCGAAGTAGTGCGGCGCCAGCAGCACGCGCGCGGCGCCCAGGGTCTGCGCGTCCAGCCATGCGAGGTCGGGCGTGCCGTGTTCGTCGATGGGGTAGAAGACCGGCACCGCACCCAGGTGCGTGACCGGGGCCACCATCGTGGGGCAGTGGTAGGTGGGCACCAGCACGCGGTCGCCGGCGCGCACGCCCAGGGCCTCCAGGGCCAGCAGGATGCTGGCGCGGCCGCTGGTGGTGTAGTGCAGGTGCGGCAGGTCCAGCACGCAGGGCATGCCGGCGTCGCGCTCGCCGCGCAGCGCAGGCCAGCCGAAGACGGGCAGGCGGGGGATGGACTCGCGTTCCATGGCTCAGGCACCCGGGGCCGCAGGGCCGAAGGCTTCGGCCAGCCAGCGGGCGGTGGCGTTCTCCATCGCCGCTTGCGAGCCGGGCGTGGAGCAAGTGTGGTCGGCGTCCGGCAGGGTGACGCGCTCGCCGGGGCGCGTGCGCAGGGCGGCTTGCCAGGCGCCATCGGCCGCCGTGAATTCGCTGAACTCCTGCGCCGTGAGGTCGCGCTCGCTCAGCAGCAGCAACACCGGGCCGGTGAACGCGGCCCAGGCCTGCGCCATGCGCTGCTGGAACGGGCCGGCCTGCTTCGCGCCGGCATCGCCCCGCGGGCCGCCGCCGAAGGCCTTGGCGATGTTGCCGAAGAAGCCCGACAGCGCACCGAAGGCGACCTTGCCGCTGAGCAGCTTCATCCAGAACTCGCGCTCCTTCAGCCGCTGCGCGTAGTAGTGCTTGACGTGCGTCTTGGCCAGGCTGGCGTCGCTGCGCACCCAGGGGTTCAGCAGCGCCAGGCCGGCGACGCGCGGGTCGGGCCGCTGCTGCAGGTACAGCAATGCGGCCGAGGCGCCATCGCACAGCCCCCACAGCACCACCTGCCGCAGGCCGGGCTGGGCGGCGACGAAGGCATCGATGGCGGCACCGATGTCTTCGCTGCAGTGCTCGAAGTTGCGCAGCGCGCCTTCGCTGTCGCCCATGCCGCGGTAGTCGAAGCGCAGCGTGGGGAAGCCGGCCGCGGCCAGGGCGCGCGCCAGCGAGACGAACTGGCGGTGGCTGCCGGCCCGGTACTGCGGGCCGCCGACGACGATCAGCACGCCCAGCGGGGCCGGCGCCGTGGCCGGGCTGACGATGCCCAGCAGCCGCTCGCCGCCGCAGGCGAAGCCCAGCACCTGCTCGGCGCCTGCGCTCATGCCAGCGCCTCCACCGTGGCCGCCACCAGCGCCGGCGCGTCCTCGATCTCCTGCGTCTGCCAGAAGGCCGGGCCGGGCACGGCCAGCGCCTGCACGTCGTGGCCGGCAGCGCGCCAGGCGTCCACGCGCTGCACCGACACCGGCAGCAGGGCGGCGGGCTCGCGGGTGCTGGTTTCCAGCCAGCGCACGCGCGTGGCGGGGTGGGGCAGGTCCAGCGTCGCGGCTTCCAGGCCGTGGGCCAATGCGGCAGGCAGGTCGTAGCCGGCCACGTCCACGCTGCCGCCGGCGGCCAGTTCGGCGCGCGCCTTCTCCAGCGTGGCCTTGGCGTCGCCCTGTTGCATCTCGGCCGCGGCCTTCAGGCGCAGGAACTGCTGCAGCAGCGGCTTGCCCGCCGTGGCGGGCTGCCAGAACAGGAAAGACGTGCCGGCCGGCAGCGCGGCGGCGGCCTGCGTGGCCAGCAGCGCGCCGGCGCGGTGGCCCCACAGCCACAGCGGCGCGCCGCCATGGCGTTGCTGCAGCCAGGCGGCACCGGCGAGCAGGTCGTCCACCCAGCCTTGCCAGCTGGCCTCGGCGAAGTGGCCGCTGCTGTCGCCGCAGCCTTCCAGGTCGATCTGCAGCACGGCGCAGCCCGTGGCGGCCAGGGCGCGCGCGGCCAGCGCCGACATGCGGCGCGACTTGTTCATCTCTTCCGTCCAGGCGTGCGCGTGCAGCACGGCGGCCCGCACCGGGCCCGCAGGCGCATGGTGGATGCACAGGCGCGCACCATCGCGCACCGGCAGGAAGAAGGCGTCGAAGGCCGCGCGGGCCGATGGGGTCATCAGCCCAGCTTGCCGCCGACGAAGTCCACCAGCGAGCCGACGCTGGCGAAGGTGTCGCCATCGATGTCGTCGTCGTCCACGGTGATGCCGAGTTGTTCTTCCAGCGAGGTGATCAGCGTCACCACGGCCATGGAGTCGAGTTCGGGGATGGCACCCAGCAAAGGGGTCTCGCGCGTGAAGCCCGCGCTGCGGCCGCCCAGGCTGAGCACCTCGTCCAGCACGCGCAGCACTTCTTCGTGCACGTTCATCCAGTTCCTCCCGAAGATCAACCGGAAATTCTAGGCGGCGAGATGCAGGGCGTCCGCGGCGCCCTGCCCGTACCGGCGTGGCGAACTTCGCGCGAAGCCTCGCGGCGTCACGCCGCGGGCGCCCGGCGGCTGCGCAACAGGCGCAGCGCGTGGCCCAATTCGTCCAGTGCCGGGTGGCGCAGCCCCCGTGCCGCCGCCAGCCAGGCCAGAGCCACGGCGCTGCTGGCGAGCAGCAGGCCCAGCCATGCCGGCAGCGCTGCGGCGCGTGCAGCCCACAGCGTCGCGCCACCGGCGGCCGTGCTGGCCAGGGCCAATGCGGCGCTGGCGGCGCCGGCACGCGGCAGCGCCGACAGAGGCAGGCCCGTCACGGCGCGCAGCTGCCAGGCGCACAGGGCCAGCAGCGCCAGCCCGCTGAGCACGAAGGCCGCCGCCATGGCCTGCAGGCCCCACCACGCCGCCCCCGCGATGGCGAGCACGTGGATGGCGCTGCCCCACAAGGCCAGCCGCAGCCGCCGCTGCACGTGCCCGGTGGCCGAGAGCATCTGTGGCACGAACTCGTACAGCGCCGCCGGCAGTGCGCCCAGCGCCAGCAGGCTGGCCAGCGGTGCCGCGCCGGCCCAGTTCGGACCGAACAGCACGTGCAGGATCTCGGGGGCGGCCAGTGCCACGAAGCCGAAGAAGGGCCAGCTGAGCGCCGAGAACACCGTGGTGGCGTGCAGCAGCGCTTCGCCCACCGGCTTGCCTTCGCGGTGGTGGGCCGCGAAGGCCGGCGTGGCCACGCGCACGAAGGCGTCGGTGACGTTCTTGCGGAACAGCTCCACCATGCCGACGGCGCGGCTGAACAGGCCCAGCGAGGTGAAGCCGAAGAGCTTGGCGATGATGGGCTCGTGCGCGTTCTCGGCCAGGTTCTCCACCGTGCGCGAGGTCATGTAGGTGACGCCGAAGCGCAGCACCGGGCGCAGCGCGGCGGTGCCGGGCAGGACGAAGGTCTCGCGCGGCCGCATCACGGCCAGGATGGCGGTCTGCACCAGCACCGAAGCCACCGGCGCCCAGGCCAGTGCCAGCGGCCCGAAGCCGGCGCTGGCCAGGCTCAGCGCCGTGGCGGCGTGCACCACCGTGCAGGCCGTCTGCAGCACGAAGATCTGCCGGAAGGCCAGCTCGCGGTTCATCAGCGCGAAGGCGGGTGACGACAGCGGCAGGATGAAGAAGTGCAGCGCCGTCACCGAAAGCACTGCAGCCACGCCCGGCTCGGCGAAGAAGCGGGCCGCTGGCTCGCGCAGCAGCAGCACCAGGGCGCCCAGCGTCCAGGCCATGGCCAGCGCGATGGCCATGGCCGAACGGATCTTGTCGCGCGTCAGCTCGCGCTCCTGGATGAGGTACTCGCTGACCCCGAAGTCGCGCAGCAGCGCCGCCATGGTGACGAAGGCCGCGCACACCGAGTACACGCCCACCTCGGCCGGCGACAGCAGCCGTGCCAGCACGAGCGTGGTGCCCAGGCCCACCACCAGGTTGGCGTAGCGCTCGGCCAGCGACCACAGCAGCGCCCGGCGTGGCGATTGGGGCATGTCGGTGCGGGTCCTGTCGTCGGGGTGGCGGCGCGCGGCATTGTGGCAGCGCCCCAGAGCTGGGTTTCGTGGCGGACTGCGCGGCATCGTGGCCCGGGCCCGGGCCGCGGCAGGGGGGTGTGACATACTTTTTCCGCTTCCGACCACGCAGCGGGCCCCGGGCCCCTCACCAGCCCACCGCGGCCTATGCGCGAATCCACGTTGTTGCACGAACTCGTCGGCGTTGCCGCTGCGCGCGCCCCCGCCGCCACGGCGCTGACCTACGGCGCCACCCACCTCAGCTACGGCGCCCTGCACGAGGCCGTGGCGGCCTTCGCCTCGGGCGTCGTCGGCCTCGGCCTGCCGCGCGCCGGGCGTGTCGGCATCTACCTCGAAAAACGAGTGGAGACCGTGGTGGCCAGTTTCGGCGCACCGGCCGCCGGCGGCGTGTTCGTGCCGATGAACCCGCTGCTCAAGCCCGAGCAGGTGGGCTTCATCGCGCAGGACTGCGGCGTGCAGATCCTCGTCACCTCGCCCGAACGGCTGGCCACGCTGGGCCCGACGCTGGCGGCGTGCCCCGCGCTGCGCCACGTGGTGCTGACGGACAAGCCCGCGCAACTGCCCGAACTGCCGCCGCACGTGGCCGTGCTCGGCTGGGCCGAGCTGCTGGCCGCGGCGCCGGCCGGCGGCCACCGCGTCATCGACACCGACATGGTGGCCATCCTCTACACCAGCGGCAGCACCGGCCGGCCCAAGGGCGTGGTGCTGAGCCACCGCAACATGGTGGCCGGTGCCAAGAGCGTGGCCAGCTACCTGGGCAACGGCCCGCAGGACACCCTGCTGGCTGCGCTGCCGCTGAGTTTCGACGCCGGCTTCAGCCAGCTGACCACCGCCTTCCACACCGGTGCGCGCGTGGTGCTGCTGAACTACCTGCTGCCGCGCGACGTGCTCAAGGCGATGGAGCGCGAGAAGGTCACCGGCCTCACGGCCGTGCCGCCGCTGTACATCCAGCTGTCGCAGCTGGAATGGCCCACGGCCATCGACGCGAACCTGCGCTACTTCGCCAACACCGGCGGCCGCATGCCGCGCGAAACGTTGCAGGCCTTGCGCCAGCGCGTGCCTTCCGCCAAGCCCTTCCTGATGTACGGCCTGACGGAAGCCTTCCGCAGCACCTACCTGCCGCCCGATGAGGTGGACCGCCGGCCCGATTCCATCGGCAAGGCCATCCCCAATGCCGAGATCCTGGTGCTGCGCGAAGACGGCAGCGAGTGCGGCGTGGACGAACCCGGCGAACTGGTGCACCGCGGTGCGCTGGTGGGCCTGGGCTACTGGGGCGACGCCGAGAAGACGGCCGAGCGCTACAAGCTGTTGTCCAACGGCCTGGGCGGGCGCGACGGCGGCCTGCAACTGCCCGAGTACGCCGTGTTCTCCGGCGACACCGTGCGCCGCGACGCCGAAGGCTTCCTCTACTTCATCGGCCGCCGCGACGAGATGATGAAGACCTCGGGCTACCGCGTCAGCCCCACCGAGGTGGAAG
>CAZBUU010000278.1:0-6052 GCA_964495125.1 uncultured Rubrivivax sp.
GTCCTCCAGCGTCACCGCGTCGTACACCGACACGTTGTTCTGGATCTTCACGTTGCGGCCGATGAGCACGTCGTTGCCGACGAACACGCCCTGCCCCAGCGAGCAGCCCGGCCCGATGCGCGCACCGCCGCTCACGTGCACCCAGTGCCAGACGCGCGTGCCATCGCCGAGCTGCGCGCCTTCGTCGACGATGGCGCTGGGGTGGACGACGGCAGCCATCGGCGTCAGAACACCAAAGGCAGACCGACCCGCACACCGTCGCGCGCGCTGCGGTAGGCGGCGATGATCACCTCCAGCGAGCGCAGCCCGCTGTAGCCGTCCACCTGCGCGCTGGCCTCGCCGCGCAGCGTGTCGATGACGTTGGCGTAGTACAGCGGGTGGCCGAAACCGTAGACCGAGGGCGCGGTGTAGTTGGCGGCGCGCACCTCGTCGTCGCCGGGCTCCGGGGTCTCGAACTCCCAGTGCTCGATCTTGTTGACGGCCACGCCGCCGATGCGCACCGTGCCGCGCTCGCCCAGCACGGTGATGCTGCCTTCGAAGTTCTTGCCGTGCGTCAGCATCGTCACGTTGATGCTGGCCAGGCCGCCGCCGCGCAGGCGCAGGCTCATCACGCCGGTGTCCTCGGCCTCGATGTCGCGTGCCAGCGTGGCGGTGTAGGCGTGCACGTTGTCCACGGGGCCGACCAGCCAGTCCAGCATGTCCACGTAGTGGCTGGCCTGGTTGAGGAAGGCGCCGCCGTCCATGTCCCAGCGGCCGCGCCAGGGGGCGTCGTCGTAGTAGCTCTGCGGGCGCGTCCAGAAGACGTTCACCGTGGCCATGTAGATGCGCCCGAAGCGGCCGGTCTCCACGGCCTTCTTCAGCAGCTGCATCGTCGTGTTGAGGCGGTTCTGCTTCACCACGAACAGCTGCACGCCGGCCTCGCGGCACACGCGCACCATCTGCATGCCCTCGTCCCACTTGGTGGCCATGGGCTTCTCGGTCAGCACGTGGAAGCCGGCCTGTGCGGCCTTCATCGCCTGGCGCGGATGCAGGCCGCTGGGCGTGGCCAGGGTGACGATGTCCGCATCGCACCCGGCCAGCAGTGCGTCCAGCGAGGCGTAGCCGCGTGCGCCGGTCTTGGCCACGGCCGCGGCCAGGGCCTCGGGGCGGTTGTCGCAAACGGCGACGAGCTCGGCGCGGCCCGCATGCTGCTGCAGCGCGCCCAGGTGGTTGGCCGAGATGCGGCCGCAGCCCACGAGCGCGAAGCGGACGGGGCGGTCGACGATGGGCAGGCTCGAGGGCATGGCAGGCACCAGGATGGGGGGCGGATTCTAAGGGTCCGCCTAGAATCGTGGCCCCCATCGCGCCCCGGCTCCGCGCCTGCCATGACCGACGACAACCAACTCATCGCCGAACGCCGCGAGAAGCTGCAGGCCCTGCGCACCGAAGCCGCCGCGCGCGGCGCCGCCGCCTTCCCCAACGACTTCAAGCCGAAGCACCACGCCGGCGAACTGCACCGCCTGCACGGCCAGGTGCCGAACGAGGAACTGGAACCTCAGGCGGTGAAGGTGGCCGTGGCCGGCCGCATGATGCTCAAGCGCGTGATGGGCAAGGCCTGCTTCGCCACGCTGCAGGACGGCTCCGGCCGCATCCAGCTGTACGTGACGCTGGACGCCGTGGGCGAGGAGGTGCTGGCCGCCTTCAAGCGCTGGGATCTGGGCGACATCCTCGGCTGCGAAGGCACGCTGTTCCGCACCAAGGCGGGTGAATTGTCGGTGAAGGCCACCAGCGTGCGCCTGCTGACGAAGAGCCTGCGCCCGCTGCCCGACAAGTTCCACGGCATGGCCGACCAGGAGCAGAAGTACCGCCAGCGCTACGTGGACCTCATCACCGACGAGGACGCGCGCAGCCGCTTCGTGGCGCGCAGCAAGGCCGTCAGCGCCATCCGCAGCTTCATGGTGGAGCACGCCTTCCTGGAGGTGGAGACGCCCATGCTCCACCCCATTCCCGGCGGCGCCAACGCCAAGCCCTTCGTCACCCACCACAACGCGCTGGACCAGGAGATGTTCCTGCGCATCGCGCCCGAGCTCTACCTGAAGCGCCTGCTGGTGGGCGGCTTCGAGCGCGTGTTCGAGATCAACCGCAACTTCCGCAACGAGGGGATCAGCGTCCGCCACAACCCCGAGTTCACGATGATGGAGTTCTACGCGGCCTACTGGACGCACCATGACCTGATGGACTACACCGAGGCCGTGCTGCGCCACGCCGCGCGCTCCGCCACGGGCTCGGCCACGCTGAGCTACGGCGGGCGCGAGGTGGACCTGGCCCAGCCCTTCGCGCGGCTGACGGTGGTGCAGGCGCTGGTGAAGTTCGCCGGGCTCACGGAAGCGCAGACCGCGGACGCCGACCTGCTGCGCCAGCGCATCGTCGCCGCCGGCGAGGAAGCCCCCGCGCACTGGACGCTCGCCGAGCTGCAGTTCGGCCTCTTCGAAGCCGAGGTCGAAGCCCAGCTCTGGCAGCCCACCTACATCATCGACTACCCGGTGGAAGTGAGCCCGCTGGCCCGCGCGTCGGACAAGGACCCCACGGTCACCGAGCGCTTCGAGCTCTTCATGACCGGCCGCGAGATCGCCAACGGCTTCTCCGAGCTGAACGACGCCGAGGACCAGGCGGCGCGCTTCCAGTCGCAGGTGGCCAACAAGGAAGCCGGCGACGAAGAGGCGATGTACTACGACGCCGACTTCATCCGCGCGCTGGAATACGGCATGCCGCCGGCCGGCGGCTGCGGCATCGGCATCGACCGGCTGGTGATGCTGCTCACCGACAGCCCCAGCATCCGTGACGTCATCCTCTTCCCGGCGCTGCGCCGGGAAGGCTGAATACCGAAAGGCGCCCACCATGGACACCGGCCGCATCACCGTGCTTCGCGAGGTGGAATCGGCCGTGTGGCGCGAGCTCGCCAAGGCTGCGCACCAGCCCGACCACGGCTGGCGCGTCGGCGTGATGGCCACCACCGACGGCACGGCCGCCGACGCCCGCAGCGTGGTGCTGCGCGAGTGGGACGAGGCCACGCGCACGCTGCTGATCTACACCGATGCGCGCAGCCCCAAGGTCAAGCAGATCGAAGCCTACCCGCAGGGCACGCTGGTGCACTGGTGCGCCAAGCTGGGCTGGCAGCTGCGGCTGCGCGTGGCCCTGGAGGTGGAAACCGCCGGGCTGCTGGTGTCGTCGCGCTGGGCGCGGCTGAAGATGACGCCCGCCGCGCACGACTACCTCTCGCCGCTGCCGCCCGGCAGCCCGCTCACGCATGCCGTGCCCACGCGTGAGAGCCGGGGTCACTTCGCCGTCATGAGCGCCACCGTGCAGGCGGTGGACTGGCTGGAATTGCACGCCGACGGCCACCGCCGCGCGCTGTTCGACGCTGAGGGCGCCCGCTGGGTGGCGCCCTGAGCCGGAGCGCTTACTTCGCCTTCGGCGCCACGACGCGGGCCAGGGCGCGCGTGCCGTCGGTCTTCCAGCCGTGCTGGGCCAGCCAGAACGAGCCGCTGTCCTCGCCGCTGGCGGCGGTGGCGAAATCCACGTCGCGCTGCTGCGCGCGCAACTGGTTGAACTTCACCATGGCGCGCGGCGTTTCGTCCTTGGGCACGAAAGCCAGCGGGTCGTAGCCGGCCGGGCCGTTGGCCTGGGCCGCGGCCCCGGCGAAGGCGAGCGTGGCGGCGATGGCGATGAGCTTGAGGTTCGACATGATCTTCATTCCTTGCAGGCATCCGACTGGAGAGAGGGCTCGTCGGTGGATGCATGACCGGCGTTGTCCTTGGGCATGACTCTAAGAGTCAACGCGCCAAGGAAAAAGCACCGGATCGGCAACGCGTCGTTGCCGAATCAGGAATGAAGACCGCTCAGCGGTGCGTGAACACCGGCTTGCGCTTGTTCAGGAAGGCGTCCATGCCTTCCTTCTGGTCGGCCGTCGCGAAGAGCGCGTGGAACATGCGGCGCTCGTAGGCCATGCCGTCGGCCAGCCCCCCCTCGAAGGCCCGGTTCACGCACTCCTTGGCTGCCATCACGCTGGGCAGGCCCATGGTGCAGATCAGCTCGCCGGCGGCCACGGCCTCGGCGAGCAGCCGCTCGGCCGGCACCACGCGCGACACGAGCCCGACACGTTCGGCCTCGGCGGCGTCCATCATGCGGCCCGTCAGGCACAGGTCCATGGCCTTGCCCTTGCCCACCGCGCGCGGCAGGCGCTGCGTGCCGCCGGCGCCAGGGATGATGCCCAGCTTGATCTCGGGCTGGCCGAACTTGGCCGTGTCGGCGGCGATGATGAAGTCGCACATCATCGCCAGCTCGCAGCCGCCGCCCAGCGCGAAGCCGGACACCGCGGCGATGACGGGCTTGCGCACGCGCAGCAGCGTCTCCCAGTTGCGGGTGATGAAGTTGCCGTTGTAGACCTCGGCAAAGGTCCGCGTGGCCATCGCGCCGATGTCGGCGCCGGCCGCGAAGGCTTTCTCGCTGCCGGTGACGACGATGCAGCCGACCGCCGGGTCGGCGTCCCAGGCCAGCAGCGCTTCGCCCAGCTGGTCCATCAGCGCGTCGTTGAGCGCATTCAGCTGCTTGGGACGGTTCAGCGTGACGAGGCCGACTCGGCGTTCGCCGTCGCCGCGCAGTTCGGTGAGGATCAGGGCTTCGCTCATCGGGGGCCTCCGGGCATCCGGTTGAGGGGGTGGAAAGGGACCGATCACTATAAGGCGCGGCCCTATCCTTGCCGGCTCAGACGCACCCCCATGACCACGCTGTACCGCAAGACGCCCAAGGGCCAGGCCGAGATCGAGACGCGCGAGAACCGTCTCACCACGCGCGCGCGCCAGTTGCTGATCCTCGTCAACGGCCGCCGCGACGCGGCCGACCTTCACGGGCTCGCGCCCGCGCTCTTCGGCGAGACCCTGGCCCTGCTGCTGGACGGCGGCTACGTGGAAGCCGTGGTCGAGAACCCCACTCACCGGCCGCCGCCGGCCGATTTCGAGGTGCGCCGACGCGCCATCGTGCGCGCGGTGAAGAAGACCCTGGGCGCTTCGGCCGCGACCATCGCGCTGCGCATGGAGGCCACCGAGAGCCCCGAGGAGCTGGGCCCGCTGATCGACGACGCCGCCGACGCGCTGGCGCGCCTGCGCGAAGACGCCGACGCCGACGACTTCGCCGACGGCCTCTTCGCCACCCTGCGCTGATCAGCGCTGGTTCAGGGGCCGCGTCTCTTCGGCCGCCTGCTGGGGCAGGCGCTCGATGAGCATGTCGATGAAGGTCTCGGCGTCCTGGCGCACGACGATGCGGACCGGCAGGTACTGCAGCGTCGGCGCCACCCACATCTCGGCCACGAAGTCGCCGCCCGGGCGCGGCTCGCGGCGCGGCTTCACGTGCACGGTATCGACGGGGCCGGCCGGCGTGTCCAGCGTTTCCCAGCCGAGCACGTCGTAGGTCCAGGGCTCCACGCGGCGCGGCAACGCGATGCTCATCTCCAGGCTGGTGCCCGGCGTCAGCTTCTGCGGCTGCGTGTTGAAGAGCCAGGTGAGGTGCACGAACTGGCTCACGGCGTCCTGCACGCCGGCCGGGCGCGGCAGGTCCTGGCCGCCCGGCAGGCGGATGCGGTCGCCGTCGAGCACGATGACCAGCCTGCGCGGGTCGCGCAGCACCACCTTCTGGTCCAGTTCGTAGCGGCGCGGACTCAGGCCCTCGGCCGTGATCTCGCCTTCGCTGAAGTCGCGCCGCGTGAAGAGGGGTGCGAACGAGGGGCCCACCGAGGCTTCCATGAACACCTGGTAGCGCGAGCCCTGGCGCAGCCACTCCACGCGCGCCTGCCCTTCCACCGGGCCGCGCACGTTGCCGGTGAGGCGGTAGCTCAGGCGCGTGGAAGGCGGCCAGGCAAAGGCGGTGGCCGCCGAGGCGGCAGTGTCCGGGGCGGCAGCGAGGTCCAGGCCCGCAGGCGGCAGCGGCAGGGCGCCGAGCTCGGGGGCCGGCGCGGGCGCCTCGTCCGGCGGCGGCGGGGGCTCGCGGGCTTCGAGCACGGGCTCCGGCGGCTTCTCGG
>CAZBUU010000279.1:0-6050 GCA_964495125.1 uncultured Rubrivivax sp.
GCCCAGAGCTCGGCCGCGCCGGGCACGATCTCGGCGCCGGCCGCGCGGTAGGTGTCGTCGGCGAAGTTGGCGGCATCGCCGGCGCCGCTTTCCACGGCCACGGAAAAGCCCAGCTTGACGAGCTTCTCCACCACGTCGGGGACGGTGGCGACACGCTTCTCGCCAACCGCCATCTCCTTCGGAACGCCGATGCGCATGTCACCCTCCGGCCCTGTCTTTGTTGGGCGGCGAAGCTACCACAAGTGCCAAGGGCCGCCTGCGGGGCGGCTCCTAGAATCGCGAGGTCCATGAGCCACATCAGTTTCCCTACCGCCTGCGACGTGCTCGTCGTCGGTGCCGGCCCGGCCGGCAGTGCCTGCGCGCAGGCGCTGGCGCGGGCGGGGCTCGCGGTGGTGCTTGCCGACCAGCACCTCTTTCCGCGCGACAAGGTCTGCGGCGACGGCCTCATCCCCGACGCCCACGCGGCGCTCAAGCGCCTGGGCGTGCACGACGAGGTGGCTTCGCTGGCGCAGCACGTGCCGCACGTGCGCTGCATCGGCCCGCGCGGCCGCCATGTCGATGTGCCGGGCACGCTGAGCGTGCTGCCGCGGCGCACGCTCGATCACGTCCTGCTGCGTGCCGCCGAACGCGCTGGCGCCCGCTTCGTCGCGCCGCTGCGCTTCGAAGCGCCGCTGCTGGAGGGTGAGCGCGTGGTCGGCGCCCGCTTCAAGGGCGATGAGGGTGCGCACGAGATCAGCGCGCGCTGGGTGGTGCTGGCCACCGGCGCGGTGCCGCAGGCGCTCATCGCCGCCGGCCTGTGCGAACGCCACACGCCCAGCGGCGTGGCGCTGCGCGGCTACTACCGGCACGAAGGCCTGCAGACGCAGATCCGCCAGTTGCAGGTGGTGTGGCACCCGCGCCTGCGCGGCGGCTACGGCTGGATCTTCCCGGCGCCCGGCGGCCTGTTCAACATCGGCACCGGCCTCACCGGCAGCCACCGCACCGAGCGCGAAGGCGGCCACAACAAGGGCCAGATGCGCGACATGAACCTGCGCGCCATGCTCGACGCCTTCGCCGAGGTCTACGCCCCGGCCGCCGAACTGCTGCGCCACGGCACCCCGGTGGGCGAGATCAAGGGCGCGCCGCTGCGCTGCTCGCTGCACGGCGCGCGCTGGTCGCGCCCCGGCATGCTGGCCACCGGCGAAGCCGCCGGCAGCACCTACGCTTTCACCGGCGAGGGCATCGGCAAGGCCATGGAGACCGGCCTGCTGGCGGCCGAGGCCCTGCTGGCCGGCGCCGCGCAGCCCGAGGCCGCGGTGCGCGCGCGGTACGAAGCTTCCCTCAAGGCGCTGGCGCCCAAGTTCGAGCTGTACGAACTGGGCGCCCGCGTCAACGACCACCCGTGGCTCGCCGATCTGGTGATCTGGCGCGCACGGCAGAGCCCCGGCATCCTGCGACGCATGTCCGGGCTGCTGGAGGAAACCGTGAGCCCCGGCCACCTCTTCAGCTGGCGCGGCATCTCGCGCCTCATCTTCGAATGAAGCATCTCCTCGCGATCGCCCCTGTGGCGCTGCTGGCCGCCTGCGGCGGCGGCGGTGGCGGCGGCGTCAACCCCAACGTGGCCGGCGTGGACACGGCCAGCGCGGCCGCCGCGATGTACGGGCAGGACTTCGTCATCACGCTGAAGGGCCGCAACCTGGACAAGGACATCGCGGCCTCGGCCACCGGCTGCAGCGCCTTGGCGCGCAGCGCGGCCGAGCCTTACGTCAGCACGGCCGACACCGCCTACTACATCTGCAGCCAGGCCCAGCTCGGCGAGCACCAGGCGGTGTTCGGCCGGCCCGCCGACGGCGTGACCCTGGCCACCGTGCCCTACACCGTGCCGCTGCCCCAGGTGACGCTGAGCCTGAGCAACGGCGCCGGCGTGCAGGGGCAGGTGGTGCTCACCCTGGAAGCGCGCCAGGTGCCCACCACGGTGAACAACTTCCTGGCCTACGTGAAGTCCGGCTTCTACGTCGACACCGTGTTCCACCGCGTCGTGCCCGACTTCGTCGCGCAGGGCGGCGGCTACGCGCAGCCGCTGGTGGCCGGCGGCACGCTGCCAACGCTGAAGGCGACGAACGCGCCGATCCCGCTGGAAGACAACGCCGGCCTGTCGAACCTGAAGTGGACGCTGGCCATGGCGCGCACCAACGTGCTGGCCTCGGCCAACTCGCAGTTCTTCGTCAACCTCGCGGACAACACCTTCCTCGACCGCAGCGGCACGCAGCGTGGCTATGCGGTGTTCGGCTCGGTCACCTCGGGCACCGAGCTCATCACCGCCATGGTGGCCGCCCCCTGCGCCAGCTGGCCGGCCTTCTTCGCCGGCGACAGCGCCGACGCCTGCCTGCCCTCGCCGAACGTCGTCATCACCGCCGCCGCGCAGACACGCTGATCGCGCCATGTGCCAGCTGCTCGGCATGAACGCCAACGTCCCCACGGACGTGATGTTCAGCTTCGCCGGCTTGGCCACGCGCGCCGACGAGCACAAGGACGGCTTCGGCATCGCCTTCTTCGAGGACCGCGGCCTGCGCCACTTCATCGACCACCACGGCGCGCGCAGCAGCCCGGTGGCCGAGCTCGTCAAGCGCTACCCGATCAAGAGCGACAACGTCATCGCCCACATCCGCAAGGCCACGCAAGGCCGGGTGCGGCTGGAGAACACCCACCCCTTCGTGCGTGAACTGTGGGGCCGCTACTGGGTGTTTGCGCACAACGGCGACCTGAAGGACTACGCGCCGCGCCTGCACGGCGCCTTCCGCCCCGTGGGCGACACCGACAGCGAGCGCGCCTTCTGCTGGCTGATGCAGGAGCTGGCCAAGTCCCATGCCAGCGTGCCGAGCGTCGAAGAGCTGACCTGCACGCTGCGCGAGTTGCTGCCGCAGCCGGCGGCGCACGGCACCTTCAACGTGCTGCTGTCCAACGGGCAGGCGCTGTGGGCGCACTGCTCCACCCACCTGCACGCGCTGCAGCGTCGCCACCCCTTCGGCGCCGCGCGCCTGGCCGACGAGGACCTGAGCGTGGACTTCGCGCCGCTCACCACCTCGAACGACCGCGTGGCGATCGTCGCCACGCAGCCGCTGACGCATGGCGAGGCCTGGGCGGCGCTGAAGCCCGGCGAGATGCAGGTCTACGTGGACGGCGAGACGGTGGCGGCCGGCCCCTGCCGCGGCTGAATCGCCGTTCGTTCGCGGCGGCTGCCATCCACCCCGCCGATTCCACCATCCGCCCGCGCGCCAGGCCGCGCCGCCGCAGCGCCGCCTAGACTTTCCCGCATGAACACCGCGCACGACCGCATCGACTGGAGCCAGCTCTGGTACCCCGGCCGCAAGCAGCCCTTCACGGCCGACGAGCTGGCGCGTGCCGGCAGCGACGGCTTCAGCGCCACGCTGGTGGCGGTGTCGACGATGACCTTCGCCATCGTCGCCTTCCTGGTGCTGCTGATCGCGCCGGCTTCGCAGACGGCGCGCGTGACCGGCCTGCTCATCTCCATGGCCGTGCTCACCTACAACGCGGCACGCTGGCTGTGGCAGAACCCGTGGCGCCGCCGGCTGATGCTGGTGACGCTGTCCGTGTCGCTGGTGCTCGGCTTGCTGGTGGGCGGCATCCGCGTGCGCACGCCGGACGGTGAGACGCGCAACACCGCCGGGCTGCTGCTGGGTGTCTGGGGCGGCGTGATCCCGGTGCTGCTGTGGTTCCTGGCGGTGTGGCGCGCCAACCAGATCGAGAACCGCCTGCGCGAGCAGACCGAGCGCGAGAAGGCCATCGAGATGGCGCGCCGCCTGGCCGCCGCGCAGGTGGAGCCGCACTTCCTCTTCAACACGCTGTCCTCGCTGCAGCACTGGGTGCAGACCAAGGACGACCGCGCCGCGCCGCTGCTGGCTTCGCTCACCGGCTACCTGCGCGCCACGCTGCCGCTCTTCAACCGACCACTCGTCGCTGCCGGCCAGGAACTGGTGGCCGTGCGCCGCTACCTGGAGGTGATGCAGTCGCGGCTGGGCGGCCGGCTGGCCTTCACGGTGGACGTCGACGCCGCGCTGGAACGCGCGCTGCTGCCGCCGGGGCTGCTGCTGACGCTGGTGGAGAACGCCATCGAACACGGCATCGAACCGCAGCTGGCCGGTGGGCAGGTGGCGGTCTCGGCACGGCGTGAAGGCGATGCCGTGGTCTTCACCGTGGCCGACACCGGCGCCGGCCCGGCGCCCGACCTGCAGGAGGGCACCGGCCTGGCCAACCTGCGCCAGAGCCTCCGGCTGGCCTTCGATGACGCGGCTTCGCTGAAGCTGTCCGCGCCGCCCGCCGGCGGCTGCCACGCCGAGATCCGCTGCCCCCTCCGCACCGAGGACACCGCATGACCACCGCCCTCATCGCCGACGACGAAGAAGCCCCGCGCGAGCAGTTGCTGGCCGCGTTGAAGCAGGCCTGGCCCGACCTGCAGGTGGTGGCCACCGCCGCCAACGGCGTGGACGCCTGGGACGCCTTCCTGGAGCACGAGCCCGAGGTCTGCTTCCTGGACATCCGCATGCCGGGCCAGAGCGGCCTGGAAGTGGCCCGCCGCATCGGCACGCAGGCGGCAGTGGTGTTCGCCACTGCCTACGACGAGCATGCCATCGCCGCCTTCGACGCCGGCGCGGTGGACTATCTGCTCAAGCCCGTGGATGCCACGCGGCTGGTGCAGACGGTGCAGCGTCTGCAGGGCCGCCTGCAGCGTCCGGCGCCGGTGGACCTGCAGGCGCTGGTGGAGAAGCTGGCGCTCGCACCGCGGCGCGCGCCGCTGCAGGTGCTGCAGGCCGGCGTGGGGCGCGAGGTGCGCCTGATCCGCGTCGAGGACGTCATCTACTTCGAGAGCGACACGCGCTACACGCGCGTGGTCTTCGATGGCGGCGACGCGCTGATCCGCACGCCGCTGAAGGAGCTGCTGGCGCAGCTGGACGAGCAGATCTTCTGGCAGGTGCACCGCAGCATCATCGTCAACCACCGCCACGTGGCGGCGGCGGTGCGCGTGGACGAAGGCCACATGCACCTCACGCTGCGCGGACGGCCGGAGACGCTGCCCGTGTCGCGCCACTTCCAGGGGCTGTTCCGGGGGCAGTGAGGCCTTAGCATGCGCGGGCCCCCGCAGCCTCCGCCCGCCATGCCCGCCATTCCCGTTCCGCGCTTCGACCAGTTCTACCGCCACACCGAACTGACCCGGCTGCTGCAGGACTACGCCGAGGCCGCGCCGCACCTGGTGCGGCTGTCCAGTCTGGGCAAGAGCTTCGAGGGCCGCGACATCTGGCTGCTGACGCTGACCAACGTCAGCACGGGTGCCGACACCGACAAGCCGGCCTTCTGGGTGGACGGCAACATCCACGCCGCCGAACTCACCGCCAGCACCGCCTGCCTGTACTGGCTGCACGACCTCGTGAGCCGGTACGACGGTGACGCCGCCGTGCGCGAGTTGCTGGACACCCGCACCGTCTACATGGTCCCGCGCCTGAACCCCGACGGCGCCGAACTGGCGCTGGCCGACCGCCCGCGCCACATCCGCAGCAGCACGCGGCCCTACCCCTTCGACGAAGAGCCGGTGGACGGCCTGACCATCGAGGACGTCGATGGCGACGGCCGCATCCTGCAGATGCGCGTGCGCGACCCCCGCGGCCCCTACAAGAAGCACGCCGCCGACGCACGGCTCATGGTGGCGCGCGAGCCCGGCGAGTTCGGCGGCGAGTACTACCGCGTGCTGCCAGAAGGCACGCTCAAGAACTTCGACGGCCTGCGCATCACCGCCAACCCCGACAAGGAAGGCCTGGACCTCAACCGCAACTTCCCCGCCTACTGGCGCCAGGAGTTCGAGCAGCACGGGGCCGGCCCCTACCCCACCAGCGAGCCCGAGGTTCGGGCGATGGTGGACTTCATCGTGAAGCACCCGAACATCGGCGCCGGCGTCAGCTTCCACACCCACAGCGGCGTGATCCTGCGCCCCATGGGCACGAACAGCGACGACGACATGACGCCCGAGGACCTGTGGGTCTACAAGCGCCTGTCGGACA
>CAZBUU010000280.1:0-5992 GCA_964495125.1 uncultured Rubrivivax sp.
GGTGAGCATCGCCGAGCTGACGATGTTCGCCATGCAGGCCGGCGAGGAGACCTCGCGCAACATCGAGATGTACCTCGCGGTGACGGGCCTGTACTTCATCTCGGCCTTCGCCATCAACCGCGTGGCGCTGTTCATCGAGAACCGCGTGCGCGTGCCCGGCATGATCGGCGGGAAGTGAAGGCGAAGCGATGAATCTCGACTTTTCCTTCCTCACCTGGGGTGTCGTCTCCAGCTTCGTCATCAAGGGGCTGATCTTCTCGGTGCAGCTGACGCTGATCGCGATGATCGGCGGCATCGTGCTCGGCACCTTGCTGGCGCTGATGCGGCTGTCGAGCAAGCCCTGGCTGGTCATGCCCGCGGCGGCCTACGTCAACACCATGCGCAGCATCCCGCTGGTGATGGTGATCCTGTGGTTCTTCCTGCTGATCCCGCTGCTGATCGGCAAGTCGCTCGGCGCCGAGTTGTCGGCCATCGTGACCTTCACGCTGTTCGAGGCCGCGTACTACTCCGAGATCATGCGCGCCGGCATCCAGAGCGTGCCCAAGGGCCAGGTCTACGCTGGCTACGCGGTGGGCATGACCTACGCGCAGACCATGCAGCTGGTGGTGCTGCCGCAGGCCTTCCGCAACATGCTGCCGGTGCTGCTGACGCAGACCATCATCCTGTTTCAGGACACCTCGCTGGTCTACGCCATCGGCGCCTACGACCTGCTCAAGGGCTTCGAGATCGCCGGCAAGAACTTCAACCGCCCGGTGGAGACCTACCTCGTCGCCGCCGTCGTCTACTTCGTCATCTGCTTCTCGCTGAGCATGCTCGTGCGCCAGCTGCAGAAGAAGATCGCCATCATCCGCTGAGGCCCCGCCCATGATCGACATCAAGAACGTCAGCAAGTGGTACGGCAGCTTCCAGGTGCTGACCGACTGCTGCACCAGCATCCAGAAGGGCGAGGTCGTGGTGGTCTGCGGGCCGTCGGGCTCGGGCAAGAGCACGCTCATCAAGACCGTGAACGCGCTGGAGCCCTTCCAGAAAGGCGACATCATCGTCAACGGCGTGTCCATCGCCGACCCCAAGACCGACCTGCCCAAGCTGCGCAGCCACGTGGGCATGGTGTTCCAGCACTTCGAGCTGTTCCCGCACCTCAGCGTGACGGAGAACCTCACGCTGGCGCAGATCAAGGTGCTGAACCGCAGCAAGGACGACGCCCTGGCCCGCGGCCTGAAGATGCTGGACCGCGTGGGCCTGATGGCCCACAAGGACAAGTTCCCCGGTCAGCTTTCCGGCGGCCAGCAGCAGCGCGTGGCCATCGCCCGCGCGCTGAGCATGGACCCGATCGTGATGCTGTTCGACGAGCCCACCTCGGCGCTGGACCCGGAGATGGTGGGCGAGGTGCTGGAAGTGATGGTCAAGCTGGCGCAGGAAGGCATGACGATGATGGTCGTCACGCACGAGATGGGCTTTGCCAAGAAGGTGAGCCACCGCGTCATCTTCATGGACGCCGGCAAGATCGTCGAGGACTGCAAGAAGGACGAGTTCTTCGGCAACAGCGACGCGCGTTCACCCCGCGCCAAGGACTTTCTCTCGAAGATCCTGGCGCACTGAGCCCGGCACTCAGGGCTCGATGGCCGCGCCCAGCAGGGGTTCGCCGCCGCCCACGGTGCCGATGAACTGCGCCTGGCCGGTGGCCAGGTCCACGCGGTACCAGCGCGTGGCCGCGTCCCTCGCCTGGCGCACGCCGGCGTAGGCGGTGTTCGAGACGTCCGAGATGTCGAAGCTGGCATGGTCGAAGCTGCCGATGCCCAGCGTCCCCACCGTGAACAGCCGCCCCGTGTTCGGCGACACCGCCGGCGCCACGTCTTCCTTCGTGCCCTGGTGCACCAGCGTGCCCAGGCCGCCGTCCAGCGCGTAGTTGGTGGTGACCTTGTCGTTGGTCTTGTTGTAGGTGTAGCCGGCGGCGACGATGCGCGCGGCCTTGCCCGCATTCGCGTCGGCGGCGTCGTAGGACAGGCGGCCGTCGGGCTGCCGGCCGGGGGTGTTGGCGTCGCCGTCGACGGCCGCGCCGGTGTCGGGATGCAGGCGCAGGTTGTCGCCGTTGTCGTTGACGACGCGGATGCGGTCCACCGTCGGGTTGAAGTCGAAACCCCAGGCCCTGGCCGGGCCGGGCAGGGCCGCCGGCGTGCCGACAGGCAGGGCCCGCGCGGCGGCCACGTCGATGCGGTACAGCTGGCCGGACGCGCCCAGTGCGAAGAGCTCGCCGCGCGCCACGCGGTAGTCGATGCCCAGCAGCTTCTCGCCGGCCGGCAGGCCGGAGAGCGGCTTGCGGTCGCGCACGTTCTGCGGCTGGCCGGCGTTGAAGCGCAGCAATTGGTGGCTGGCGCTGATGGCGACGATCTCTTCCTTGGCCGGCGCACCCACCTTCTCCTTGGGGCCGGTGGTGCTGCAAGCCGCGAGAGCTGCGAGGGCCGCGGTGGCGAGGGCAAGATGCAGCGGTCGGTTCATGGCGGTGGTCTTTCGTGTCGGCAAGGGAAGTCCTGGCAGCGATGCCGGCTCCGGCCTGGATTTCGGCCGGCGGGCCAGAGGTCCTGAGGCGTCGCCCGCAGCCCTGCGCCCGCGCCGCGTGACCGGATGCACGGGTGCGAGAATCCCCCGATGCCTGCTCCGGACACCCTGACGATCACGCGCCCCGACGACTGGCACCTGCACCTGCGCGACGGCGCCGCCCTGGCGGCCGTGTTGCCCTTCACCGCCCGCCAGTTCGGCCGCGCCATCGTGATGCCCAATCTGCGGCCCCCGGTGACCACGGCCGCGGCCGTGCTGGCCTACATGGAGCGCATCTTCGAGGCCCTGCCGGCGGGCGCCGCCTTCGAGCCGCTGATGACGCTCTACCTCACGGACAACACGCCGCCGGAGGAGATCGTGCGCGCCAAGGCGGCCGGTGTGGTGGCGCTCAAGCTCTACCCGGCCGGCGCCACCACCAACAGCGACGCCGGCGTCACCGACATCCGCAAGACCTACCGGACGCTGGAAGCGATGCAGCGCGAGGGCCTGCTGCTGCTGGTGCACGGCGAAGTGACCGACGGCGAGGTCGACGTCTTCGACCGCGAGGCCGTGTTCATCGACCGCGTGATGACGCCGCTGCGCCGAGACTTCCCCGGCCTGAAGGTGGTCTTCGAGCACATCACCACCGCCGAGGCCGCGCAGTACGTGGCCGAGGCCGGCCCGTTGACGGCCGCCACCCTCACCGCGCACCACCTGCTGTACAACCGCAACGCGCTCTTCGTGGGCGGTCTGCGCCCGCACTGGTATTGCCTGCCGGTGCTCAAGCGCGAACGCCACCGCCAGGCGCTGGTGGCCGCGGCCGCCTCGGGCAGCGACAAGTTCTTCCTGGGCACCGACAGCGCACCGCACGCAGCGGCCCTGAAGGAGCAGAGCGTGTGCGGCGCCGGCTGCTTCACCGCGCCGGCGGCGCTGGAGCTCTACGCCGAGGCCTTCGAGGCCGCCGGCGCGCTGGACAAGCTCGAGGCCTTCGCCAGCTTCCACGGCCCCGCCTTCTACGGCCTGCCGCGCAACACCGGCACCGTGACGCTCCGGCGCGAGCCCTGGCAACTGCCCGAGTCGCTGCCCTTCGGCGACGCGACGATCAAGCCGCTGCGCGCGGGTGAAACCCTGAACTGGAAACTGCAATGACCACCGACCGCGTGATGCTCCTGATCGACGCCGACAACGTCAGCGTCGACGTCATGGAGCAGGCCGTGAAGCTGCTGCTGAACCAGCACGGCGCGCTGCACGTGCGCCGCGCCTACTGCACGGCCGAGTCGGCGGTGAAGCACCAGGCCATCTTCAAGCACCTGGGCATCAAGCCCATGGTGAACCTGGCGGCGGGCAAGAACAGCACCGACATCGCGCTGGCGGTGGACGCGGTGGACCTGGTGCTGGCCGAGCGGCCCGACGTGGTGGTGATCGCGTCGTCCGACTCCGATTTCGCGCCGCTGGTGCACCGCCTGCGCGAGAAGGGCTGCGTGGTGCGCGGCATCGGCCAGCAGGGCAAGGTGGGCGACGAGACGCAAGGCGTCTACGACGACTTCACGGTGCTTGAGCACCGCAAGGGCGAACCGGAGGGCGGCGGCGCGGCCAAGCCGGCGCGCAAGACCTCGGCACGCAAGACGGTCGCCAAGGTGGCCACGGCGCCGAAGAAGACCGTGGCCACGAAGAAGACTTCCACGGCCAGGAAGGCGAAGGCCAAGCCGGAGGTGGAAGCCGAGGCCAAGCCGGCCCGCAAGACGCGCTCGCGCAAGAAGCCCGAGACCCCCCCGGTCGACGCGCCGGCCGCGCCGGTCGACATGGCCGAAACGCCGACTGCGGCGCCCGCGCCCGAACCCGCAGCCGGCCTGAGCGCCGTGCTGGCCTGCCTGCCCGAGCTGAACGCCGGCCAGGCCATCGCGTTGAACGTGGCCGTGCAGCGCCTGCGCGAGGCACGGCTGCTGGGCAAGAACAGCTCTTCGCTGCGCTTCTTCGCGCAGTTCGGCGACCGTTTCGAGCTGGGGCCCGTGGACAAGCCCACGCGGGTGCGCTTCCGCGGCTGAAGTCCGCCGGGGCGAAGGCCCCACCGGCGGCAGGCTTCCTTGAAAGGGGAGGCCCCGCCCTAACATCTGCGCTGTCTCGGACAATTCGCGCCCACGGAGGGCGCCTTCGCCATGAAACGCATCCTGCTGTTCGTCGTCACCAACGTCGCGGTGATGCTCGTGCTGGGCATCGCCGCCAGCCTGCTGGGCGTGAACCGCTACCTCACGGCCAACGGGCTCAACCTGGGCATGCTGCTCGGTTTTGCCGCCGTGATGGGCTTTGGCGGCGCCATCATCTCGCTGCTGATGAGCAAGCCGATGGCCAAGTGGAGCACCGGCGCACAGGTCATCAACGGCTCGAACGACCCCACGCACCGCTGGATCGTCGGCACGGTGGAGGGCTTCGCCAAGAAGTCCGGCATCGCCATGCCCGAGGTGGCCATCTACGACGGCGAGCCCAACGCCTTCGCCACCGGCGCCTTCCGCAACTCGGCCCTGGTGGCCGTTTCCACCGGCCTGCTGCACAGCATGAACCGCGAGGAGGTGGAGGCCGTCATCGCGCACGAGGTGGCCCACGTCGCCAACGGCGACATGGTCACGATGACGCTGATCCAGGGCGTGATGAACACCTTCGTGGTGTTCCTGTCGCGCGTCATCGGCTACTTCGTCGACAAGGTCGTGCTGCGCAACGACCGCGACGGCCCCGGCATCGGCTACTACGTCACCACCGTGGTGCTGGACATCGTGCTGGGCGTGCTCGCTGCGGTGATCGTGGCCGCCTTCTCGCGCCACCGCGAGTACCGGGCCGACGCGGGCGCCGCCTCGCTGATGGGGCGCAAGCAGCCCATGATCAACGCGCTGGCCCGCCTGGGCGGCCTGGACCCCGGTGCGCTGCCGCAGAGCGTGGCGGCCATGGGCATCAGCGGCAAGCCGGGCGGCATGATGGCGCTCTTCAGCAGCCACCCGCCGATCGAAGACCGCATCAGGGCACTGCAACAGCTGCAGTGAGTGACCAAGCTTCCCCCCACGGAACCGGCTTTGCCGGGCCGTCGGGGGACGGCCCCCTCGGGGGGTAGCGAGCGCTAGCGAGCTTGGGGGCTGCGTGGAACGCGGCCCATCAGGAAGAACTCTTCGTTCGGCCGCATGCCGGTGACGTTGGCCATGCGATTGCTGAGGCCGAAGAAGGCCGTGATGGCGGCGATGTCCCAGGCGTCCTCGTCGGAAAAGCCGTGCTCGCGCAGGGCGGCGAAGTCGGCTTCCTCGATCTCGTGCGAGGCGCTGCAGACCTTCATCGCGAAGTCCAGCATGGCGCGCTGACGCGGCGGGATGTCGGCCTTGCGGTGGTTCACCGCCACCTGGTCGGCCACCAGCGGCTTCTTCTCGTAGATGCGCAGGATGGCGCCATGCGCCACCACGCAGTACAGGCAGTGGTT
>CAZBUU010000281.1:0-5984 GCA_964495125.1 uncultured Rubrivivax sp.
CGCCGCTGGCGCCCCCGATGACGATGTTCTGCGGCGTCAGCGGCTTCAGCACCACCGTGTAGATGACGGCGTAGCCGACGAAAGTGGCGAAGGTCAGCCACATCGTCAACGGGTTGACCCAGAACCACAGGATGGCGCTGCCCAGGGCGCACAGCACGGCCGAGAACAGCAGCGTCACCGGCGTGGTCAGCTCACCTTTGGCGGTAGGCCGCCAGGCGGTGCGCAGCATGCGGCGGTCGATGTGCTGTTCGACCAGGCAGTTGAACGCAGCGGCCGCGGCCGCCACCAGCCAGATGCCCAGCGTGGCCGCACCCGCCAGTTGCCAGTCGGGCAGGCCCGGCTGCGCCAGCAGCATGCCGATGAGCGCGCAGAAGACGATCAACTGCACGACGCGCGGCTTGGTCAGAGCGTAGAACTGCGACCAGCGGGAGGCCGGGCGGCGCGGGAGGGCGGCAACGGTGGAGTTCATCGGATGGCGACGAATTCTAGGCAGCGAGCGCCGCCTGGCGCGGGCCCGGGGCAAGTTCGGGGGCGCGGCTGCGTGCCAGCAGCAGCACCAGCGTCAAGACCAGCGCAGCGGCGCCGGCCGAGTGCGCCAGCGCGGCGACGACGGGCCAGCCCAGCACGACGTTCGACAGGCCACTGGCGAACTGCGCCAGCAGCAGCGCCGCCAGAACGCCGCCGAAGCGCCGTGCAGCGCCTTCGCCGCGCTGCCAGAGGCGCCACGCCAGCACGCCCAGCACGGTGAATGCGACCACCGCGAACAGACGGTGCGCCATGTGGATGGCCACCAGGGCCGGCAGCGTGAGAGCGCCCTCGCCCAGCCCGCGCAGCAGCATGAAGCCGCGGGCCGGGTCCATCTCGGGCCACCACTGGCCGTTGCAGGCCGGGAAGCCCGTGCAGGCCAGCACGGCGTAGTTGGTGCTGACCCAGCCGCCGAGCGCGATCTGCAGCGCCAGCACGGCCAGCGCCGCACCGGCCAGCGGGCGCAGGCCCGCCGGCAGCGCCAGCGCCCGGGCGCCAAAGCGCGCGTGCTGCCAGGCCAGCAGCGCCAGCAGGAACAGGCCACCCAGCAGGTGCAGCGTGACGATGGCCGGATAGAGCTTCAGCGTCACGGTCCAGGCGCCGAACAGGCCCTGCACGATGACCCAGACCAGCGTGGCGGTGGTCAGCCAGGGCGAGAACGGCAGCCGCTGACGCTGCCACCAGGCCAGCCCCGCCATCACCAGGATCAGCGCCCCCACGGTCTTGGCGACGTAGCGGTGGACCATCTCGATCCAGGCCTTGCTCCAGGTGACGGGGCCGCCGGGCGCCTGCGCCTGCGCAGCCTGAATCGCGTCGCGCGCCCCGAGGGGACTGGCCTGGCCATAGCAGCCGGGCCAGTCGGGGCACCCGAGACCGGAGTCCGACAGGCGCGTGAAGGCGCCGATGACGATGAGGTCGAAGGTGAGGAACAGCGCCGCGGCGGTCAGGGCGGCCAGCCGGGCGTGTGCGCCCCGCCCGCGCTGCCGCCACCACACCCAAGCCAGCGGCAGCGCCGCCAGCGCGGCGGCCAGCAGCAGCAGCGGCAGCAGCGGCGCGAGGTCGAAGGGCGAAGCCGGGGTGTCCATGGCGACGGGGCCTCAGCGGCCGGCCTTGTCCCAGCCGGCAGAACCACGCATGAGCTTGTCCAGGTCGCGCTTGACCTTGGACGGCTCGGCGTTCGGCGGCATGCGCATCATCCACTCGCCCAGCGGGTCGACGACGTAGAGGTGGTCCTCGAGCCCCTGTCCCGACGCCGGGGCCAGCCACGCCGCCAGCGCCGCGCGGTCCACGCGCAAGGCCTGCATCGCCGGGGCCGACTCGACGGCCGCGCGCAGCGCCGCGGGCACGGGTGCCTCGTCGGTGACGAACCAGACCTTGTCCAGGCGGTCGCGCTCGCGGCCGAGCATCTCGCGCAGCTGGCGCTGCATGAAGAGGCGCTTCTCGCACTCGCCCGGGCAGGCAGCAGGCCCCACCACCACCAGCAGCCACTGACCGCGCAGCGCCGTGGCGCTCACGGGCGCACCGTCGAGCGTGCGCAAGGGCAGCGCGGGCAGCGTGCGCGTGGGCTGGATCAGCGTGCCGTAATTGCTGCGGCCCTCGGGCCGGATCACGAAGTAGGTGAGGTAGGACGCGATCACCGGTGCCGCGCACACCGCCAGCACCGCGAGCATCTTCAGCCGCCCGACCCGCGTACGCTGGCTGGCCGCGACGTCGGGGTTCGCCAGGTCGGGCGCGGCGAGACCGTGCACGGTGAGCGCGACCGCTTCAGGCGCGGGGTGCGGAGCGTCGATGCGCGGGGCGGAGGAGTTGGAACCAGACATAGAGGCCGATGACGAGGGCGCTGAGCGCGAACCACTGGAAGGCGTAGCCGTGGTGCTTCTGCACGTCGGCCGCGGGTGGCGGCCAGCGCCGCAGCAGGCCGTCGTTCGCGGGGACGGCGCCGTCTTCCTGGATCACGATGAAGGGCCGCAGCGGCAGCCCGGTTTCGCGTGCGAACTCGGCGAGGTCGAGATTCTGCCGGATCGGCCCCGAGCCGGCGCCGGAGAACTCGTAGAGCCTGCCCGCTTGCAGGGCGATGCGGCCACTCAGCGCGATGTCACCACTGGGCGGGGGCGGGGCGCTGACGCGCGTGCGGTCGGTCAGATCGCGCGGCACCCAGCCGCGCTGCACCAGCACGGCGGAGCCGTCGGCCAGGGCCAGGGGCGTGAAGACGTAGAAGCCGGTGCGCGCCTCCATGGGCCGGTTCTCCAGCGCCACGGTGTGCGGGGCAAGCCAGCGGCCACGCAGCGTGGCCAGACGGTGCTGCTGCGCTTGCGCGGCCGCGGCGTTCCGCGGCAGCTCGGCTTCGCCCAGCGGGGGCCGCTGGCGCTGTGCCAGTTGCGCCTCGTGCAGCGCCGTCTTCTGCGCCGCGCGGTCCAGCTGCCACAAGCCCAGCCGCGCCGTGCCCGCGGTCGCGGCCAGCGCGGCGATGGCGATGATCGAGCGCTGCGGCTTCACGCGCCCGCCGTCGGCCGGCACGGATAATCCAGGCCGATGAAGACCGTGATCGTGCTGATGCTCGTGGCCGTGCTGGTGGCGCTGGCCAGCGCCGGCGTGTTCATGCTGCGCAAGGGGGATGGCGGCGCGGCAGATGGCGAAGCCGGCCGCGACAGGCGCATGGCCCGCGCGCTGGCCTTCCGTGTGGGCCTGAGCGTGGCGCTGTTCCTGCTGGTGATGCTGGGCTGGGCCATGGGTTGGGTGCGGCCTGGCGGGCTCCCGATCGGGCGCTGAAAAGAGCGAAACGCCGCGGACGCGGCGTTTCCAGGTTTCGCCTCGCCGCCGCGGCGGCGACTTGGGTCAGAGCCAGTAGACGATGATGTACAGGCCCAGCCACACCACGTCGACGAAGTGCCAGTACCAGGCCGCGCCTTCGAAGCCGAAGTGGCGCTTGGGCGTGAAGTGGCCGTTCATCAGGCGCAGCGTGATGAAGATCAGCATCAGCATGCCCACGAAGACATGGAACCCGTGGAAGCCGGTGAGCATGAAGAAGGTGCTGCCGAACACGCCCGAGGTGAGCTTGAGGTTCAGTTCGACGTAGGCGTGGTGGTACTCGTAGGCCTGCACACCGACGAAGGTGGCGCCCAGCGCGACCGTGACCCACATCCAGAAGATCGTCTTGGCGCGCTGGTTGGCGATGAGCGCGTGGTGGGCGATGGTCAGGGTCACGCCCGAGGTCAGCAGCAGCGCGGTGTTGATGGTGGGCAGCGGCCAGGGGCCGACGCGTGTGAAGGGCTCCACCGTGCCGGCCGGCGAGGCCGTGATGCCGACGCCTTCGCTGGGCCACAGGGCCTTGAAGTCGGGCCACAGCAGCTGGTGGTCGAGGTTGCCGAGCATCGGCACCGAATGCACGCGAGCCCAGTACAGCGCGCCGAAGAAGGCGGCAAAGAACATCACCTCGCTGAAGATGAACCAGCTCATGCTCCAGCGGAAGGACACGTCGATGCGGTCCGAGTAGAGGCCGCCTTCGCTCTCGCGGACGGCGTCGCGGAACCACTGGAACAGCACCGTCAGCCAGACCACCAGGCCGACAGCCAGCGCGTAGGCGCCCCAGCCCGCGCCGTTGACCCACTGGCCGGCGCCCAGGATGACGAGGAACAGGCCGAAGGCCACCATCACCGGGTGGCGCGATGGCGCGGGTACGAAGTAGTAGGGGGTGCTGCCCGCAGCAGGGGTGGCTGACATGTTGCTCATTGCTCCTCGATCCGAAAAATCAATTCCTCTCGCAGCGCGGCTCAGGCACCTGCCACGCCACTGCCCACGACCCAACGCACCAGCACCACCAGCGCGGCGATGAACAGCACGGCACCGACGATGCCGGCGATGATCACGTGCACCGGGTTCAGCTTCTGCACATCTTCGGCGTAGCCGGACGAACGGCGCACGCCGAAGAACGACCAGGCCACGGCCCGCACCGTCTGCACGAAAGAGCCGCGGCGCGCTGCGGCCTCCTTCAGGTCGGCGCTCACGCCCCGCCTCCGGCCCGTTGCAGCTGGCTCACCGTGCCGGTGGGTGCCGCGGGCACCTTGCCGCCGACCTCGAAGAAGGTGTAGCTCAGCGTGATGGTGGTGACGTCGCGCGGCAGCTTGGGGTCGACCACGAAGGCCACGGGCCAGGTGCGCGCCTCGCCGGCCTTGAGCGTCCACTCGTTGAAGCAGAAGCACTCGACCTTGTTGAAGTAGCCGCCGGCCTGCATGGGCGCATAGCTGGGAATGGCCTGCGCGGCCATGGTGCGGCTCTGGCGATTGCGGAACTCGTACATCACCGTGTTCAGCTCGCCCGGGTGAACCTGCATCGAACGCATCGCCGGCTTGAAGTCCCAGGGGCCGCGGACGTTGGCGTCGAACTCGACCGTGATGAGCCGGCTGCGGTCGACCTGCGTGTTCGCGGACGGCGCGGGCTTGACCGCCGTGCGCTGCTCGGCCAGCGTGAGCACGTTGATGCCCAGGGCGTCGCAGATCGCGCGGTACATCGGCACCAGCGCATAGCCGAAGCCGAACATCACGCCGACGATCACCACCAGCTTGCCCAGCAGCTGGCGGTTGGCACGCAGGGGGAAGCGTTTCAAGCCGGCTCCAGGCTCATCGGCCCATGAACACGATCTTGGCGACGAAGCCGAGGCCGAAGATCAATGCCACCGACGCCAGGATCAGCGCCAGGCGCAGGTTCGCCTTGCGCTGCTCTTCGTTCCGCGACACGGTGTTCACCTTCACGCGGCGCTCAGCCGATGACCTTGGTGGCCGTGACGTCCAGCTTGGGCGGCGTCTCGAAGGTGTGGAAGGGCGCCGGCGACGGCACTTCCCATTCCAGGCCCTCGGCCGCTTCCCAGGGGCGCTGCGGCGCCGGCTGGCCCTGGCCGCGCATCATCGGCACGACGACGAAGAGGAAGAAGTACACCTGCATGAAGCCGAAGCCGAAGGCGCCGATGGACGCGATGGCGTTGAAGTCGGCGAACTGCATCGGGTAGTCGGCGTAGCGGCGGGGCATGCCGGCCAGGCCGAGGAAGTGCATCGGGAAGAAGGTGATGTTGAAGAAGATGATCGAGCCCCAGAAATGGATCTTGCCGCGGGTCTCGGAATACATCACGCCCGTCCACTTCGGGCCCCAGAAATAGACGCCGGCGAACAGCGCGAAGAGCGAGCCGGCCACCAGCACGTAGTGGAAGTGCGCCACCACGTAGTAGGTGTCCTGGATCTGGATGTCGATGGGCGCCATGGCGCAGATCAGGCCCGTGAAGCCGCCCATCGTGAACACGAACAGGAAGCCCACGGCCCACAGCATGGGCGTCTCGAAGGTCATCGAGCCCTTCCACATCGTGGCCAGCCAGTTGAAGACCTTCACGCCCGTGGGTACCGCGATCAGCATCGTCGCGTACATGAAGAACAGCTGGCCCGTCACCGGCATGCCGGTGGTGTACATGTGGT
>CAZBUU010000282.1:0-5979 GCA_964495125.1 uncultured Rubrivivax sp.
GCAATGCGCTGCTCTCGCGCTGGCCGATGGGTGACGTGGGCCACCACGACGTCAGTGACCACCGTTTCGAGCAGCGCGGCCTGCTGCACGTGCCGGTGTCCTGGAACGGGCAGACCGTGCACGCCATCGTCGTGCACCTGGGCCTCGTGCACCGCAGCCGCGTGCGCCAGGTGGAGCGCCTGGCCGCGTTCATCGCGGCCGAGGTGCCGCCCGACGACCCGCTGGTGGTGGCCGGCGACTTCAACGACTGGAGCGAGCGGCTGGACGGCCCGATGGCCGGCCTGGGCCTGGCACGCGCCACGCCGCCGGGCGGGCGCACGCGCGCGCAGGTCACCTTCCCGTCGCTGGCACCGGTGTTCGCGCTCGACCGCTTCTACCTGCGCGGCCTGCAGTGCCGTTCGGTCATGGTGCCGCGCGGCCTGGCCTGGGCGCGCATGTCGGACCACCTGCCGCTGGTGGCCGAGCTCGAACTGGCCTGAGCCCGCATGCCGCTGCCGCCCATCGACCTGAGCAAGCTGCGCGCCTGGACGGCCGTGCCGGCGCCGCGTTTCCAGGGTGGCAACCGCGTCGACCTGCTGCAGGGCGGCGATGCGCTCTTCCCGCGCATGTGCGAGGCCATCGCGGCCGCGACGGCCGAGATCTGGCTGGCCACCTACATCTTCCACGACGACCCCGCCGCCACGCGCATCGCCGACGCGCTGAAGGCCGCGGCCGAGCGCGGCGTGGCCGTGCACGTGGTGGTGGACGGCTTCGGCTCCATCGCCACGCTGCCGCGCGTGCGCGAGCTCTTCGAGGGCAGCCGCGTGCGCCTGGAGGTCTTCCGCCCGCTGGACCGCTGGTACGCCTGGCTGCAGCCGGGGCAATTGCGCCGCCTGCACCAGAAGCTGTGCGTGTGCGACGAGCGCATCGCCTTCGTCGGCGGCATCAACCTCATCGATGACCGCCACGACATGAACCACGGCTGGACCGACCAGCCGCGGCTGGATTACGCGGTGGCCGTGCAGGGCCCCATGGCCGCCGCCGTGCTGGCCACGGCGCGGGCCATGTGGGCGCGTGCCCACCTGTGGCGCGGCTGGCGCGAAGAGGTCAAGCTGCTGGCGCGCAGTGCCCGCCCCGTCGGCGAGGCGGTGGCGCTGGTGCGTTCGCTGCGCGGTGCCATGCGCCCGGACGACAGCAGCGACCGCAGCCCCGTGCGCGCCGCCTTCCTGGTGCGCGACAACCTGCGCCAGCGCCGCGCCATCGAGCGCAGCTACGTCGAGGCCATCCGCGGCGCGCGCGAGCGCGTGGACCTGGCCGTGCCCTACTTCTACCCTGGCCGCAGCTTCCGCCGCGCGCTGCGCAAGGCGGCGCAGCGCGGCGTGCGCGTGCGCCTGCTGCTGCAGGGCAAGGTGGACTACCGCATCGCTGCCCTTGCGGCGCGCGCGCTGTACGAGGAACTGCGTCACCACGGCGTGCGCATCTTCGAGTACGTGCCGGCCTTCCTGCATGCCAAGGTGGCCGTGGTGGACGAGGACTGGGCCACCGTGGGCAGCAGCAACATCGACCCGCTGTCGCTGCTGCTGAACCTGGAAGCCAACGTGGTGGTGCACGACGCCGGCTTCGCCGACGCCCTGGCCGCCAGCCTGCAGCGCGCCTTCGACGTCTCGGTGGAGGTGACCAGCCCCGAGCGCACGGGCTGGCGGCGCTGGCTGCACCGCGGCCTGGTGGCCTGGGCGGCCAACGTCTATCTGCGCGTGGCGGGCATCACGGGACGGTACTGAAGCGTTACGCTCGCGGCATGGCCAAAGCCCGCACGCGCCCCGTCTCCGCCATCGACCTCGCCCTGCAAGGCGGTGGCTCGCACGGCGCCTTCACCTGGGGCGTGCTGGACCGCCTGCTGGATGACGGCACGCTGGCCTTCGACGGCGTCTCCGGCACCAGCGCCGGCGCCATGAACGCCGCCGTGCTGGCCACCGGCTGGGCCGAGGGCGGGCGCGACGGCGCGCGTGCCGCGCTCACCGCCTTCTGGCATGACATCGCCACCGGGCAGTCGCCCTACGGCTCCTGCTTCGGCGCTTGGCCGCAGCCGCCGGCCGGCAACCTGGGCCTGTTCAACCTGGACTGGAACCCCTTCTACGCCTGGAGCCAGCAGTTCCTGCGCGCCTTCAGCCCCTACCAGTTCAACCCGCTGGGCACGAACCCGCTGCGACAGGTGCTGGAGCGCCACGTGCGCCTGCAGGCCCTGCGCGAAGGGCCGCTGGCGCTGTTCATCACCGCCACCGCGGTGCGCACCGGACAGCCGCGCGTCTTCACGCGGGCCGACCTGTCCATCGACGCGCTGCTGGCCAGCGCCTGCCTGCCGCAGCTCTTCCGCGCGGTGACGATCGACGGCGAGGCCTACTGGGACGGCGGCTACAGCGGCAACCCGGCGGTCTGGCCGCTGGTGTACGGCACCGACGCGCTGGACGTGCTGCTGGTGAAGATCAACCCGCTGTCGCGCCCGGCGCTGCCGGACACGCCGGAAGAGATCGCCGACCGTATCAACGAGATCACCTTCAACGCCGGGCTCATCGGCGAGATGCGCGCCGTGGCCTTCGTGCAGCGCCTGGTGGCGCAGGGCCGCGTGGACCCGGGTGAGTACAAGAACCTGCGTCTGCACATGGTGGCCGACGAAGACGGCCTGGCGCCGCTGCACCCTTCCAGCAAGCTCAACACCGACCGTCGCTTCCTCGACGCGCTCTTCGAGCTGGGCCGCAATGCCGCCACGAAGTGGCTGGCCGCGCACCGCGCCGACGTGGGCGTGCGTTCGTCGCTCGACGTCGGCCAGACCTTCCTGACGCCGCGCCACGCCGCGGCCTGAGGCCGTGGCGGGCGACGAGCTCATCGTCCTGCGTCCCGAAGGCCTGTACTGCCCGGCGGGCGACTTCCACATCGACCCCTGGCGCCCGGTGGCGCGCGCCGTCATCACCCACGCCCATGCCGACCACGCGCGGCGCGGCCATGGGGCCTACCTGGCCACGGCAGTCAGCGCCGGCGTGCTGCAAGCGCGCCTGGGCAACATCGCGCTGCAAGGGCTGGCCTACGGCGAAGCCGTGCTGCTGAACGGCGTGCGCGTGAGCCTGCACCCGGCCGGCCATGTGCTGGGCTCGGCGCAGGTGAGGGTGGAGCATGGGGGCCGCGTGTGGGTGGCTTCGGGCGACTACTTCGTCAGCGGCCACGAGCACGACGTCAACGCCACCTGCGAGCCCTTCGAGCCCGTGCGCTGCGACTGCTTCATCACCGAGAGCACCTTCGGCCTGCCCATCTACCGCTGGCGGCCGCAGGCCGAGGTGATGGCCGAGGTGAACGCCTGGTGGGCGGCCAACGCGGCGGCCGGCCGCGCCAGTCTGCTGCTGGGCTACAGCTTCGGCAAGGCGCAGCGCCTGCTGGCGGGGGTGGATGCGGGCATCGGACCCATCGTCGTGCACGGAGCCGTGGAGCCCCTGAACGAGGCCTATCGCGCCGCCGGGGTGGCGCTGCCGGCGACGCTGCGCGCGGAGCAGGTGGCCGACAAGGCGCTGCTGCAGCGCGCGCTGGTGGTGGCACCGCCCTCGGTGCTGGGCAGCCCCTGGGTGCGGCGCTTCGGGGACGCCGCCACCGCCTTCGCCAGCGGCTGGATGCAGCTGCGCGGCGCGCGCCGGCGCCAAGGCGTGGACCGCGGCTTCGTGCTCAGCGACCACGCCGACTGGCCCGGCCTGCAGCGCAGCATCGCCGCCACAGGCGCTTCGAGGGTGATCGTCACCCACGGCTACGAGGCCGTGATGGTGCGCTGGCTGCAGCAGCAGGGCCTGGAGGCCGGCAGCTTCAGCACGGCCTTCGGCGACGAGGCCGAGGCGGCGGCCGAAGCCGCCTGATCCTCAGTCGTTGGCCACCTGGCCGGCGAGCTGGATGTCCAGGCGCGGTTCCGTCACCTTCGCGTCGATGCGGCTCTCCACGAAGATGCGCTTGGGGTCGATGCCGCGGTCGCCCAGGAACTTGCGCACGGCGGCCAGCCGGGCGGGGGTGAGGTCACGTTCGCCTTCGCCGCCCACGTCCACGTGCCAGGGGCCGGTGGGCACCACCAGCGCCACCTGCACGTCCAGGCCGCGGGCTTCGATGATCAGGTCCACCAGCCTGGACTTGGCGGCATCGCTGAGCTGGTCGCCCTTGAACAGGCCCTTGGCCGGCAGCGACGCGGTGCGTGTGCGCGCCTTGTCGTCGCCTGTCTTGGACGCGGGCACCGGCGTCACGGGCTGGTCACCGGGGGCGGCCAGCGCAGGCGCGGCCAGGAACACGGCCGCCAGCAGGGTGGTGGCGAAGCGGAGGGCTTGCAGGGTCATCGTCAGTCCTTCGGCAGAAGTGCGGCGGTCCGCCCCATTGTGCGGCCGGCCGGCGGGGCCGTGCATCATGGGCCCATGCGACGCTTTGCGGCCCTGTACGAGGCGCTGGATGCCAGCACTGCCACACTGGGCAAGGTGGGGGCGCTGCGCGCCTATTTCCAGTCCGCGCCGCCGGCCGATGCCGCCTGGGCGCTGTACTTCCTGGCCGGCGGCAAGCCGCGCCAGGTGGTGCCCACGGCACTGCTGCGCGAAGTGGCCTGCCGCCGCGCCGGCATCGACGACTGGCTCTTCGACGCCTGCTACCAGGCCGTGGGCGACCTCGCCGAGACCATCGCCCAGGTGCTGCCCGCGGGCACAGCGGGCAGCGACCAAGGCCTGGCCTGGTGGATCGAAGAGCGCCTGCTGCCGCTGCGTGGGCTGGCGCCGGCGGAGCAGGCCCAGCGCGTGGCCGAGGCCTTCGACGCGCTGGACACGCCCGGCCGCTTCCTGCTGGTGAAGCTCATCGGCGGCGGTTTCCGCGTCGGCGTGGCGCGGCTGCTGGTGCAGCGCGCGCTGGCGGAAGCCAGCGGCCTGGACGCGCAGCTCATCGCGCAGCGGCTGGTCGGCTGGACCGATGCCCGCGCCACGCCGAGCGCCGAGCGCTTCGCTGCGCTGCTGGCCCCGCCCGGCCCGGGCAGCGCTGCGCAGGGCGGCCAGCCCTACCCCTTCTTCCTGGCCCACGCGCTGGCCGCCGAGCCGGCCTCGCTGGGCCCGCTGGACGACTGGCTGGTGGAGTGGAAGTACGACGGCATCCGTGCCCAGGTGGTGAAGCGGGCCGGGCAGGTGTGGATCTGGTCGCGCGGCGAGGAACTCGTGACCGAGCGCTTCCCCGAGGTCGCCCAGCGTGCGGCCGCCTGGCCCGACGGCACGGTGGTGGACGGTGAACTGCTGGTCTGGCCCGCCGGCGCCGCCAGGCCGGCGCCCTTCGCGCTGTTGCAGACGCGCATCGCGCGCAAGACCCTGCCGAAGAAGCTGCTGGCGGAGGCGCCGGTGGACCTGCTGGCCTACGACCTGCTGGAGAGCACCGGCATCGACCTGCGGGGCCGGCCGCAGCACGAACGCCGCGTCGCGCTGGAGGCCTTTGTCGCCGCGACGGACACGCGCCTGTCGCCACCCGTGGAAGCCGCCGACTGGCCCGCGCTGGCCGCGTTGCGGGCGGGCTCGCGCGAGCGCGGCATGGAGGGCCTGATGCTCAAGCAGCGCCAGGCGCGCTACGGCAGCGGCCGCACCAAGGCCGAAGGCACGTGGTGGAAGTGGAAGATCGAGCCGCTGGCGGTGGATGCCGTGCTCGTCTACGCCCAGGCCGGGCACGGCCGCCGCGCCAGCCTCTACACCGACTACACCTTCGCCGTGTGGAGCCGCGCACCGGCCGACGCGGCCGAGGTGCAGGCCGTGCTGGAGGCCATCGCGCGCCGCGAACCCGCCCCGGCCAAGGATTCGGCCGCGTTGCAGCTGCTGCCCTTCGCCAAGGCCTACTCGGGCCTCAGCGACGAGGAGTTCGCCGCCGTCGACCGCGTCGTCCGCGCCAGCACCATCGACAAGTTCGGCCCGGTGCGCAGCGTCAAGCCGAGCCTGGTGTTCGAGATCGGCTTCGAGGGCATCC
>CAZBUU010000283.1:0-5977 GCA_964495125.1 uncultured Rubrivivax sp.
GCAGCGGACTCTTAATCCGTTGGTCGAGTGTTCGAGTCACTCAGGGCCCACCAACAAAATCAACGGCTTAGCAGCGATGCTAGGCCGTTGGCCTTTGTGGCGTAGCCACTTCGTACCCGCTGAATCCGTCAAGCCGGCCCGCCGCCCCTTGCAGGGCTTCAGGCGCCACGTGGGCGTAGCGCTCGACCATCGCCCCGGTCTTCCACCCGCCGAGCCGCTGTAGCTCGTAGGTTGGTGTTCCGGCCTGGCGGTGCCAGGTGGCGAAGGTGTGCCTCAAGTCGTGCCACTTGAAGTCCTCGATCCCGGCCCGCTTGAGCGCCGAGGTCCAGGCCTTGGTGTTGACCTGGCTGATCGGCTCACCTCAGAAGGTGAACACCCGGGAAGGGTGCTTGCCGATCTGCTTTCGCAACACTGCCAGCGCCAGCTCGTTCAAGGGCACCGAGTGAGGCTTGCCGTTCTTGTGCTTGCTGCCGGGTATCCAGGCGTGCCGCCGCTCGATGTCGACGGTCTGCCACTCCAGCCCCTTCACGTTGCCTTGACGTAGCCCCGTAGCCACCGAGAACACGGCCATGTCGGCCAGGTGATCGGGCAGCTCGTTGAGCAGCGTTTCGAACTCCGTGACGGTCAAGGACCGTACTCGGCCCTCGGCTTCCTTGAACAGCTTGATCCTCGGCACCCGGTCGATCCACTCCCACTCATGACATGCGCGCCGGAGGACGGCGCGGATCAATGCGAGGTAGCGATTCGTCGTGCCCGAGCTGGCGAGCTTCTCGCGGTCGAACTTGATCTTGTCGATCAGCGTCCGATCGATCTCGTCGAGTCCTTTGCCTCCCAGGTAGGGGTCCAGCCAGCGAAGCTTTGCCTTGTCATCGTCGTGCGTCGCCTTGTGCTTCGTTTCCAAGAGCCAGCGCACCACCGCTTCTTCCCAGCTGTGCCGAGGCTTCACGCCGAGCCGGTCTTGTTCCCACCTGGCAGCGGCGAGCCGGTCATGGACCTGCTGCGCCTGCCGCTTGTCGGCAGTCCCAGTGCTCTGCTGTAGAGGTCTCGATTCGCCGCGGATGGGCGGTAACTTGACCCACCACCGCGGTGAGTCCTTGCGTCTGTAGAGCGACATTCAGTGTTCTCCTGAAGATCGACCACGGACACACGCGAGAGCGATTTTGCCTTCAGCCAGTCGGAGAGCAACTCTTCGTGGAAGACCCAGGCGCGGCCTACCTTGTACGAAGGAACGTGGCCGAGCCTGGCTAGGCGCTCCAGCGTCTTCGGGTGGACCTTCAGCAGCTCGGCGGCGCCCGTGAGGTCGAGCGTGTTCATGGGCCGAGCTCACCCAGCGGAACGAGCCTGTGAAGCGAAGCTGCCAGGCGTATCGGGGTCGAGCAGCTCCGGACGGTTAGCCAGGTGGTAGCTGTAGGCCTCAAGGCGAGCAGGCACGCCATCCCGCCGCAAGCGCTCGACGACTGCCGACACGTCGCCGGCGAAGACGTGCAGCATCAGGTTGACGAGCCGGCCGGCGTGCTGCCTGCCGTGCTCGACTGCCGCCTCAAAGTCGATCGAGGCAGCATTGGCTACGGTCTTGATGCGCGACTGTTCGACGTGCAGACCTGCCAGGCAAGGGTAGGCGCCTGCCAGGTAACTTCCTGGCCGGGTCAGCACGTCGGCGGGAATCAGGCGGTCCTGACTCCGCCACTCGACCTCGATGCGCGTCCAGGCGCTGCCCGGCTCTCCAAGCTGCTTGCCCTTCTCATAGATGCGGCAGTACTTGCCGCTCTCCCGACTGCCGATTCCAAGCGTTCGGCCCTTTGCGGAGTCCTCCCCGGCCAGCCAGTCACCAAACACAGAATGCTGCGGTGAGCGCCCGCCCGCGTTGAAGCCACCCGATTCGTATTGGCCCAACGCCCAGGCAATCGACACGGTTTCGCCGGCTAAATCGTCATAGGCCACATCGACCCGTTTGATCACAGCCCGGTGCGCGTCAAGCCAGGCCGCGAGTGCCGGCCAGTCCGTGACCAAGCCGCAGCCCTTGCCTTGAATGCTGAAGTAGACCCGATCGCGCTGGCTCCGGCCGCCCCAAGCCACCAGGCCGGCCCCATTGCCGAAGCGCTTGGAGAACTTGAAACCGAAGCAACCTCGACGGTCTTCGATTTCATCGATCGGAAGGAAGCGCGCCATCTCGGCCAGGACCCAACGCATCGACTGGCTATCTGGCGGAACGACGCTGAAGGCCAGCGCATCGATCAGGGCGACTCGCCCGGATGCCGGCTGGAGGGGCTCAACGTGGCGGGTGATCATCACCCCCGAGCCGGTGGAGAGCATCTCGACGGGTTCGCCGGTGTCGAGGTCAACCCCGAGCGGCGGATGCCTTGGCGCCGGGCCTGCTTCGTCTCCGATCTTTCCCCCCGTGGTTACTACACGGGGCGCCTCTGCATCGGAAGTGAGCTGGCGCGGACGCGCTTCGCGTGTCTGCGCCAGTTCCCTGCCGATGCCTTCAACTTCACTGTTGCTTTCCAACGTGGGCATGACTGTTCCTTCGCGTTGTTGGCGATCGGAACGAGCTGGCTACGTGTTGGCCTCCCGCACATCCCGCCCGCCAACTGTTGTTGATGGGGATGGAGTGCGAACGAGGAACTGTCCGGGGGCGCTGAAGGTGCTTATCCCGCGCGGCAGGCAGACGTGTTATCGCTGTTGGTCACGTCTCACGGCGAAGAGTACCAAATCGGGTAGTGGGGAAACCTGAAACTACATCTTGGGGCTCAGACGGGTTGCCCACCGGGTGCTTCGCAGTTGTGGACAACCCGCCCCAAGGCGTTTGAGGCGCCAGGGCGGGTTGTCCACAACCAAGCCCGGTGGACAATCCTGCGCGGAGACTCGAACGCAGCAAGAATCGCAACCTGAGGAAGTGGGATAGGCCAGATTCGGCCGATCGTAGTGGCGTTGGTATGCAGATTCACATCACAATCAAACCACCGCACCCCGAGCCAAGCGATGCACATCACTAAGGTTGACTTAAAGAACGTGAAGTCCCTGGGTTCGTTCACATGGGCGCTTGATCGATCCGAAACTACCGCCGGATGGCATGTTCTGATCGGCGACAACGGAACAGGCAAGTCAGCATTCCTTAGGGCGTGCGCTGTTGCACTGCTGGGGCCACGAAATGCACTTGGCCTTCGTCAGCCTTGGTCCGACTGGATTCGGCAGGGTGAGAGCGAGGCAAGAATCAACTTGACAGTAAACCAGGCCTACGCGAGCGATCAGTGGTCTGGGAAGGGCATGACGAAGACCGGTCAACTTCGCTTCGGAGTTGTCCTTGCCGATTCAAGTATTGAATCAACTGAATCTAAGACGCCAGCAATTCGTCATGTTTGGGGCACAGGCTCTGGCTGGTTCTCTGCTTCATTTGGACCGTACCGTCGATTCTCGGGCGGTAATCCAGAATATGAAAAGCTCTTCTATTCGACGCCAAAATTGGCAAGTCATCTCTCAATTTTTGGCGAAGACGTTGCGCTTAGCGAAACTCTGACTTGGCTCAGAAATCTCCACTACGAGGACCTAGACAGAGAAAAGCGCTTGGGGGTTTCCATACCGCCGTCATTTCTTGGTAGGCTGAAAGCATTCATAAATCAAGACGGATTTCTTCCCAATGGCGCGAAACTTTCAGATATTGGCCCGAAGGCTGTAACCTTTTTGGATCCCAATGGCATTCCAATCGATATTGTTGCACTTAGTGATGGCTTTAGATCAATACTGAGTATGACCTTGGAGTTGATTCGGCAGCTCAGCTTGACTTATGGTCAAGATAAGGTCTTCTCTGCAGATGCGAAAGTTGTAGACGCCAATGGCGTGGTTCTGATCGATGAAGTGGATGTTCATTTGCATCCGAGGTGGCAGCGATCAATTGGGCCATGGTTAACTCAGCACTTCCCTAACATACAGTTCATTGTAACCACGCATAGTGCGCTCGTATGTCAAGGTGCAATTCGCGGGTCAATTACCCGTCTTCCAAATGCTTCACTTTCAGATCCTGGAGGGCGACTATCGGGGGCTCCTTTGGATCGCCTTCTTTATGGAGACATCCTCGAAGCTCTAAGTTCTGGCGCGTTCGGGCAAGGCATTGATCGTTCTCCTGAGGGGCAATCAATGCTTGAGGAGTTGGCGGCACTCAACAGCAGGGCCCGCAAGTCCGCTCTCACGCCCGACGACGAAACGCGAAGACGGAAATTGCAGACAGTCTTTGGCATCGAGTCTTCAATGAGCTGAGGCGCCATGCTTAAGCTTGGGACGGTTGATCTCGCCGATGAGTTGGCGACGTATCTGAATGATCAGCAAGCGGACATCGATGGACAGGCCGACTATGCAACTCAAGTAGAGCGCGCTCGCGTACTTTGGAAGGGGCGGAGCGCCGCAACCTTCTTGCAAATCCGGGCCGCTCTTGTTTCTCTGTGTCATGGGGCGCAAAGATGTCACTACTGCGAGGACTCAGTAGGAGACGAAGTTGAACACGTTCGGCCGCAAGCGTTTTACCCGTCGCAGTCCTTCAGATGGACCAACTACCTCTACTCATGCGGTCAGTGCAATGGAGCAAACAAGCGAGATCGTTTTGCGATCTTCGACACTGTCGGAGCGGTAGTGGAGTTAACTCGGTCGAAGGACGCACCGGTTGTGGCGCCGCCAGACGGGCCATCTGTTTTCATAGATCCCCGCGTTGACGACCCTGTCGAGTTCTTGGAATTGGATCTTGATACCGGACTGTTCCTGCCGCGGATCGCGCCTCCGCATAGAGATCATCTCAGGGCGCGTTTCACCATCGATGTACTTGGTCTAAACAGGCGGGACTATCTGAGCAAGTCACGTCGGAATGCGTTTGCAAGCTACGTCGACTCTGCTCGTCAATATGTGACCGCCAGAGCTTCGGGAGCTTCAGCAGCCGAACTGGCACAACGCCAGAAGGACATAGCCGAGCGACACCACCGTTCGGTTTGGTTTGAGATGAAGCGGCTAGCAACGACCGAGTTCCGGGAGATATTTGGTCCTGCGCCTGAACTCTTGCAAATTTGAGCTTGTCTGAGTCGAACCCACAAGCAACATCAGCAGATTGGCGTAGCCAAAACGTAGCTGACAGATCCAACTCCAATCGATCATGGACTCCATCAGGCTCCCGATTCACCTAGGCGTGCGTCCGATGGTCATCATCAAACTAGGCCCGGGAGCCTTCTCTTAATCCGTTGGTCGAGTGTTCGAGTCACTCAGGGCCCACCACAGGTACGAAGGGGTCGGATCGCAAGGTCCGGCCCCTTTGCCTTTTGGCGCGTGGCACCGGGCTCGGGCGTGACCCTCGGGCGCGCTCTCCGCGAATACCCTCGATTGACAGCCTGCACCTCGCCCCGTAAATTCTGAAAGCGCTTTCAAACATCCCGGACGAACAGGCGGACGGGGCAGGGCGCGGGCGCCTGACTGGCGCTGCAGGCACACACCGGAGGCAGGCGAACGTCATGGGCACCCGCGCGCGCAAGGGCTGGAAACTCGTCTGGAGCGATGAGTTCGAGGGCACCGAAGTCGACCGCCGCAAGTGGGACTTCGACCTCGGCAACGGCTTCTACGACTACAAGAACCACGCCTGGGTGGCGGGCTGGGGCAATGAGGAACTGCAGTACTACACGCACGAGCCGGAGAACGTGGTCGTGCGCGACAGCTGCCTGTTCATCCGCGCCGTCAAGGCGCCGCTGCACGGTTGCGGCTACACCTCGGCGCGGCTGAAGACGAAGCGGCGCGACGGCACGGTGCTGTTCTCCAAGCTCTACGGCCGCGTCGAGTTTCGCGCCCGCGTGCCCTGGGGCAAGGGGCTGTGGCCGGCTCTGTGGATGCTGCCGGTGGACGACAAGTACGGCGGCTGGGCAGCCTCGGGCGAGATCGACCTGATGGAGATCGTCGGCGAGAAGCCCGAGGAGGTGCTCAACAGCATCCACTTCGGCTCCACCTTCCC
>CAZBUU010000284.1:0-5965 GCA_964495125.1 uncultured Rubrivivax sp.
GAGCACCAGCCTTCTAAGCTGGGGGTCGCAGGTTCGAGTCCTGCCGGGCAGGCCAGTGGCACCCTTCAGCCCGCTTCCTTCATGCGCGCAAGGAAGGCCTTCAGCACCTCGTTGGTCACCTGCGGGATGAACTGCTCGTAGAGCTTGACGTCCAGCGTGTAGTCCACCTCGCGGCCAGTGACGGTGCCGAAGAGGTTGGTGGTTTCCTTGATGAGCTTTGCCGCGGTCAGGCCGCGCGTCATCACGTCCTGCGTCAGGTAGATCTTGCCGATGTCGCCGTCGTGGCCCATGGCCAGCCGCGTGAATCGCTCGCCCAGGCGGATCGCGGCCATCGAGCCCGAGCTGTAGTGCATCCAGGTGCCCACGCGGTTGCTGCCGCTCCAGGTGTAGGCGATGGGCACGAACACGCGCACATGGAGCGTGGCCGCGCCCAGCGCCTTCTGCAACGCCTTGTCGTAGTACGGCCAGTTGGTGCTGTACTGGGCCAGGCGCCCCCCGAACGTCAGCGTGTCGTCGACGACCTGGCTGAAGCCGGTGTAGCCCGACTTCAGGTTGTCGTACTCGTCGCCCTTCAGGTTCAGCACCAAGCCGGCCGGCACGTGGAAGTGGCTCTTGTAGGCGCCGGACTTCGAGCCGGGCGAGCCGGTCTCCATCACCAGCGGCGTGGCCGAGCTCTTCTCCTGCATGGTGCGGTACTCGGGCGTGGCCAGCAGCGCCTCGTGCGGGACGAGTTCGAAGCCGGCCTCGGTCACACGGCTGCGGAAGTCGCGGTACATGGCCTCGGTCATCGCCTGCAGACGACCGGGTTCGGCCAGCAGCGGTTTCTCGAAGCTGACGGAAACGCCGCCACCGTTGGAGGTCTGCTCGGTGACGAACTGCACCACGAAGGAGGCCACGGCCACCTTCTTCACGCCCTTGGCCACTGAAAGATCTCGGTCGCCGAGCACCGGCGGCGTGTAGGCGGGGCCGGCAGCATCCTCGGCCAGGCAGGGGCCGGCCAACACGGCCAGAAGCAGGCTGGCGATCCACTTCAGGGACATGGGGTTTCCTTTCACGGTTGTGTTCCGGCGGGTTCGATCAGGCCGTTCAATGGCCCTACGCCGCACGATCAAGCGCAACGGCTCACCGGGGCATGTATCTGGCGGCGAAGCAGCGGCTCTGTCCGCGAACCCAACAAGGACCCCAGCCCATGCCTCTGCCCCACCAAGTCCTGCCCGCCCTTCTCCTGGCCCTGTCGCTGCACACGGCCCGGGCCCCGGACGTCACGCCACCCACCGACCTGGCCACCTGGGCCTGCACCGGCGCCTGCGGCGCCAGCGCCAGCCAGGGGGACATCGTGCTGTCGCCCTTCTCCAGCCCGGCCTACGGCTTCGTCACCACCGCGGGCTCCGAAGCGGTGGGCGTGTCGCCGCTGAGCCTGGGCGCCAACAGCCGCGGCGAAGAGACCAACGGCTCGAAGCTCGTCTCGGCCGCCTTCCACGCCGAAGCCGGCGACCGCCTCGAAGTGCAGTTCAACTACGCCAGCACCGACGGCAAGGGCTTCGACGACTACGCCTGGGCGCGCATCGTTGCCGCCACCAGCGGCGAGACCGTGGCCTGGCTGTTCACGGCACGCAGCTCGAACTCCAGCACCGGCAACATCGTGCCCGGCGACGTGCTGCGGCGCGAGGACTTCGACCCGCGGACGGTCATCGTCAACTACGCCGACTACAGCTTCACCTCGAGGACCGTCGACGACCCCATCGACTGGGAACCGCTGGGCTTCTCCAACGGCACCTGCTGGCGCGACAACGCCCAGGGCTGCGGCTTCACGGGCTGGCTGATGTCACGCCACGACTTCACCGGTGCCGGCGAGTACCGGTTGGAGCTGGGCGTGGTGAACTGGGGCGACGGCGCCTACGACTCCGGCCTGGCCTTCGACGTGCGCGGCCTGGTCACGGACGTGCCCGAGCCCGGCACGCCGGCCACGCTGGCTGCGGGTCTGGCCCTGGTGGCCGGCCTGTCGCTGCGCCGCCGCACGCGGCAGTGAGGCGCCGCTCCGGGCCCTAAGCCACGGAAGTCGGCCCGCGGCCGGGGAAGTTCCTGGGCAGAATCCGGGGTCCGCCCGCGCACCCAGAGGCCCCTCATGCCCGAAGCCCGCCCCGCTGCCGACGTGTTCGATCTGGCCGACCCGCCGAAGGCCCTGCGCCAGCTCGGCGCCCGTGCGCACCAGTTGCACGCCGCCGTGCGCGCGGCCGACCGCTTCCTGGCGCGCGACGTGCCGGAAGACCGCAACACCGGTTCCTGGCTGATGTCCACGGCGCTCGCGCTCGCCACCGACATCGCCGACGACGTCGACGCGCTGGCCCGCGCCGTCAGCGAGAAGCCGGGCGACGCCACGCTGCGCCAGACGGTGTCGCTGCTGCGGGTGCGCGCGCACCAGCTGCACGCGGCCACGCGCGCGGCCGACCACTTCCTCGACCAGACGGCACGTGAAGACCAGGAGACCGGCACCTGGCTCGTCGCGACAGCGTTGGCACAGGCGCACAAGCTCGCGTCCGACCTCGATGACCGCACGGTGCCCGTGCGGCGCGCGCCGCCGGCCGAGAAGGCGCTCAGGGCCGGCTGACGACCAGGTCCTGGATCACCACGTCGCGCACCGGGGGCACCCGCTGGGCCTCCAGGAACCCGTTCAGCCGCTCGTGGATCTCTTCGGACAGGCGCTGCACCCGTTCGGCGCCGCTGGAGCCAGCGCTGTCGTGCCCGGCGACGCTCACCTGCATCAGCAACTGCACCTGACCCGCCTGGCGGCCCAGCAGCATGCGCGTCTCGTTGTCGGGGGCGTCCAGCACCACCTTGGCCTTGACGACGGCGCCGTCGGCGGTGGTGGCGCGCAGCGTGTCGGTGACCAGCCATCGCGGCGCGTCGCCGTCCAGTCCCGGGCTCTCGGCCCAGCCGAGCCAGGAAGCGCCGGCACCCTGCGCCATCAGCAGCCCGACGACGAGGAATGACAGGGCCGCGAGACTCACGGCCAGCGGACCGCGGGACTCGCGGCGGGGACTCTTGCTCCTGGGGGACTTCTTGGCGGCTGGCGGGGTCATCGACGGGCTGGAAACAGATTGAAACAACCCAGCAGTCTAGCCCGGAAACCCATTTCACCCCCCGGTTCAGGGGGTGCGGCGTGCGAATCTGCACGCTTGGATCAGAGGGTGGTCGGGGTGAAAGGATTCGAACCTTCGACCCATTGCTCCCAAAGCAATTGCGCTACCAGGCTGCGCTACACCCCGACGTGACCGACCATTCTACGGTGGTGCATCCCGCAAGGGCGGCAGCATCACCCGGTGCTGCCGCAGCGTCTTCAGGATGATGGAGGTGCTGGTCTCGGCCAGCAGGCACATCTGCGAGACGACGGCGTCCAGATGCGCCACATCGGTGACGGCGATCTCCAGCAGCCAGCTGTCCTCGCCGGTGATGTTCCAGGCATTCACCACCTCCGGCCTCGCTTCGACCAGACGGACCATGCGCTCGTAGTCGGTGCGCCCCACGCGCACCAGGGCACGGATGCCGTAGCCCAGGGCCGACAGGTTGACGGTGGCGCGGTAGCCGGTGATGACGCCCGCGGCCTCCAGCTTGCGCACGCGCTCGGCCACCGCGGGCTGGCTGAGATGGACGCGGCGGCCCAGTTCGGCCATGGTCAGGCGGGCATCGGCCTGCAGTTCCGCGAGGATGCGGATGTCGTAGGCGTCGAGGTCGGTGGCGGGCATCGGCAGACTTTCGAAGTTCAAGGACTGTGCCGACCCAAACCATGAAACGCAAGGCCGAAGCGCGGCGGAACCTTCATCCACCGATGGATCGGAGGTCGAGGCCTGCATAGCATGTCGGCCCATGTCGAACACGCTCGCCCTGCCCTCTTCCACCGTGCCGCGCCTGCCTCCCGTCATCCTGGCCTGCCTGTTCGCCACCTGGGTGATCTGGGGCTCCACCTACCTGGCCATCAAGTGGGCGCTGGTGAGCTTCCCGCCTTTTTTCCAGATGGGCACGCGCTTCATTGCGGCCGGCCTGCTGCTGGGCGCCTGGGCTGCCTGGCGCGGCGCGGCCTGGCCCACGCGCGAGCAGTGGATCAACGCCAGCGTGCTGGGCGCGCTGATGCTGGGCGGCGGCTACGGGGCCACGGCACTGGCCGAGACGAGCGTGAGTTCGGGCCTGGTGGTGGCCTTCATCGCCGTCGTGCCGGCCCTCGTCGCGTTGGGGCAGTGGCCCTACGGCATCCGGCCTTCGCGCCGTGAATGGACCGGCATCGCGCTGGGCCTGGCGGGTGTGCTGCTGCTCACGCGCGGCCAAGGCTTCGCAGCCTCCTGGAGCGGCCTGGCGGCGATCGCCTTCGCCTGCGTCACTTGGTGCGCGGGCAGCCTCTGGGCGCTGCACGGCCTGCCGGGCGGCCGCCGGCTGGACCTCGCGCCCGGCGCGGCGGGTTACGCCAGCGAGATGCTCGTCGGCGGCCTGATGCTGCTGGCGGCGTCGTGGCTGGCGGGCGAGCAGCCGCAGATGCCGCCCGACGCCCGTTCATTGGCCTGCTGGGCCTATCTGGTGGTGGCGGGCTCTCTGATCGGCTTTTCGGCCTACATGGTGCTGCTGCAGCGCACCGGGGCCGCGCTGGCGTCCAGCTACACCTTCGTCAACCCGGTGATCGGGCTGGTGCTCGGCGTGGCCATCGGCGGCGAGGTGGTCTCCACGCTGGAGTGGGCCGCCGCCGGCGTGGTGCTGGCGGGCGTGGTGCTGCTGCTGTCGGGCGGGCCGAAGCAGAAGCGCTGACGCGCGTCAGCGGCCCTGGGCCGCGCTGCGGATGGCGCTGAGCGTGGTGCGCGTCGTGATCACGTCGCTGTCCAGCTTCACGTGGAAGAGCGTGGGCAGGCCGGCCTCGATGGCCTTCACGAGTGCCGGCTCGAAATCTTCGGTGCGCAGCACGGTCTCGCCGCGCCAGCCGTGGGCGCGCGCCAGCGCGGCGAAGTCGGGATTGAAGAGATCGCTGCCGCTCACGCGGCCGGGGTACTCGCGCTCCTGGTGCATGCGGATGGTGCCGTAGGTGCCGTTGTCGACCACGATGCTGATGAGCTTCTTCGCGCCGTAGCCGGTGGCGGTGGCCAGTTCCTGGCCCGTCATCAGGAAGTCGCCATCGCCGGCCAGGTTCACGGCCCAGCGCTGCGGCTCCAGCAGCGCCGCGGCAATGGCCGCCGGCACCCCATAGCCCATGGCGCCCGAGGTCGGCGCCAGCTGCGTGCGGCCGTGGTGCTGCAGGCCGGGGTGGCGGCAGTAGCGGTGCAGCCAGCCGCTGTAGTTGCCCGCGCCGTTGGTGTAGACGGTGTCTTCGGGCAGCAGGCGCTGCAGCGTCTTCACGATCACGGCCATGTCCAGCGGCGCGACGGCCGGCGCCACCAGGTTGGCTTCGTAGTCGGCGCGCGCGGCTTCGGCGTGCGCCGTCCAGGGCAGCGCAGGCGGTGCCGTCAGCGCCTCCAGCGCCTTGGCGGCCACGGCCATCGACGCCTGCAGCATCAGGTCGGCTTCGTACACGCGTCCCAGTTCCTCCGGGCCGGCATGGAGGTGCACGAGCTTCTGCTTCGCGCGCTGCAGCGCCGATGCGGCTTCGGCATCCCAGCCCGATCCGCCGGCGATGACGATGGGGCGCTGGGCGGCCAGCAGCATCGCACGCAGGTCACGCAGGCCACCGGGGGCCGGCCAGGCATGCACGGCATGGACCTTCGGCAGCACGGCAGCGGAAGTGGGCGTGGTCAGCATGTCCTCGGGCAGCGCCAGCACCACCGGGCCCGGACGGCCCTGCATCGCGGTGCGGAAGGCGCGTGCCACGTACTCGGGAAGGCGGTCGGCGCTCTGCACCTCGGCCACCCACTTGGCAAGGCCCAGCGTGCCGGGCCCGAACATCTGGCGGTAGTCGATCTCCTGGAAGGCCTCGCGGTCGCGCTGGTCGCTG
>CAZBUU010000285.1:0-5923 GCA_964495125.1 uncultured Rubrivivax sp.
TGGAGCTCTCGGACGGCACGTTGCGCTACCTGCTGTGGGTGGCGGCGCTGCTGTCGCCGCGGCCGCCGGCGCTGTTGGTGCTGAACGAACCCGAGACCAGCCTGCACCCCGACCTGCTGCCCGCGCTGGGCCGCCTGGTGGCGCGCGCGGCGCAGGCCACACAGGTGATCGTGGTGTCGCACGCGCGACGGCTCATCGCGGCGCTGGAAGAGGCGGGGTGCCGGAGTTTCGAGCTGGAGAAGGACTTCGGGGCGACCGAGATCGCGGGGCGGGACGCCTTGGAGCGGCCGGCGTGGCGCTGGCCGGGGCGCTGAAGCCCGCTACTGCCGGGGCCCGAGGTGTCCTGACGGCCTGAGGCGGCTCATCCCGCCGTGGCTCCACGCCCTGTCGGCGGTGGCCCGTTCGGTCGATGCGACGGCGACCCTGCTTGCGCAGACTGAGGTCCGAGTCCTTCAACCCTCGACCCGCAGGAGACCTCCATGAAACACGCCTACCGCCGCACGGCGGCCACCGCCTTGCTCGCCCTCGCCTGCGCCCCCTTCGCGCGCGCCGAGACCTACGTCTTCACGCAGACCGGCTTCTTCGAAGACGCCGTCGTCAGCGGCTACTTCGTGGGCCACGACGACAACGGCGACGGCTGGTTGCTGCCCTACGAAATGAGTGACATCTCGCTCAGCTTCTCGGGCAACAGCATCGTCGGTGCCTTCACGCACAGCATGCACAACCGAGGCGCCAGCGGCATCACCTACCAGATCGGCAGCGACACGATCCTGAAGTATCCCTACGGTGGCTTCAGCACCGTCGGCGGCCTGGGTGACAACGAACCCGGGGAGTCCATCCGCTACTCGATGTGGGAGTGGCAGGCCGAGTTCTACCCGGGCGCCATCACCGACGAGCACCGCCTCGTCACCACCTACACCGAGAACCTGATGCAGATCAGCGCCGTGCCCGAGAACGGCAGCTGGGCGCTGATGGCCGCCGGCCTGGCGGCGGGGGGCTGGATGCGCCGCCGCCGCGGCCTGCACGCCGGGCGCTGAAGCGGCATCGCATTGCGGCCTGTTCGAAACAGGCCGCCTTCACGCCGGCGCGTTCCACACGAACACTTGCGTGTGGCTGCCGTCGTCGTTGGGGCGCAGCGGGCCCATGCGCATGCCGGCTTTCAGCAGTACGCGGTGCGACGCGGTGTTCTGCGGCGCGGTGGTGGCGATGATCTCTCGCAGGCCGAAGCGCTGCGCGCCCATCGCCAGCAGCGCGGTGGCCGCCTCGGTGGCCAGGCCGCGGCCCCAGTGCTGGCGCGCCAGCGCGTACTTGATCTCGGGCTCGGGCTGCTGCCCCGGGTGCACCAGGCCCGCGAAGCCCACCACCTCGCCGGTGGCGGCTTCGTGCAGCGCCAGCATGCCGTAGCCGCGGCGCGCCACGTTGGCCTGGGTGACTTCGATCCACTGCCGGCAGCGCGCCTCGTCCAGCGGCTGGCGGTCACCGGCCCAGCGCGTGACCTCGGGGTCGCCGTACACGGCCAGCATCGCGCGCAGGTGGCCCGGCTGCAGGTGCAGGCCCTGCAGCCGGGCCGTCTGGAAGACCGGGCCTTGCGGGGCCGGCCCGGCCGTCATGCCGCCTCCGGCGTGGCCGCGATGCAGGCCGACAAGGCATCCGCATGCCGCGTGAGCCAGGCGCAGAAGTCCATCAGCGCCGGGTGCAGCTCGCGCGTGGCCCGCACGTTGCGCTGGTTGCAGAACTCGTCGTTGAAGTCGTGCTTGAAGGCGAACATGTTGGCCAAGTCTGCCGCACCGGGAAAGCCCAGAGCCGCATAGCCCGCGCGGCCGGGGTCCACATGGCGCACCGGCCGGCACAACACCTGCGCCATCTGCGCGGCCATCTGCGCGCCGCTGAGGTGTTCGCCGGCAATGCCCACGGTCTGCTGCTGCGCCTGCGGGCCGCGCATCAGCAGCGCCGCGGCACAGTGCCCGATGTCCTCGGCCGCGATGCCGGGCAGCGGGCGGTCGCCCATCGGCAGCACGAACTGCAGCACGCCGTCGGGCCCCGGCTGCGGCGCCATGCCGAAGTGGATGAGGTTATCCCAGTAGAAGCTGGTGCGCAGCAGCGTCAGCGGCACGCCGGTGGCGCACAGCAGGGCGTCGCTGGCGCCCTTGGCGTCCATGTGCGGCACCTTGTAGCGCTGCATCAGCGTCGGCCAGCGCTCGTCGTCCAGCGGCACCCAGCGCCGCGTGTCTTCCAGCGTGGACCACACCAGGTGCCGCACCGGCTGACGCCGCAAGGCCTCGGCCAGGTGCCGGGCCTGGGCCTCTTCGCGTTCGGGCGAACCATGTTCCCAGTAGTTGGTGACGGCGAAGACGGCGTCTGCGTCCTGCAGCGCGCCCACCAAGGACCCGGGTTCGTCGAGGTCGGCGGCCATCACTTCCGCGCCCAGCGCAGCCAGCGCCTGCGCGCGTGGCGCGTCGGGCCGGCGCGTCAGCGCGCGCACGCGCAGGGCCGGGTCGCGGCGGGCCAGCAGCGCGCGCGCGACGCCGCCGCCCTGCGCACCGGTGGCGCCGAAGACGGCGATGGTGAAGGGGCGTTGCATGGCGAACTCCCAGGCGTTCATGGGAAACGCACCACCGGCCCGGACACGGCCTGCCCCGGCGGCACGTAGGCCGGCACCGGCTGGCCCGCGGGCCCGGCGGCCTTCACGTAGCGGTAGATGGCGCGCAGGTCGGCATCGGACATGGCGCGCACGTTGAACCACGGCATCGGCGGGCGCGGCTCCATGCGGCGCGCGTGCTGCAGCCACTGCGCTTCGCTCATGCCGGCCATGAAGAGGCGCAGGTTGGTGGCGTAGGTGGTGCCCCATGGGCCGCTCCAGCCCAGCGCGTCGCCGGTGAGCCAGGTGGTCTCGGGCGTCTTGCCCGCCTGCTGGATGTAGCCGGGGGAATGGCAGTCGTTGCAGCCGGCGGTCTGTACCAGGTAGCGGCCCAGGGCCACGGGGTCGCGCGGGCGTTCGGGCCCGCTCCAGGCGGTGGAGGCGGCCGCGGCGGACAGGGTGAGGACGAGGGCGCGGATGCGCCTTGCGGGGAGGTGGAAGCTCATGGTGGGGGTCCTTCGAGGTGGGGTCGTGCGGCATCCCAGGCGTCACCCGGGGCCGTGAAGGCATTGTTCGAACCCACCCCGCTGCACGCATCCGCCAGCGGAGCCAATGCGGCATGGCTCTCACGGGCCAGCCGGGGGCGCGCAGCCTGTGCGGCTCAGCCCCGCGCGGCCCAGGGCCGCAGTTCCTCGGGCCGCTGGCGCACGTAGGCCAGCACGCGGCGGCGCTTCTCCGGGCCGCGCTTGCCGTCGCCGTCGTCACGGTCTTCGCCGAAGAATTCGGGCTCCACGTCGGCGATGCGCTCGTAGATGCCGCGCCACAGCTTCTTCAGGCCGTGCACGGACACGTCCAGCCGCTGCATCAGCTCGTCGTCCTGTTCGTCGAACAGCGACAGCCACAGCAGCCGGCGCTGCGACAGCGACAGCCGGAAACGCGGCGCCTGGTATTCGAAGAGCAGCCGGGCGCTCTGGCCGGGCAGCATGGTCGCGGCTTCTTCCTGCGTCAGGCCGTAGAGCAGCGTCTGGCTCGGCGTGGGCGGGTCCGTGGGCTCGTGCCGGCGGCGCAGGCCGGCCGTGCGGACCCAGGCGTCGTCGGCCAGCGGGGCCTGCATGAAGAAGGCCTGGATGCGGTAGCCCGCGTGCGAAATCCGCAGGCCTTCGTTGGCCATGTTGAGCATGCGCAGCGCGTAGGGCTGGGTCAGGTCCGTCTCGTGCTGGCTGTAGTGCATGGCCAGGAAGACCACGCCTTCGCCGGCGTTGGCCTGGCCGATCTCGCGGTCGGTGGGCAGCGCCAGCTGGCCGCTCAGCAGCGCGCGATAGACGTCGTGCGTGGCGTGGCGGCATCGGGCCGGGTCGGCCTGCCCGCCCGGCAGGCACTGCGCCAGCCAGGATGAAGGCAGCACCAGCGTGACACCCCAGGCCTGCAGGCGGTGGCCGGGCGGCAGCGCCATGTCTTCGTGCACGGCAGACACCAGGGCCGGCTGGTCGGCCAGGCGCTGCCACAGGGCCACCAGGCCGGCATGGTCGGCCGAGTCCATGCCCACCCACGCGGGCAGCAGGCTCAGCGCCTCGGCGGCGTCTTCCCGTGCGAAGGGCCGCAGGCGCAGGCGGGGCAGGTAGTCGGGCCGGGTGATGCGGGCCGTCTGGGCAGGCATGGCGGGCTGGGGGCGGGGCGACGTGCGCACGGCCCGGGCGTGCTTGCACACACCCGGGCCTGCGCGCGGATCATAGGCCCGCACCGCCCGCCGCCGGCCCGCTGCGGCCGACGTGCTTCGATCATCAGAAAGCGCTCAGCGTGACGCGCCCCCTGCAGCAACGCGCCGGCTCACGCCTGCGACAGCAGCCACGCCACGGCCTGCCCGCGCGAGCGCGCTTCCACCTTGGCCAGGATGTTGGCCACATGCCGCTTCACCGTGTGGGGGCTGAGGCCCAGCGCGCGGGCGATCATCTTGTTGCTGTCGCCGGCGGCCACGCGCTGCAGCACTTCCCGTTCGCGTTCGCTCAAGGGCGCCCTGGCCACCCCGGGCGCCGACGCCGGGCCGGCGGGCGGCTTGCGCAGGGCCAATTCGTGCCGCGCACGCGCCACCGCGGAGAGCAACAGCTGCTGCACGGTGTCGTGCAGCTGGTCGTAGAGGGCGCCGTACAGCTCGGCGGGAAGGGGCGTGGCGCTGGCGTCCGGCGCGGCGGGGAAGAGGTTCATGTCGGGCTCCTGCTCTGGGGGCTGCCGGGCCGCTGCGGCGGGCACGATCAAGCCGTTCCGGGCATGGTAGGCAGCGCCCGCGCCGCGCGGAATGCTCAAAAAGAGACGGCTCTTTTTGGGACCCTGCGGCAGCCAGCGCGGCCTGGGGTGGCCGCTTGGCGGGCGCCCCGGGTAGCACCTGCGGCATCCGTGCGCAAGGGAAGGCCAGCGCCCGGAACCCGGGCTCTGCATTGACGGCCGCCGCGCGCATGCGCATCGTCAGCCCGGTTGTTGCATCGCACCGGGCGCGCACCATGACCGTCAAGCAACTGCTCGAAGAAGTCCGCCGGCGCGTGCCGCTGGGCGCCGCCGTGGGCACGCGGTGGAAGGGCAGCTTCGTGGCCACCACGCCGCTGGGCGCCCTGCCCATTGCGGCCGCGCCGCGCATCGACGCGCAGGGCCGGCGGCGCGAGCAGACCTGGTGCGACGGCTGGCGCGTGGAACTGGCGGTGCTGCTGCGCCTGACCTGCCCCGAGGCGGAGTGCCCGCACGCCCTGCAGGTGCGTGCGCAGTGGGTGGACTTTCATCGCCCGGGGCGTGCGGCCAGCGGCCCGGCCCGCCTGCGGACCCAGCCCCTGGTGACAGACGTCGACCTCACCGTGGGCCTGCAGCGCTTCACCGCCCGGCCCGCACGCTTCCCGTGCTTCACGCCTTGCCCCCATGACGCCCACCCGCCGCTGACGATCGAAAAGAGGGGCTTCGACCTGTTCGAAGACGGCCACTGCCTGGGCGGCGGCGTCACGGAAGCGCACGGTGTGCGGCGCCCGCGCCTGCCCACCGCGCATGCGGCCAAGGTGTACGTGCTGGCGCGGCAGATGGAGACGCAGGCGGTGTTGGGGCGGCTGTGTGGTGGCGGGCGCGGCCTGCGGGGCGTGGCTGGGGAGGGGGAGTGAAGTGGGTGGATGCTTTTCGCCGTCACAGCCATCGACCGATGAGTGTGGGCGCCCCGCGGCGAGCCCGGCTCGGTTATCCACCGCGTCGGGCCCAGTGAGAACTGGGTCAGACAGTAAGGACTGGCTCGCCCGATAGGGGTCCCTTTTGGAGATGGAGCGGCTGCGCGACTTCCGAGCGTCGAACTGCCAAATGGCTGTCGGCTAAAGACTG
>CAZBUU010000286.1:0-5915 GCA_964495125.1 uncultured Rubrivivax sp.
GCGCGGCAAGAGCGTGTTCAACCTGTTCTTCGAGAACAGCACGCGCACGCGCACGACCTTCGAGATCGCGGCCAAGCGCCTCTCGGCCGACGTCATCAACCTGGACATCGCCAAGAGCAGCACGGCCAAGGGCGAGAGCCTGCTCGACACCATCGCCAACCTCTCCGCGATGCATGCCGACATGTTCATCGTGCGCCACGCTGAAAGTGGTGCGCCCTATCTCATCGCCCAGCACGTGGCGCCGCACGTGCACGTGGTCAATGCCGGTGACGGCCGCCACGCGCACCCGACGCAGGGGCTGCTGGACATGTACACCATCCGCCACTACAAGCGCGACTTCACGAACCTCAGCGTGGCCATCGTCGGCGACATCGTGCATTCGCGCGTGGCGCGCAGCGACATCCACGCGTTGACGACGCTCGGGGTCCCTGACATCCGTGCCGTCGGCCCGAAGACGCTGGTGCCGGGCGACCTGGCCGGCATGGGCGTGCGCGTGTGCCACGACATGGCCGAGGGCATCCGCGGCGCCGACGTGATCATCATGCTGCGCCTGCAGAACGAGCGCATGAGCGGTGCCTTGCTGCCCAGCGCCGGCGAGTACTTCAAGAGCTACGGCCTCACGCCCGAGAAGCTGGCGCTGGCCAAGCTCGACTGCATCGTGATGCACCCGGGGCCGATCAACCGCGGCGTGGAGATCGAGTCCACCGTGGCCGACGGCACGCACAGCGTGATCCTGCCGCAGGTGACTTTCGGCATTGCAGTGCGCATGGCGGTGATGAGCACGATCGCGGGGAACCAGGCATGAAGGTGTTGATCAGGAACGGCCGGGTGATCGACCCGGCTTCCGGCCGCGACGAGATCGCCGACGTGGCCATCGCCGCAGGCCGCATCGTCGGCATCGGCGCGCAGCGTGACTTCGGCGCTGAACGCAGCATCGACGCCACCGGCCTCGTCGTCGCGCCGGGCCTCGTGGACCTGGCGGCGCGCCTGCGCGAACCCGGGCAGGAGCACGAAGGCATGCTCGAAAGCGAGCTCGCCGCGGCGGCGGCCGGCGGCGTCACCAGCCTCGTCTGCCCGCCCGACACCGACCCCGTGCTCGACGAGCCCGGCCTGGTGGAGATGCTCAAGTTCCGCGCCCGCAAGCTCAGCCGCTGCCGCGTGTTCCCGCTGGGCGCCCTGACGCGCCGCCTGGAAGGCGCCACGCTCACCGAGATGGCCGAGCTCACCGAGGCCGGCTGCATCGGCTTCACGCAGGCGGAGCGTCCGATGAAGGACAACCAGGTGCTGATGCGGGCGCTGCAGTACGCCGCCACCTTCGGCTACACGGTGTGGCTGCGGCCCAGCGACGCCGGGCTCTCGGGCGGCGTGGCGGCCTCGGGCGCCGTGGCCACGCGGCTGGGCCTGTCCGGCCTGCCGGTGGCGGCCGAGACGGTGGCGCTGCACACCATCTTCGAACTGCAGCGTGCCACCGGCGCGCGCGTGCACCTGTGTCGCCTGTCCAGCGCCGCCGGCGTGGCGCTGCTGCGCGCCGCCAAGGCCGAGGGCCTGCCGGTGACGGCCGACGTCAACATCAATTCGCTGCACCTCACCGACGTCGACATCGGTTTCTTCAACCCCGACATGCGCCTGGTGCCGCCTCTGCGTCAGGGATCGGACCGGGACGCGCTGCGCGCCGCGCTGGCCGACGGCACCATCGATGCCCTCGTCTCCGACCACGACCCCGTGGCCGACGACATGAAGAACCTGCCCTTCGGCGAAGCCGAGCCCGGCGCCACCGGGCTGGAACTGCTGCTGAGCCTGGCGCTGCGCTGGGGCCGCGACAGCGGCGTGCCGCTGGCGGCCACGCTGGCGCGCGTCACCCACGCGCCGGTGCGCGTGCTGGGCGACGCGCTGGGCTCGCTGGCCAGCAGCGCGGGCCGCCTGGTGGAAGGCGGCGTGGCCGATGTCTGCGTCTTCGACCCGAACGTGGAATGGGCAGTCACGCCTGCGGCGCTGGCCAGCCAGGGCAAGCACACGCCCTTCTCCTTCGCGTCCACCGGCATGGCGCTGCCGGGCCGCGTGCGTGCCACGCTGGTGGCCGGCACGGTGGCCTACGAGGCCCGGCCTGCCGCCTGATGCAGGCGCTGGTCGCCGTCTGGCGCATCACCCGCTCGACACTGCATGTGCTGCATGGCGCATTGCTGATGACACGCTTCGCGTCCATGGACATGGAGCGGCGCCACGAGTACATCCGGTGGTGGTCGGCCGGGCTGCTGCGCTGCATGGGGCTGACGCTGGAAGTGAATGGCACGGCGCGCCCTGGCGCCACGCTGGTGGTGGCCAACCACGTATCCTGGCTGGACATCGCCGCCATCCACGCCGCGTTGCCCCACGTGCGCTTCGTCAGCAAGGCCGACGTGCTGCGCTGGCCGCTGCTGGGCTGGCTGATCAGGAGCGCCGGCACGCTGTTCATCGAGCGCGAGCGCAAGCGCGATGCGCTGCGCGTTGTGCACGCCATGGCCGACGCGCTTCAGGCCGGCGACGCCGTGGCGGTGTTCCCTGAGGGCACCACGGGCGAAGGCCCGCAGCCTTTGCCCTTTCACGCCAACCTGCTGCAGGCCGCGGTGGCCACGGCCACGCCGGTGCAGCCGGTGGCACTGCGCTTTTCGGATGGGGCCGCATCCTTCAGCGAGGCCGTCGTCTTCGTTGGCGAGACGACGCTGCTGCAGAGCATGTGGCGCGTGGCCTCCGCGCGCGGGCTGCGGGCGCACGTGCGCGTGCTGCCGCCCATGGCCAGCGCGCACGCCGACCGGCGCGCCCTGGCTGAACACCTGCGCGAGGCCATCGCGGCGGAGCTGCCTCGGTGAACACCCCGCTCGTGCTGGCCTTCGACGACGAGACGACGCTGGGCCGCGCACTGGCCGCGGCTCTGGGTGGCGGCTTCGACACCGTCGCGCGCCACCGTTTCCCCGACGGCGAGACGCGGCTGCGGCTGCCGGCCTCACTGCCCGCGAACGTGGTCCTGTTGCGCGGCCTGCAGGACCCCAACGCCAAGCTCACCGAACTGCTGCTGGCCGCTGGTGGCGCGCGCGAGCTGGACGTGGATCGTCTGGTGCTGGTCAGCCCCTACCTGGCCTACATGCGCCAGGACATGGCCTTCACGCCCGGTGAGGTGGTCAGCCAGCGCGTGCTGGGTGGGCTGCTGGTCGGGGCCTTCGACGCCGTGATCACGGTGGACCCGCACCTGCACCGCGTCCGCACGCTGGAGGAGGTGTTGCCCGGCCGGCGCGGCATCGCGCTGTCGGCGGCACCCCTGCTGGGCGCCTGGGTGGCGGCGCGGGTGCCTGGTGCGCTGCTGCTCGCCCCGGACGAAGAAGCCGGCCAGTGGGTGCGCGCCGCTGCCCAGGCGCAGGGCCTGGACTTCGCCGTGTGCCACAAGGACCGTCATGGCGACCGCGACGTCGACGTCTCCCTGCCGACGACCCCGGTGCGCGGCCGCGCCGTGGTATTGCTGGACGACGTCGCCAGCACCGGCCGCACCTTGGCCGCCGCGACCCGCGGTGCGCTGGCGCAAGGGGCCGCCAGCGTGGACGTGGCAGTGACGCACGCGCTCTTCATCGGCGACGCCCTGGCCACCGTGAAGGCGGCGGGTGTCCGGGAGGTCTGGAGCAGCGATTGCGTGGCCCACGCCAGCAATGCCGTCAGCGTGGTGCCGCTGCTGGCCGGCGCGATCCACGCGCTGGCCTGAGCCGGTTCAGGCCTTCTTGCCCTGCGCGGCCACGGCCGCCGCGGCCTTGGCGGCGGCTTCGGGGTCGCCCAGGTAGTAGTGGCGGATGGGCTTGAGCGCTTCATCCAGCTCGTAGACCAGCGGGATGCCGTTGGGGATGTTGACGGCGACGATCTCGTCGTCGCCGATGCGGTCCAGGTACTTCACCAACGCCCGGATGCTGTTGCCGTGCGCCGCGATGACCACGCGCTGGCCGCTCTTGATGGCCGGCGCCAGGCGCTCGTTCCAGCAGGGCATCACGCGCGCCACGGTGTCCTTCAGGCATTCGGTCAGCGGCACCTGGTCGGTGTCGAGCCGGGCGTACCGGCGGTCGCCTCGCTCGCTGCGCGGATCGGCGGCTTCCAGTGCCGGCGGCGGCGTGTCGTAGCTGCGGCGCCAGACCAGCACCTGCTCGTCGCCGAACTGCCGGGCCATGTCGGCCTTGTTCAGGCCCTGCAGCGCGCCGTAGTGGCGCTCGTTCAGGCGCCAGTCGTGAAGCACCGGCAGCCAGGTGCGCTCCATCTCGTCCAGTGCATGCCACAGCGTCCAGACGGCGCGCTTGAGCACCGAGGTGTAGGCGACGTCGAACTCCCAGCCGCCTTCCTTGAGCAGCCGGCCGGCCTGGCGCGCCTGCTCCACGCCGGTGGGCGTGAGCGGCACGTCGGTCCAGCCGGTGAAGCGGTTCTCCAGGTTCCAGGTCGATTCGCCGTGGCGGATGAGGACAAGCTTGTGCATGGGTCGCGATTCTATAATTCGCGGTTTTCCAGCAAAGACGAGCAGCACATCCGTGAGCTTCCTTCTCGAAGGCTACAACTGGGTCCTGGTGCTGATGGCGATCACGTCGGGCGCGCTGCTCTTCGCGCCGATGATCCAGGGCGCATCGGGCGGTGGCATCAGCACGGCCGAGGCCGTGCGCCTGATCAACCGCGAAAAGGGCGTGCTCATCGACGTCTGCGAGCCCGATGAGTACGCGGCCGGCCATGCCGGCGGCGCCCGCAACCTGCCGCTGAGCCAGCTGCAGGCGGCCATCGATGGCGGCAAGGGCCTGCCTAGCAACAAGACGCTGCCGGTGATCCTGATGTGCGCCCGGGGCCAGCGTTCGGCCCGCGCCGCTGCCCAGCTGCGCAAGGCCGGCTGGGAGAAGGCCGTGTCCGTGTCCGGCGGCAACATTGCCTGGCGCGAGGCGACGCTGCCGATCGAGAAGTCCGCCTGAGTGCTGCGGGAGGGGATCGCATGGCTGCCGTGAAGATGTACACCACCGAGGTGTGCCCGTATTGCCTGCGCGCCAAGGCGCTGCTCAAGCAGCGTGGCGTGGACGCCATCGACGAGGTGCGCGTCGACCTGAACCCGGACGAGCGCGTGACCATGATGCAGCTCACCGGCCGCCGCACCGTGCCGCAGATCTTCATCGGCGACACCCACGTCGGTGGCTGCGATGACCTCTTCGCGCTGGACCAGCGCGGAGGATTGCTCCCGCTGCTCGAAGCCTGAAGCGGGCGCCCGGGTTCGCCGGGCCATAATCTGCGGTTCATTTCTGGAACCCACAACATGGCCGACGAAGCGACCCCCATCTTCAACATCCAGCGCATGTACCTGAAGGACCTGTCGCTGGAACAGCCCAATTCCCCGGGCATCCTGCTCGAGCAATCGCAGCCGCAGGTCGACATCAACCTGAGCATGGCCGCCGCCCCGGCCGCCGACGGCATCTTCGAGGTCACCGTCACCGCCACCGTCACCACCAAGGTGAAGGACAAGGTCCTGTTCCTGGTGGAAGCCAAGCAGGCCGGCATCTTCGAGATCCGCAACGTGCCCGAAGACCAGATGCAGGGCATCATCAGCATCGTCTGCCCGCAGATGATCTACCCCTACCTGCGCGCCATCGTCTCCGACGTCTGCACGCGCGCCGGTTTCCCGCCCATCCTGCTGACGGAAGTGAACTTCCAGGCCATGTTCGAAGCGCAGCAGGCTCAACTGGCGGCGCAGAACGGCGGCGGCTCGGGCATCATCACTTCGGCGAACTGAAGCACTGACGGCCCCGAGACCCGTGCTGCGCACGTGTCGCCCCCCGAGGGGGTCTCGAACGGCTCGGGCAACCCTCGCTCGTTCGAGTTCGTCATGAAGATCGCGGTGCTCGGCGCCGGTGCCTGGGGCACGGCGCTGGCCGCCGCTG
>CAZBUU010000287.1:0-5887 GCA_964495125.1 uncultured Rubrivivax sp.
ATGAAGATCGCGGTGCTCGGCGCCGGTGCCTGGGGCACGGCGCTGGCCGCCGCTGCGGCGCCCCGCCACGAAGTGCTGCTGTGGGCCCGCGATGTCGCGCAGGCCGCGGCCATGGCCGGCCGGAGCGAGAACGCGCGCTACCTGCCGGGCCTGGCGCTGCCGCCGGGGCTTAACACCACGGCCGACCACGCCGCCGCCTTGGCGCATGGCGCGGCCGGCCTCACCGTCATCGCCACACCGATGGCGGGCCTGCGCGGCCAGTTGCAGGCGCTGGACGCCGCGCAGCCGGTGCTGTGGCTGTGCAAGGGCTTCGAAGCCGGCAGTGGCGCCCTGGGCCACGAGGTGGCGCGAGCCGTGCGCCCGGGCGCGCCTTCCGGGGTGCTGTCGGGCCCCAGCTTCGCGCAGGAAGTCGCGCGCGGCCAGCCCACCGCCCTGGTGGCCGCCAGCCGCGACGCGGCGCTGGTCGAACTGGCCGTGCTGGCCTTCCACGGCGAGCGCCTGCGCGTCTACGGCAGCGACGACATCGTCGGCGTGGAGGTCGGCGGCGCGGTGAAGAACGTGCTGGCCATCGCCACCGGCATCGTCGACGGACTGGCCGCCAGTGGCCGGCCCGACGCGCCCGGCCTCAACGCCCGTGCGGCCCTGATCACGCGCGGCTTGGCGGAAATGACACGCCTGGGCCTGGCGCTGGGCGCGCGCGCCGAAACGTTCATGGGCCTGTCGGGCCTGGGCGACCTCGTGCTCACCGCCACGGGCGACCTGTCGCGCAACCGCCGCGTGGGTCTCCTGCTGGCGGGCGGCGCGTCGCTGGCCGACGCCGTGGCCTCGCTCGGGCACGTCGCCGAAGGCGTGCTCACGGCGCCCACCGTGCTGGCGCGTGCCCGCGCCGTCGGCGTGGAAATGCCCATCACCGAAGCCGTGGTGGCCGTGCTCGAAGGCCGCCTGGCGCCGGCCGAGGCCGTGGTGCGGCTGATGTCGCGCAGCGCCAGGGCCGAAGGGCTGAACTGATCAGGCGCTGCCGGCCCATCCGTTCTGCCGCCAGGCCTCGAAGACCGCCACCGCTACCGCATTGCTGAGGTTCAGGCTGCGCTGTCCTGACCGCATGGGCAGGCGCAGGCGCTGGTCGGGCGGGAAGCTCTCGCGCAGCGCCGGCGGCAGGCCGGCCGTTTCGCTGCCGAACACCAGCCAGTCGCCGGCGCGCCAGGCCACCCCGCCGAAGGCCCGCGTGGCGTGGGTCGTGAAGGCGAAACAGCGCGCCGCATCGGGCCGCTCGCGGGCCAGCAGCGCATCCCACGAGGCATGGCGGCGCACCGCCGCGGCCTCGTGGTAGTCCAGCCCGGCGCGGCGCAGCAGCTTGTCCTCCATGGAGAAGCCCAGCGGCTCCACCAGGTGCAGCGTGCAGCCGGTGTTGGCCGCCAGACGGATCACGTTGCCGGTGTTGGGCGGGATCTCGGGATGCACCAGGACGATGTGGAACATGCCGGCGCTCAGTCGGGCGTGCGCGCCAGCACCCACAGCTGCACCGAGGCCGCGCCGGCGCGCAGCAGCGTGGCCGAGGCTTCGCGCAGCGTGGCGCCCGTGGTCATCACGTCGTCCACCAGGGCGACGCGGCGGCCCGCCACTTCGGCGCGCCGGCGCGGGTCCACCATGAAGGCCGCGGCCAGGTTGCGCTGGCGCTCGGCGCGGTTCAGTTCGGCCTGGTGCGCCGTGTCCACCGGGCGCTGCAGCAACGTGGCGTCGGCGCGAAGCCGCAGCGCGGCCGCGACGCGCCGGGCCAGTTCCCAGGCCTGGTTGTAGCCACGCTCGGCCAGTCGCCTGGGCGACAGCGGGATGGGGAGCACCAGCTCGGGCGCCGGCACGTCGGCCTCGCGCACCGCAGCCAGCAGCCGCCCGGCCAGCGGCACGGCCAGTTCCGGCCGTTGCTGGAACTTGAAGGCGCCGATCAGCATGTCCCAGGGGTGGCCGTAGTCGGCCACGCAGACCGTGCGTTCGAAAGGGGGCGGCTCGCTCAGACAGGCGCCACAGGCGTTCATTGCCAGCCCCGCACGCAGGCCGCAGCGGGCGCAGCGCGGCACCGGGGCGGCATGGCGCGCCACGCAGCCGGCGCACAGGGCGCCGCGGGTCCACTGTCGACACACCTCACACTGCCCCTGGAGATGGCGGCGGGCGAAGTCGGCCAGGAGCATCGGCTCAATATACTGCCGGCCATGACGTCCCGGAGCTCCCTGCGTTCGCTGGACGTCGCCGCGCTGCGGCGCACGCTGCGGCGCCTGAACGCTGCGCCGGCCGCGCCCTGGTTGCACACGGAGGTGTCGCGGCGCATGGTCGAACGCCTGGCCGTCATCCGCATGCAGCCGGCGGTGGTGGCCGACTGGGGCGCGTTCTTGGGAGCCAGCCATGCCGGACTGCGCAGCGCCTACCCGCAGGCGCGCATCGTGGCCGTCGAGCAGGACGCAGCCCGCCGGGCGGCCACGGCGCGCGCGCGCTCAGGCCCGTGGTGGGCGTTCGGTCGCCGGCGTGACAGCGTGCAGCTCGACACCGAACTCAGCGCCGGCCAGGTGCAGATGCTGTGGAGCAACATGGGCCTGCACTTCGCCGCCGACCCGCTGGCCGAGATGTCGGCCTGGCACCGCACCTTGGCCGTCGACGGCTTCCTCATGTTCTCCACGCTCGGGCCCGGCACGCTGACCGGCTTGCAGGCGCTGTATGCCGACGCGGGCTGGGGCCAGCCTTTCGCCCCTTTCGTCGACATGCACGACCTGGGCGACATGCTGGTCGAGGCCGGTTTCGCCGAGCCGGTGATGGACCAGGAGACGCTCACGCTGACGTGGGCCACGCCCGAGCAGGCGCTGGCCGAACTGCGGGGCCTGGGCGCCAACCTCGCCCTGGGGCGTGCGGGCGGCTTGCGCACCCCGCGCTGGCGCGCACGCCTGCTGAGGGCGCTGGGCACGAAGGCCGACGCCCAAGGGCGCGTCGCGCTGGCCTTCGAGCTGGTCTACGGGCATGCCTTCCGGCCGGCGCCGCGGCCGCGCGTGGCGGCGGAGACGGCGGTGGCGCTGGAAGACCTGCGCACGATGGCGCGGCAGCCACGTCCCGGCCGTCCGGGACGCCCTTGAGTGGCCAGAACCCCCACGTCCTGAAGCTAGAATCGCTCCGCTGTTTGCGGACGATCAATACACCAAGGGTTTACCCGGTGTAGGCGGCCGATGAAGCTGGTTGTTTCCTTCGACGAGCCCCCGTTCGTCGGTCCAAGTTTTGCTGTCTCCCGCTGCCCTGTCCGATCCGCTCCGCCGACGCATGTCCGCCACGTTCGCACCTTCCCCCTGGCCTTCGCCGCAGCCGCATCCGAGTGCTGCCGGTGTGCCCTGGGTCTTCGGTCGGGAGGTCGTGATGGGTGGCCGGCCCGGTGCACCGCCCGCCCTGCAGTGGCTGCTCAAGCGCAACTGCTCGATCACGCCGCGCCAGCTGGGGTTGGTGTACCTGTCCTTGTGTGCTGTTTCCTTGGCCATCGGAGCGCTGTTCATGGTCAATGGCGCGCCGGCCGTGCTCGCCTTCACGGGGCTTGAACTGCTGGCCGTGGGCCTGGCGATGCTCTTCTTTGCCCGCCACGCCGGTGACCGCGAGACGCTGACGTTGCTGGACCACCGGTTGGAGGTGGAGCGCTGCATCGGCACGCGCGTGGAGCGCACCGAATTCGCCACCGAATGGCTGGCCGTGGAGCCGGTCGCCGGCCAGGGCTCGCTGGTGCAACTCTCCGGCCGCGGCCAGACCCTGCGCGTGGGCCGCTTCCTCCGCCCCGAACTCCGCGCCGCCTTCGCAAGAGAACTGCGCCTGGCCCTGCGCCGCCCGTCGCCCGGCCTTCCCGTCACGCCCCGAACCGACCCCTCCGCACGATGATGAAGACGTCCATGTCCTGGCAATCACTCCCTTCGCGCCTGTCGCAGGCCTCGCTGGCGCTCGGTGCCCTGCTGGCAACTGGCTGGGCCCGCGCCGTGAACGACCTGCCCGGCGGCCCGGCCGTGCGCCAGATCGACCTGCACCCGCCGGTCACCCGGATCGCGGCGGAGCAGCACTGGCTGCACAACTTCATGCTGATCGTCTGCGTGGTGATCTTCGTCGCCGTGTTCGGCGTGATGTTCTATTCGATCCTCAGGCACCGCAAGTCGCTGGGCCACAAGGCGGCCAACTTCCACGAGAGCGTGGCGGTGGAGATCGCCTGGACGGTGGTGCCCTTCGCCATCGTCATCGTGATGGGGGCGATGGCCACGCGCACCGTGGTCGCCATGAAGGACACCAGCAACGCCGACCTCACCATCAAGGCCACCGGCTACCAGTGGAAGTGGGGCTACGACTACCTGAAGGGCGAAGGCGAGGGCATCGGCTTCCTGTCGACGCTGGACAACGCGCAGCGCCTGGCCTCCGATGCCGGCAAGCCCGAGGGCGACAACTACCTGCTGAAGGTGGACAACCCGCTGGTCGTGCCGGTGGACAGGAAGGTCCGCATCATCACCACGGCCAACGACGTCATCCATGCCTGGATGGTGCCCAGCCTGGGCGTCAAGCAGGACGCCATCCCCGGCTTCGTGCGCGACACCTGGTTCCGCGCCGAGAAAACCGGCGACTTCTACGGCCAGTGCGCCGAACTGTGTGGCAAGGAACACGCCTACATGCCCATCCACGTGAAGGTGCTGTCGCAGGCCGACTACGCCAAGTGGGTGGAGGGCAAGAAGAAGGAGATGGCGGCGCTGGCCGACGATCCCGCCAAGGAATGGAAGCTGGAGGAACTGGTCGCGCGCGGCGAAAAGGTCTACGCCGCCAACTGCGCCGCCTGCCACAAGCCCGACGGCAAGGGCGCCGGCCCGATCAAGGCGCTGGACGGCAGCGCCATCGTGCTGAACGACCCCACGCGCCAGTTGCAGATCCTGCTCAACGGCGCCGCCAACGGCGCGATGCCTTCGTGGAAGACGCTGTCGGACACCGAGATCGCCGCCGTCATGACCTACACCAAGAATTCGTGGTCCAACAAGACGGGCAAGGCCATCCAGCCGGCCGAAGTCGTGGCCGCTCGCAAGTAATCGTCGAGGAATCCATCCATGAGCGCAGTGCTTGACCATCCCGCCCATCACGACGACCACGCCCACGATCACGGCCACCCGCACGGCTGGCGGCGTTGGCTGTTCGCGACCAACCACAAGGACATCGGCACGATGTACCTGCTGTTCAGCTTCGCGATGCTGATGATCGGCGGCGTGCTCGCGCTGCTGATCCGCGCCGAGCTGTTCCAGCCCGGCCTGCAGTACGTGAACCCGGAGCTGTTCAACCAGTTCACCACCATGCACGGCCTGATCATGGTGTTCGGCGCCATCATGCCGGCCTTCGTGGGCTTCGCGAACTGGATGATCCCGCTGCAGATCGGCGCGTCGGACATGGCCTTCGCGCGCATGAACAACCTGAGCTTCTGGCTGCTGATCCCGGCGGCGCTGATGCTGGTCGGTTCGTTCTTCATGCCCGGCGGCGCGCCGGCGGCCGGCTGGACGCTCTACGCGCCGCTGACGCTGCAGATGGGCCCGAGCATGGACGCCGGCATCTTCGCGATGCACATCATGGGCGCCAGCTCCATCATGGGCTCCATCAACATCATCGTCACGATCCTGAACATGCGCGCGCCGGGCATGACGCTGATGAAGATGCCGCTGTTCGCCTGGACCTGGCTGATCACCGCCTACCTGCTGATCGCGGTGATGCCGGTGCTGGCCGGTGCGATCACGATGACGCTGACCGACCGTCACTTCGGCACCAGCTTCTTCACCCCGGCCGGTGGTGGCGACCCGATCATGTACCAGCACATCTTCTGGTTCTTCGGGCACCCCGAGGTCTACATCATGAT
>CAZBUU010000288.1:0-5866 GCA_964495125.1 uncultured Rubrivivax sp.
TCTCGTAGATGCGCAGGATGGCGCCATGCGCCACCACGCAGTACAGGCAGTGGTTGGCGGCCGAGGTGGCCACGATGATCATCTCGCGGTCGCCCTTGCTGAGGCCGCCTTCCTTGAGCAGCAGCGCGTCGTGGTAGGCCATGAAGGCGCGCCACTCGGCCGGGCGGTGCGCCAGCGCCAGGAAGACGTTGGGCACGAAGCCGGCCTTCTGCTGCACTTCCAGGATGCGCGTGCGCATGTCCTCGGGCAGGTCCTTCAGCTCGGGCACGGGGTAGCGTGAGATCGGTGTCATGGTCAGGTTCCTCTCAATGGGCGACCAAGTTTCCCGCCGCGGAACCGGCTCTGCCGGGCCGCTGGCGGACGGCCCCCTTGGGGGGTAGCGAGCGAGAGCGAGCTTGGGGGCTCACGTTCTGAACTGCATGCCGTGCAGCTTGGCATAGAGGCCGCCGCGCGCCAGCAGCTCGGCGTGCGTGCCCTGTTCGACCAGCCGGCCACCTTCCAGCGCCAGCACGCGGTCGGCATGTTCGATGGTGGACAGCCGGTGCGCGATGACCAGCGTCGTGCGGCCCTTCATCAGCCGCTCCAGCGCTTCCTGCACCGCCCGCTCGCTCTCGCTGTCCAGCGCCGAGGTGGCTTCGTCGAGGATCAGCACCGGCGCGTCCTTGGCGATGGCGCGCGCGATGGCCAGCCGCTGGCGCTGACCGCCCGAGAGCTGGCTGCCGTTGTGGCCGATCGGCGTGTCCAGGCCCTGCGGCAGGCCGTCCACGAAGGCCAGCAGGTTGGCCGCCGCCAGCGCGTCGCGCACCTGCTCGCGCGTCATCGCCGCGCCCAGCGTGACGTTGGCGGCCACGGTGTCGTTGAACAGCACCACGTCCTGGCTGACGAGCGCGAACTGCCGCCGCAGCGCCTGCACGTCCCAGTCCCTCAGCGCCACGCCATCCAGCGCGATGCGGCCCTCCGTGGGTTCGATGAAGCGCGGCAGCAGGTTCACCAGCGTGGTCTTGCCGGCGCCCGAAGGCCCCACCAGGGCCACCGTCTCGCCGGCGTGCACGGCCAGCGTCAGCGCGTCGACGGCCGGCGGCGTGTCGTCGCGGTAGCGCAGGGTCACGCCCTCGAACGTGATCTCGCCGCGGGCGCGTCCGCCGTCGTGCGTGCCGCCGGCTTCCGGCGGGCTGTGGTCCACCAGGTCCAGGCCACGCTCCACGGCGGCCAGCCCGCGCGTGAGCGGCGCCATCACGTCCGACAGGTGCTTGGCCGGCGCCACCAGCTGCAGCATGGCGGTCACGAAGGCGACGAACTCGCCCACCGAACCGCCACCGGTGCGGCTCTGCCACAGCGCGATCATGATCACGGTGGACAGCGCCACGGCCGACAGCATCTGCGTCACCGGCGTCATCGAGGCCCCCGCCACCACGGCCTTCATCATCAGCTGGCGCACGCGCTGGGCACGGTCGTTGAAGCGCCCGCCCTGCTGCGCCTGCGCGCCCTGCAGCCGCACGATGCGCCAGGCCAGCATGTTCTCTTCCACCACGTAGGCCAGCTCGTCGGTGGCCTGCTGGCCTTCCACCGTCAGGCGGTGCAGGCGGCGGCCGATGGTGCGCATGACCCAGGCCACGGCCGGGAACAGCAGCGCCACCAGCAACGTGAGCTGCCAGTTCAGGAACAGCAGGTAGCCCAGCAGCGCCACCAGCACCAGCGAGTCGCGCACCAGCGTCAGCAGCGCACTGCTGAGCTGCACGACGCCGGCCTGCGCCTCGTAGACCAGCGTGTTGGTCATGCCACTGGCGGTGGACTGCGTCATCACCGTCGGCGCGCTGAACAGCAGCCGGCCGAACATGTGCTCGCGCAGCAACTGCACGGCGCGGTTGGCGGCCCAGGCCAGGCCGTACTGGGACAGGAAGCCCGACAGGCTGCGCAGCGCGAAGAGGCCGATGATGGCCGCCGGCACCGCCCACAGCGGCAGCGTGCCGCTGGCAAAGCCGTGGTCCAGCAGGTAGCGCAGCAGCTGCGGGATGGCCGGCTCGGTGATGGCCGTGATCACCGCGCCCAGGGCCGCGGCCCAGAGGCCGGAACGGCTTTCGCGGAGGTAAGGCAGGAGCCGCTTCAGGCGCTGCATCAGGGTGGGCATGGGGGCCGGATTATGGGCGCGGCGTGCTGCCTACAATCCCGCCATGACTTCGAACGATGAGGCGCGTCAGCGCGCCCTGGGGCGCCGCTCGCTGCTGGCGGGCCTGGTCTCGGTGGCGGCGCTGCCGGCGTGGGCACAGTTCCGGGTGGAAATCTCCGGCGTCGGCGCCACGCAGATCCCGCTGGCGCTCGCGCCCTTTCGCGACGAAGGCCCGGCGGGCGTGCCCATCGCGCAGATCATCCGTTCCGACCTGGAACGCAGCGGCCTCTTCCGCGTGATGCCCGCCGAGGGCGTGCCCGACGAGCGCGCCAGCGTCGACCTCCCCGCGTGGCGCGCCGGCGGCGCCGACGCGCTGGTGGCCGGGTCCGTCTCGAAGCTGGCAGACGGCCGCTACGACGTGCGCTTCAAGCTCTGGGACGCCGTGAAGGGCGACGACCTGCTGGGCCAGAGCAAGGTGGTGCTGGCGGCCGACCTTCGCCTGGCCGCGCACCGCATCGCCGACGACATCCACCAGAAGCTCACCGGCGAGCGCGGCGTCAACGCCACGCGCATCGCCTACGTCGCCAAGGCGGGCCGCCGCTACACGTTGTTCGTGACCGATGCCGACGGCGAGAACGGCCAGGTGGCGCTGGCCAGCAACGACCCCATCATCAGCCCGGCCTGGGCGCCCGACGGGCGCAGCCTGGCCTACGTGTCCTTCCACACCGGCAAGGCCACCGTGTGGGTGCAGGAACTGGCCACCGGCACGCTGCGCATGGTGGCCAACTTCCGCGGCAGCAACAGCGCCCCGGCCTGGTCGCCCGACGGCTCGCGCCTGGCCGTGGCGCTGGCGCAGGACGGCCTGACGCAGCTCTTCACGATGCCCGCCAGCGGCGGCACGCCGCTGCGTCTGACCACCAGCAGCGGCATCGACACCGAGCCCGTCTACGCCCCCGACGGCCGCAGCATCTACTTCGTGAGCGACCGTGGCGGCGGCCCGCAGGTCTACCGCGTGGGCGTGGCCGGCGACAAGGTGGAGCGCGTCACTTTCACCGGCAACTACAACATCAGCCCGGCCATCAGCCCCGACGGCAAGCAGCTGGCCTTCATCAGCCGACAGGGCAACGCCTTCCGGTTGATGCTGCAGGATCTGGACAACGGAACCACCACGGCACTTTCAGACACACAAGACGATGAGAGCCCGAGCTTCGCGCCCAACGGCCGCCTGCTCGTGTACGCCACCCGACTGCAGGGCACCGACGTCTTGATGACCACCACGCTGGATGGAAAGATCAAGACCCGGCTCGTCAGCACCGGCCGCGACACGGATATGCGCGAGCCCGCCTGGGGCCCGTTCGGACGCTGAACGTCCACCTTCACCCCGCTGACTGGAGAACACCGATGACAACGCGCTTCCTGGCCCTGGCCTCGCTCGCTTCCGCGACCGTGCTGCTGGCGGCCTGCGGTACCACCAAGCTGCCCGAGCCGACGACCGCGGCTCCGGTGGAGACCCGCACGCCTGCGGCCAACACCGCGGCCGCGAACAGCGGCGTGACGGCCAATGCCACGCCGCAGTCGCAGGTGGCCAGCATCGACCTCGGCAAGGACGCCGCCGCCCGCGGTGCTGGGGCAGCGGGGGCCGGCGGCGCCGCGCTGCTGCAGCTGCCCGCCCAGCGCGTGGTGTACTTCGACTTCGACAGCTACGTCATCAAGGACGACTTCAAGCCGCTGCTGGACACCTACGCCAAGGTGCTGGCCACCAACAAGGGCAAGAAGCTCGTGATCGAAGGCCACACCGACGAGCGCGGCGGCCGCGAGTACAACGTGGCCCTGGGCCAGAAGCGCGCCGCCGCGGTGGTGAAGTCGCTCACGCTGCTGGGCGCCACCGACGCGCAGCTGGAAGCCGTGAGCTTCGGCGAGGAGCGCCCGGCTTCCCAGGGGCATGAAGAGAGCGCCTGGGCCAAGAACCGCCGCGCCGAGCTGAAGGACCGGTGATGAAGTTCCCCCCCGTAGCGCCTGCGGCGCTCGCCCCCAGGGGGGCACCGCTGGCGGCCCGGCGGAGCCGGTTCCGCGGCGGTCGCTGGGTGGCCGCTGCGCTGGCTCTGGCGGCGTCTCCCTTGGTGGCGCAGGCGGGGCTGTTCGACGATGACGAGGCGCGCAAGTCCATCCTGGATCTGCGCGGGCGTGTGGTCGCGGCCGAAGAGGCCGCGAAGGCGCGCAATGCCGAACTCGAGAAGGCCAACGCGCAGCTCGTCGAACAACTGGCGGCCCTGCGCCGCAGCCTGCTGGACCTGAACAACCAGCTGGAGGCGATGCGCGGTGAGCTGGCCAAGCTGCGCGGCAGCGACGAGCAGCTTTTGCGCGACGTGGCCGAGGTGCAGCGGCGGCAGAAGGACATCGGCGGTGCGCTGGACGACCGGCTGCGCAAGCTGGAGCCCACCAAGGTGTCGATCGACGGCCGCGAGGCCCTGGTCGACCCCGACGAGAAGCGCGCCTTCGACGACGCCATGGCCGCCATTCGCGGCGGCGACTTCGACAAGTCGGTGTCGATGTTCACCTCGCTGCAGCGGCGCTGGCCGGGCAGCGCCTACATCGACGCTTCGCGTTTCTGGCTGGGCAACGCGCTGTACGGCAAGCGCGACTACAAGGAAGCCGTCACCGTCTTCCGCAGCTTCGTCGCTGCCGCGCCCGAGCACCCGCGCGCTCCCGAAGCCTTGCTGGCCCTGGCCAACAGCCAGGCCGAGATGAAGGACCCGAAGGGCGCCCGCAAGACCATCGAGGACCTGATCAAGGCCTACCCGAACTCCGAGGCCGCAGCGGCGGGCAAGGAGCGTCTGGCCACGCTGCGCTGATGGCCGGCACGGCGATGCTTCCCGAGGACGCGCCGCCCCCGGCGCACATCGCCGATCCCGCCGACCTCGAGCGCCGCTTCGGCGGCCTGCGCCGGCTCTACGGCGATGCGCCCTACCTGCGCCTGCGCGCGGCCAGCGTGGCCGTGGTGGGACTGGGGGGCGTCGGCTCCTGGACGGCGGAGGCGCTGGCGCGCAGTGGCGTCGCGCGGCTCGTGCTGATCGACCTGGACCATGTCGCCGAGTCCAACATCAACCGGCAAGTGCAGGCCAGCACGGCCAGCCTGGGGCAGCACAAGGGCGAGGCGCTGCGCGAGCGCATCGCCGGCATCCATCCCGGCTGCGAGGTCGTCGTGGTGGACGCGTTCGTCGAACCCGGCCAATGGCCCGCACTGCTGCCCGTGCCCGTCCAGGCGCTGGTGGACGCCTGCGACGCGGTGCGCGCGAAGGCCGCCCTCGCGGCCTGGGGTCTGGCCACCGGCGTGCCGGTGGTCTGCGTCGGCGCGGCCGGCGGCAAGCGGCAGGCCCAGCGCGTGGAAGTGGAGGACCTGGCCGACGCCACGCACGACCCGCTGTTGGCTTCGCTGCGCCAGCGTCTGCGCAAGGAGGCCGGGGCGCCGCGGCAGGGGCGCATCGGCGTGCGCTGCGTGTTCTCGCGGGAACCTGTGTCGCCCCCGGTCGATGCCGCGTGCGGCACGGACGGCAGCCTCAACTGCCATGGCTACGGCTCCAGCGTCACCGTCACCGCCACTTTCGGCCTCGTGGCGGCAGGGGAAGCCATCGCAGGCCTGCTTGAAGCGCACGCGCCACGGGCTTGAAGAAGCCGAACTTTGCTGGCTATAATGTGAGGCTCTACGGACGGGTCGTTAGCTCAGTCGGTAGAGCAGCGGACTTTTAATCCGTTGGTCGC
>CAZBUU010000289.1:0-5845 GCA_964495125.1 uncultured Rubrivivax sp.
TCTTCATGACCGACTACCCCTACAGCCGCCGCCTGCTCGACAACGCCGACTGGGCGGCCCTGGTGGCCCCGCCCGCGCCTTTCCACGTGCTGCCCTACGCCTACGCCGTGAAGCAGGGCGACGCCGCCTGGCTGGCCACCGTGGACGCCTTCGTGGCGCGCATCCAGCGCGACGGGCGGCTGGAGGCGGCGGCGAAGAAGCAAGGGCTGTCGCCCATCGTCCGCCTGCGCTGAGCGCCGTGGCCATCCAGCCGCCATCGCCACGGCCGCCATCGACGGCCAGCACCGCGCTCATCACGGCCATCGGGGGCGTGGTGCTGCTGGCCGTGCTGGCCATGCTGGCGGCGCTGGCCTGGTACGAGCGCAGCGAAGCCTTCGAGCGTGTGGAAGAGCGCAACGCACTGCTCGCGCGAGTGTTCGCCGACCAGGCCGCGCGCAACGTGGAGACCGCGTCACTGGCCGCGGCCTCGGCCGCCGAGGCGCTGCAGCGTGGCGCCGCGCCGGGCAGCCCCGAGGTGCTGGCCGGTCTGCAGCAGACGCTGACCAACCTGCCTTTCCTGCGTGGCATCGCCGTGGTGGCCGCCGACGGCCGCGTGCTGGCCAGCGCCAGCGCGGGCGAGGCTGGCCTGAGCATCGGCCTGGCCGCGCTGGGTGCGCTGCCCGAGCCCGGGACCGAGCGCCTGGGGCCCTTCGTGCCGGTGCGCGGCCTGCGCGACCTGGCCCACGCGACGGGCAGCGCGCCGGCCGGCGTGGGCGTGCTGCCGCTGCTGCGTGGCACCACGCTGGGTGGCCGCCAGCGCGCCTGGGTGCTGGTGCTGCTCAACCCGACGGCCTTCGCCAACTTCCAGCAGACGACCCTGGCCGACCAAGGCGCCGCCGCCGCGCTGCTGGGCTACGACGGCCAGCTGCTGGCGGCCACCGAGTCCGTGGAGCGCCTGCCAGGCAGTTCGCTGGCCACGCTGGCGCCCTTCCTGCAGTTCCTGCCGAAGCACGAGCATGGCGCCTGGACCGGCGACGGCCTGCGGCCTGGCGCGCAGCTGGCGAGCTTCCGCGTCGCCATTTCGAGGCCCCTGGTGGTGGTCGTGGAGCAGGCCCGCGCCGACGCCGTGGCAGACTGGCTGCGCCGCTGCCGCGGACTGGCCGGGGCTGCACTGGCGGCCACGCTGCTGGTGGTGGGCATGACGCGGCTGGCCGTGCGCAGCCTGCGTGCGCGCGAAGCCGCGCACACCGAGCGCGACCAGGCCCAGGCCGCCGCCACGCAGCGCGTGCAGGCCCAGCTGGCCTTCACGCGCCAGCTGCTGGAAGCCAGCCCGCTGCCGGTCTCGGTCACCGACGCGCGGCTGCGCTACGTCACCGTCAACCAGGCCTGGGAGGCCTTCCACGGACGGGCGCGCGAACAGGCCATCGGGCAGGCCGTGGGCACGCACCTGCCGGCCGCCGAACAGCGTGTGCACGAGGCCTACAACCGCCTGTTGCTCAAGCAGCGCGAGCCGCTGCGCTACGAATCCACCGTGACGGCCGGCGACGGCACGGCGCGCGACGTCGTGGTCAACAAGATGCTGGTGCCTGGCGAGGACGGCCGCGCCGAGGGCATCCTCACGGTGATGGTGGACGTCACCGAGTTCCGCAATGCCGAGCGCGCCACGCGCGAGGCGCGCGATGCGGCCGAGGAAGCGTCGCGCGCCAAGAGCGAGTTCATCGCCAACATCAGCCACGAGCTGCGCACGCCGCTGCAGGCCATCATCGGCTTCTCGGAACTGGGCGCGCACCGCGGCCGCGAGCACACCCGGCTGGCCGCCATGTTCGCCGACATCCACGGCGCCGGCCAACGCATGCTGGCGCTGGTGAACGACCTGCTGGACGTGGCCAAGATCGAAAGCACGGTGGGCACCATCCACCTGGAACGCATCGACCTGCGCGGCGTGCTGCGCGACGTGCTGCGCGAGTTGCAGCCGCTGCTGGAGCGGCGGCAGCTGCACGTGAACCTGCAGCTGCCGCAGGCGCCGATGCGCGGCAAGATGGACCCGCTGCGCATCCAGCAGGTGCTGCGCAACGTGCTGGCCAACGCCATCAAGTTCTCGCCCGCCGGCTCGGCCATCGACATCCACGGCGAGCACACGGTGGCCGACGAACTGCACGTGGCCATCGCCGACCGCGGGCCCGGCATCCCGCCAGGCGAGATCGAGAAGATCTTCGAAGCCTTCGTGCAGAGCACGCAGACCAAGGACGGCTCGGGCGGCACCGGCCTGGGCCTGGCGATCTGTCGCAAGATCGCGCTGGCCCATGGCGGCCACATCACCGCCGAGAACCGCGAAGGCGGTGGCTCGGTGTTCCGCCTGGTGCTGCCGGCACGCAGCGCCAACGAGACGATGCCGCTGCCGCTGTGAGCGCGGCCCCGTGCCGCGGCGGGACGCACAATCCCGCGGCATGGACACCTCCCCCGCCGCGACAGGCCGCCAGGCGCTGGCAAGGCTCTGGCAGCAGGCCGGTCTGCCGCCCGCGGCCCTGGCCCAGGCCACGCTGAACGACGCCGGCCCCGTGCTGCCCACCTCCTTCGCCGTGGCCGCCGCGGCCCAGGGCAGCCTGGGCGCCGCCGCGCTGGCCGCCGCCGAGATCGGCCACCGCCGCGCCCCGGCGGCACCGCGCCAGCACGTCACGGTGGATGCCGTGGCCGCCGCCGTGGAGTGCGGCGCCTCGCTGGCCATCGACGGCCGGACGCTGGAGGTGTGGGACAAGCTCTCGGGCCTGTACCGCTGCGGCGAGGATCTCGGCGCAGCGGGCTGGGTGCGCATCCACGCCAACTTCGCCCACCACCGTGACGGCGCGCTGCAGCTGCTGGGCCTGCCCACCGGGCCCGGCACCGAACGCGACGCGGTGACTCAGGCGCTGCACCGCTGGCGCGCCGAGGACTTCGAGTCCGCGGCTGCCGAGGCCGGCCTCGTGGTCTCGGCCGCGCGCAGCTTCGCGGAATGGGACACCCATCCGCAGGGTCGCGCGCTCGCCGGCGCCGCGCCCTTCACGCTGGAGCGTTTGCCCGGGGCGGCCGCACCCCGGCCCTGGCCCGAGCGCAAGGCCGACGCCCGCCCGCTGGCCGGCCTGCGCGTGCTGGAGCTGACCCGCATCCTCGCCGGCCCGGTGGCCGGCCGCACGCTGGCCGGCTACGGCGCCGAGGTGCTGCTGCTGAACGCACCCCACTTGCCGAACATCGAGCACATTGCCGACACCAGCCGCGGCAAGCTATCGGCCCACGTCGACCTGAAGACCGAAGCCGGCCGCGCCAGCCTGCAGGCCCTGCTGCCGCAGGCCGACGTCTTCCTGCAGGGCTACCGCCCCGGCGGCCTGGCAGCGCTGGGCTTCGCGCCTGCCGACGTGGCGCGCGCGTCGCCGGGCATCGTCTGCGTGTCGCTGTCGGCCTACGGCCCCGCGGGGCCCTGGGCCGGCCGGCGCGGTTTCGACTCGCTGGTGCAGACGGCCACCGGCTTCAACCACGCCGAGGCCGAAGCCCTGGGCAGCGCCGCGCCCAAGGCGCTGCCGGTGCAGATCCTGGACTTCGCCGCCGGCTACCTGCTGGCCTTCGCGGCGCAGGCCGCGCTGCGGCGCCAGCGACTGGAAGGCGGCAGCTGGCATGCGCAGGTGTCGCTGGCGGCCGTGGGCCTGTGGCTGCGCAGCCTGGGCCGCGTGGCGCCCGCGCCAGGCTCACCCGATGCGGCACCCCTCCTGCAGGACTGGCCCAGCGGCTGGGGCCGCCTCACCTCACCTCGGCACGCCGCGCAGTTTTCCGCCACGCCGGCCGCCTGGGCGCGGCCGGCCATGCCGCCGGGCACGCACGCGCCGGCCTGGTCCTGATCAGAACTTGCGCACCTCGATGTTGTTCTTCTGCAGCGCATAGCCCAGCTGCCGGGGCGTGACGCGCAGCAGCCGCGCCGCCTTGGCCTGCACCCAGCCGCACTGCTCCATGGCCCAGATCAGGCGATCGCGTTCGCCTTCCGGCGGCGTGTCGGCCACGTCCCGTGATGGGCTGGCCGGCAGCGCGGCCGTGGGGCCGATGCGCGTGACTTCACCTTCGCCCGGCGCTTCCGCGGGGACCTTGCGCGACACCGGCATGGCCACCGGCGACGAGGCCACGGCCGCCACGGCGTCGGCCTTGTCCAGGAAGTGCAGCGTCTGCGTCAGGCAGCGGTTCTGCTTGCAGGGGAAGGCCAGGTCGCGGATGGTGTCGCCCTGCACCATGGTGGCGGTGCGTTCGATGCAGTTCTCCAGCTCGCGCACGTTGCCCGGCCAGTAACAGCTGGCGAGCACCTTCATGGCCTCGGGCGTCACCTTCAGCTGCTTGCGGTTTTCCTTGTTGTAGCGGTCGATGAAGTGCGCCACCAGCGGCGGGATGTCGTCGCGCCGCTCGCGCAGCGGCGGCAGCGTGATGCTGACGACGTTGATGCGGTAGTACAGGTCGGCGCGGTACTCGCCGCGCTGCACCATCTTCTCGAGGTCGCGGTTGGTGGCGCAGATCAGCCGCACGTCCACCTTCACCGCCCGGCTGCCGCCCACGCGTTCGAATTCGCGCTCCTGCAGCACACGCAGCAGCTTGGCCTGGAAGGCGGGCGAGACGTCGCCGATCTCGTCGAGGAACAGCGTGCCGCCGTGCGCCAGCTCGAAGCGGCCCTTGCGCTCGCCGGCCGCGCCGGTGAAGGCGCCCTTTTCGTGACCGAAGAGTTCGCTCTCGAGCAGGCTCTCGGTCAGCGCCGCACAGTTCACCTTGATGAAGGGGGCGTCCTTGCGCGGGCTCAGGAAATGGATGGCGCGGGCGATCGCCTCCTTGCCGGTGCCGCTCTCGCCACGCAGGAGCACGGTGGCGCGTGACGGTGCAGCCTGGTGCACCTCGACGAACACCTGCTGCATCGGCCTGGAGTCGCCGACGACGTTGTCCAGCGCATAGCGGCCGCGCGGCTCGCGGCGCAGCGCCTTCTGCAGCCGCGTGGTCTCGCGCTGCAGGCGCTCGTGCTCGTCGCGCACCGCATCGTGCAGCTGCGCAGCCTGCGCGAGCAGCGAGGCCACCATGGTCAGCACGCGCTGGTCGTCCGACAGCCGCGCGCCGCCGCGCACCTCGCGCTGCGCGGCCAGCGCACCGAGCACGGCCTTGTCGGTCTTCAGCGGCACGACGACGAAGGCCATCATCTGGTCGTCCTGTGCGCCGAAAGCCCCGGTGCGGTCGATGAACTCGGCGGCCTGCGTCACGTCGGGCACGACCACCGGCATGCCGGTCGCCGCCACGTGGCCGATCACGCCCTCGCCGGGCTGCCAGCGCCCGCGCTGCTCCTGCTCGCGCGACAAGCCGACCGAGCTGTGCACCTGCAGCAGGTTCTCTTCGGGATCGCTGAGCACGATCATCGCGCGCGGCAGCTCCATGTGCGCGGCCAGCACGTTCAGCGCGGCGCGGAAGCTGCGGTCGATGTCCAGCGAGGCCGTGAGGATGCGGCAGATCTCGTAGACGGTGATCAGCTCCACGTGGGAGCGCTGATCGTGACTGGTACGGCTCAACATCACGCACCTCCTTGGAGCCTGGTGCAGGTCCTGCGGAGCGGGAGTGCAAGAAGCAAGCCGGAATCGGGCCGCCACCCGGCGGACATCGTGACCAAAGGTCTGCGTTTGATCTAGATCAAGCGGGGCAGGCGGCGAGCAGCTTTTCCAGCTCGCGCACGTGCTCGGCTTCCTCGTCGGCGAACTGCCGGGCGATGCCTCGCAGCTCGGCGTCGGGGCTGCTCGCGGCGATGCCGGCGTAGTAGGCGAAGCCCCGCCGTTCGCCGTCCAGTGCCAGCTGCAGTGCTTCGCGTGCACCCATCTGGGCATCG
>CAZBUU010000290.1:0-5833 GCA_964495125.1 uncultured Rubrivivax sp.
CCCGCGCCATCACGCGCGACCCGCGTTTCGCCGACGTGCCGGTGATCATGTGCACCAGCAAGAACCAGGAAACCGACAAGGTCTGGGGCATGCGCCAGGGTGCCCGCGACTACATCGTCAAGCCGGTGGCCACCGACGAGCTTCTCGGCAAGATCCGCGCGTTCGACTGAACCGCACCACCCGCCCCACCGCCCGCACCCAACGTCCCCACTGATGGCCAAACGCGAAGCGCTGCGAGAACTCCAAGGCCGCCTGGCCGAGCGGCTGCAGCAGGCGCGCACCGACGTGCGCGCGGTGTCGTGGCTGGCCATCGAATGCGCCGGGGCCGGGCTGCTGGTGCCCCTGCCCACCGCCGGCGAGATCTTCGCCGTCGGCGTGGTGCTGCCGGTGCCGCACACGCACCGATGGTTCATGGGCGTGGCCAATCTGCGCGGCGGCCTGCACGGCGTGGTCGACCTGGGCGCCTTCCTGGGCCTGCGGGCACCGATCGCCCGCGATGCCGTTCGCGAACAGGCGCGGCTGCTCGCCTTCAACGCGCGTTCCGGCGCCAACTGTGCGGTGCTGGTCGACCGCCTGGCGGGCCTGCGCAGCCCCGAGCAGATGAAGGCCGAGTCGGCCGATGCCGACGAATCGACGGGCCTGCGCCCGGCTTTCGCCGGCGGACGCTGGCGCGACGCCGACGGGCGGGTCTGGCAGGAGCTCGATCTCGCCAGCCTGGCCCGCCACGAGCAGTTCCTGGCGATTGCGGCATGAGCGCCGGACGCCGTTTCCCGATTTCCGCTTCCCTCACGGTCGCCGCCGCGGCGAAGACCTCAGCATCGACGAGGACGAGATGAGCTTCCTGGACAGGTTCTCCGGCAACAAGGGCGCCAAGCCCGATGGCGACGCACCGGCCGCTTCGAAGCCCTTCGACGAACTGGCGCCGCCAGCCAGCCCGATGGAGGTGACGGTGCGCCTGGGCGGGCCCGTCGGCCCCGACGGCCAGCCCACCGAACACGAAGACTCCTCCATCATCACCGAGGCCGCGCCCTCGGAGCTGGCGGCCGAGTTCGCCGAGACGCACCAGGGCGGCAGCGAAGGCGAGTCCTTCGCCAGCGGCCTGCCGATCATCGGCGCCTGGCCCCTGGCGCGTCAGCAGCGCGCCGTGGGCGCCCTGTTCATCGCCGGCCTGGCCGGCATCCTGATCACCGGCGTGCTGGCCGTGCTCTCGGGCAACCGCAGTGCCGCCCAGGTGGGTGCCGCCGGCCAGGCGACCACGCAGTCGCAGCGCCTGGCGAAGTCGGTGTCGCAGGCCCTGGTGGGCAATGCCGCCGCATTCCCGGAAGTGAAGGATTCCGTCGGCATCCTGGCCAAGAACGTGCGGGGTCTGAAGAACGGCGATGGCGACATCTCGGCGGCGCCGGGCGGTCTGCAGGAAGACCTGGACAAGCTGCTGCCGCTGGTGGACCGGGCCGAGAAGAATGCCGAGAAGGTGCTGAGCCAGCAGAAGACGCTGACGCAGGTGGGCACCGCGCTGCGCGCCATCAACCGCCAGAGCGCCGACCTGCTGGAGACCGCCGAGACGGTGTCCTCGCTGAAGCTGCAGGGCGGTGCGTCCGCCGCCGAGCTGTCGGCCGTGGGCCAGCTGGTGATGCTGACGCAGCGCATCGGCAAGAGCGCCAACGAGTTCCTCACCACCGAAGGCGTCAGCGCCGAGGCCGTGTTCCTGCTCGGCAAGGACCTGAACTCCTTCCGCGAGATCGCCCAGGGCGTGATCAACGGCAATGCCGACCTGCGGCTGCCCGGCACGCGCGACCCGCAGGTCAAGGAAAAGCTCACGCAGCTGCTTCAGCAGTACGAGCAGACCCGCACCGAGGCCGCCGCCATCCTGGGCAACCTGCAAGGCCTGGTGGCCGCGCGCGAGGCGCAGACCTCCATCATCACCGACAGCGAACCGCTGCGCAAAGGCCTGGACGCGCTGCAGCAGGGCCTGTCCGGCGAGGCCGGGTTCAGCGGGCTGCGCCTCGTGGCCCTGCTGCTGTCGGCGGCGCTGCTGGCGGCCGGCGGCTGGGGCCTGCTGCGCCTGCTCATCGTCGACCAGACCAACCGCGCCAAGGTCGCCGACGCGCAACGCCTGGAGGCCGAGCGCCAGGAGCAGGAGGCCAAGCGCGTCAACGACGCCAACCAGGCCGCCATTCTTCGCCTGATGAACGAACTGCAGACGGTGGCCGAAGGCGACCTGACGCAACAGGCCACGGTGACGGAAGACATCACCGGCGCCATCGCCGACTCGGTGAACTACACCGTGGAAGAACTGCGCACGCTGGTGTCGCAGGTGCAGGACACGGTGGGCCGCGTGACGGAGACCACCTCGCAGGTGGAGCAGACGTCGACCGAACTGCTGGCCGCGTCCACGGAGCAGCTGCGCGAGATCCGCGAAACCGGCGAATCGGTGCTGCAGATGGCCGGCCGCATCAACGACGTGTCCGCGCAGGCCCAGGAAACGGCCCAGGTGGCGCGCCAGTCGCTGAAGGCCGCCGAGACGGGCCTGGGCGCGGTGCAGAACGCCATCGGCGGCATGAACGCCATCCGCGACCAGATCCAGGAAACCTCCAAGCGCATCAAGCGGCTGGGTGAAAGCTCGCAGGAGATCGGCGAAATCACCGAGCTGATCTCCGACATCACCGAGCAGACCAACGTGCTGGCCCTGAACGCCGCCATCCAGGCCGCGAGCGCCGGTGAAGCGGGCCGCGGTTTCTCGGTGGTGGCCGAAGAAGTGCAGCGCCTGGCCGAACGTTCCGGCGACGCCACGCGTCAGATCGCCGCCATCGTCCGCACCATTCAGACCGACACCCAGGATGCCGTGGGCGCCATGGAGCGCAGCACGCAGGGTGTGGTGGAGGGTGCCCGGCTGTCCGACGCCGCCGGCGCCGCGCTGGGCGACATCGACCGCGTGACGCGCGAACTGTCGGACCTGATTCAGCGAATCTCGCAGGAAGCGCTGCGCGAAGCCGAATCCGCCAACGTCGTGGCCGCCAACATCCAGCACATCTTCGCGGTGACGGAGCAGACCTCCGAAGGCACGCGCTCGACCGCGCAGATGGTGCGCGAGCTGTCGCGCACGGCCGAGGAACTGAAGGCCTCGGTCGCCCGGTTCAAGATCGCCTGAAGCAGCGAAAGCAAACGCCTCGATGGCCACGATGGACAGCGCCGCCCCCCTCGCAGGTCAGTCTGATGACCTGAGCCCGCTGGCGTGGGTGCATGGCGAATTGCGGCGCTCGCTGGAGACGGCGAACCGCGCGCTGCGGCGCTACCTGAAGGAGGCCGAGATCGCCAGTGGCTCGGAGCTCGACGCCGTCGACCCCTCCGTGCTGCGCACCGCCCGCGCCCAGTTGCACCAGGGCGTGGGTGCGCTCGAGCTGGTGGGCCTGCCCGCGGTGGCCGACGTGCTGCGCGCCAGCGAAGCCGCCGTCCAGCGCATGGTGGCCAAGCCGGCGCTGGTGGATGCCGCGGCCGTGGACACGGTGGAGAAGGTCTCCTTCGCGCTGCTCGACTTCCTCGGCCGCCAGCTTGCCGGCAAGCCGGTGTCGCCGGTGGCGCTCTTCCCGCAGTACCGCATGGCGCAGGCGCTGGCCGGCGCCGACCGCGTGCACCCGGCCGACCTGTGGAAGGTCGACTGGCAGTGGCGCGAGCTGCCCGACGACCCGCGCGCCATGCCGCGCAACGCCGACGACGAAGCGCGTGGCGCGATGGAAACGCTGGTGCTCGCGCTCATGCGCCAGCATGGTGGCCCGGCGCCGAAGGCGACGATGACGGCGCTGTCGGACCTCTGCGCCGACCTCGCCGCCGGTGCGCGCATGCTCCACAGCGCGCCGGCCCACCTCGGCACCTTCTGGCAACTGGCCGCGGCCACGTTCGAAGCCCAGGCGCACGGCCTGCTGGCCAGCGACAACTACACCAAGCGCATCGCCTCGCGACTGCTGGCCCAGGTGCGCCAGCGGGCCGGCGCGCCGCTCGAGATCTCCGACCGCCTGGCCGCCGACCTGCTGTTCTTCTGCAGCCACGCCAAGTCGCCCGGCCCGGGCCAGGCCCCGCGGCTGGCCGCCGTGCGCCAGGCCTGGCAGCTGGAGTCGCAACCCACGGCCGACTACGAGACGCCCCGCCTGGGCCGCTTCGACCCGGCGCTGCTGGTGCTGGCCCGCAAGCGCGTCGCCGCCGCGAAGGACTCCTGGTCCGCCGTGGCCGGTGGCGAGCTGCACCGCGCCGCCGCCCTGCCCGAGCAGTTCGCGTTGGTGGGTGAATCGCTGCAGCGGCTGCTGCCGGGCGGCGAGATGCTGGCCTCGGCCCTGCAGCAGGCGGCGGCCAGGACGGTCAACTCCGGCACGGAGCCGCCTGCGGCGCTGGCGATGGAAGTCGCCACCGGCATGCTGTACCTGGATGCCTCGCTGGAAGACGGCGAGTTCGACCACCCCGAGCTGGCCGCGCGCGTGCAGCGCCTGTCGCAGCGCATCGACGCCGTGCGCGAAGGGGCCGAGCCGCAGCCGCTGGACGCCTGGCAGGAAGAACTCTACCGCCGCGTCAGCGACCGCCAGACCATGGGCAGCGTGGTGGCCGAGCTGCGCGCCTCCCTGTCCGAGGTCGAGAAGCAGATCGACCAGTACTTCCGGGACCCGGTGCAGCGCCACCTGCTGATCCCGGTGCCGGCCCAGCTGTCGTCCATGCGGGGCGTGCTCTCGGTGCTGGGCCTGGACCAGGCCTCCGCCGCCGCGCTGCACATGCGCGACGAGGTCGACGCGCTGGCCAACACCGAGGTCGATCCGCAGCGCGCCGTGCAGGTGGGCACCTTCGACCGCCTGGCCGACAACCTGGGCGCCCTGAGCTTCCTCATCGACATGCTCAGCGTGCAGCCGCAGCTGGCGAAGAGCCTGTTCAAGTTCGATCCGGAAACCGGGGTGCTCAGCGCGGTGATGGGCAAGACCGAGCGCGTCTCGGCCTTTGCGCAGCTCGACGAGGCCGCCGTCAGCGCGCCGGCGCCGCTGGCCGCCGCCGGTTCGCCGCTGCTGGAACAGGTGCAGGCCCTGGGCAACGCTGCCCGCTCCCAGGTGCCCGACAGCGTGCTGGCGCGCGACGCCGAAAGGCTGGCGCAGCAGGCGCTGGCCGCCGACGAGCGCGAGCTCGCCAAGCTGCTGTCCACCGCCCACGCCGGCCTGCGCGAGGGCAACGACGCCGCCACGCGCGCCGCCATGCGGGCCGAGCTGGCGGCCGTGGTGGGTGCGTTGCAGGCGCAGGCGGCGCCCGAGCCGGCACCCGCTCCGGCACCCGTGCCCGCGCCCAAGCCAGCCCCGGCGGGTGGCACCGGCCTCGAAGACGACCCCGAGATGCGCGAGATCTTCCTCGAGGAAGCGCGCGAGGTCATCGCCGACGCCAACGCCGCGGTCGAACGCCTGCAGGGTGCGCCCGACAGCACGCAGGACATGACGGCGGTGCGCCGCGCCTTCCACACGCTCAAGGGCAGCTCGCGCATGGTGGGCCTGCGTGACTACGGCGAAGCCGCCTGGGCCTGCGAACAGCTGTTCAACGCCCGCCTGGCCAGTGCACCGCACATGGACGGCCCGCTGCGCCAGCTCACCACCGAGGCGCTGGCCTACCTCGGCCACTGGACCGATGCCATCGCCGAGGGCACCCCGGGCGGCCACAGCAGCGGCGACGTGACACGCGCCGCCGACGCGCTGCGGCTGGACGACAAGCTGCTGCCGATCGCCTTGCCGCAGCCGCCGGCGGTGGTGACCAGCGTGTCCGCGGGCCGCGCCCCGGCCGTCGCGCCGACCGCACCCGAGCTCGAGTGGGCGCGCAC
>CAZBUU010000291.1:0-757 GCA_964495125.1 uncultured Rubrivivax sp.
ATCTTCTGGCGCGACCCCGACGTGGCCGGCCGCATGATGGCGCTGCTGCTGCCCAAGGTGCAGGCCAAGACCGAGCAGGCCGTGGCCGAGAACCGTCGGCTGGCCGATGCCCTCTTCACCACGCCGCCGCACGCGCCCAGGCCGCCACCGCCGCCCGAACAGGTGGAGGTGGACGCCACCCTCACCTGGAACGACCGCGAGCTGCTGCGCAAGGCCGACTTCGACACCATGACGGCGGACGAGTGGCGCGCCGCGCAGCAGATGCTCAAGCACATCGCGCTGCTGTTCGAGCCGCTGCCCACGCGCCGCAGCGAACGCGCACCGCACGCCGGCCGCGCGGCCCGGCTGGACGGCCGCGCCACCCTGCAGGCCCAGGCCCGCCACGGCGGTGAGCTGTGGGAACTGCGCTGGCGGCGCCCGCGGCGACAGCCCGCGCCGCTGGTGGTGCTGGCCGACATCTCCGGCAGCATGAGCCGCTACTCGCGCATGCTGCTGCACTTCACGCACGCGCTGGGCCATGCCGAGGCGCGCGTGGAGAGCTTCGTCTTCGGCACGCGGCTGACGCGCACCTCGCGCGCGCTGCGCCAGCGCGACCCCGACATCGCCGTGGCCCGCGTCGTGCGCGAGGTGCAGGACTGGTCGGGCGGCACGCGCATCAGCGCCTGCCTGCACGAGTTCAACCAGCGCTGGGCGCGCCGCCTGGCCGGTGGCCGCGCCACCGTGCTGCTGATCAGCGACGGGCTGGAGCACGGCACCC
>CAZBUU010000291.1:767-5792 GCA_964495125.1 uncultured Rubrivivax sp.
GCGCACCGCGCCGCGCTGCGAGCAGCTGCGCTTCGAGATGGACCGCCTGCACAAGAGCTGCCGGCGGCTGATCTGGCTGAACCCGCTGCTGCGCTTCGAGCAGTTCCAGCCGCGCGCCAGCGGCATCCGCGCCATGCTGCCGCACGTGGACGCCTTCCTGCCGGCGCACAACCTGGACAGCCTGGCCGACCTGGCGGCCGTGCTGGCGGCGCCGCGGCGCGCGCCGCCCCGCCGGACCTGAAATGCGTCACATCCGGCGGCTCAAGCCGGCGCCGCGCGCGCCGATGACGCCGGGATGCCCGAACGACCCACTCCCCGAAAGCCGACGGCCACCGGCCGCGTCAAGCGTGAACGACGCGCTCCCGCCGGACCGGTGGGTTCGCTGAGCTGGGCCAAGAGCCTGCTCGGCCGCCCCATCGCGCTGGAACGGCGCGACGGCAAGCTGCACGTGGCACTGGTCGAGCGACGACGCAGCCCTGAGCAGCGCGAAGCCGACGCGCTGAACGCCCTTCGCATCGAACTGCACGCGCGGCTCATCGCCAATGACCTGGACCAGGCGGCCCGCACCATGCGCCACCTCGTGTTCGTGCTGGACGCCCTGGGTCGCGGCTGGGACGCGGTGGGCGAGCTGCCCAGCGCGGTGCTGAACAAGGCCACGGTGCAGGCGCACCGGCTCGTCATCGACGAAGCCTCGCCGCTGCTGGCGGAGATGATCGACCGGCTGCGCTTGCTGAAGGTGGCCGCCGAGGTGCGCGAAGACGCCGGCAAGCACGGACACCCCGATGCCGGCCTGCCCCTGAGCAATGACCGTCGCGACACGCAGATCGACGCGCGCGAGATGACGGTCGAGGAACTGGACGCCAGCGAAGGCAGCTGGATGGGCACCGTGCCGCAGGCCCTGGTGCCGCCCGCGGGCAACGGGTCCTGAAAAGGCCTCAGGCCGGCAGCGTGATCGCCGGCCCGAAGTCGCCACGAAGGCCGCGCCACACGCGTTCGGCCGTCAGCGGCATCTGCAGCCGCTCGGCCGCGCGGCCGTGGCCTGCAGACGCCACGGCGTCCACCACCGCGTTCACCACCGCCGGCGTGGCGCCGATGGTGCCCAGCTCGCCCACGCCCTTGCTGCCCAGCAGGTTGGTCAGGCAGGGCATGCGCTCGTCGAACACGGTCTTGAAACCGACGAAGCCGTCGGCACGCGGCATGGCGTAGTCCATGAAGCTGGCCGACAGCAGCTGGCCCTGCGCGTCGTAGACCACCTGTTCGCACAGCGCCTGGCCGATGCCCTGCACCGCGCCGCCTTCCACCTGCGCGCGCACGATGGACGGGCTGACGATGCGGCCGATGTCGTTGGCCGATGCATAGGCCACCACCTGCACGTCGCCGGTGGCGGGGTCCACCTCCACCTCGGCAATGTGGCAGCCGTTGGGCCAGCTGGGCGCGCCGGCCTTGGCGGCGGCGCTCACCACGAAACGCAGGCCGGCTTGCTTGGCGGCCAGCTCGAAGAGGCCGATGCCGAGGTCCGTGCCCGCGACGGTGAAACGCCCGGCGGCGTACTCGATGTCACCGGCCGCCGCCTCCAGCGCCTGCGCGGCGAGCTGCTTGCCCTCGTCCACGGTCTTCTGGCTGGCCACGCGCACGGCGGCGCCGCCGGTGAACAGGCTGCGGCTGCCGGCGCTGCCGAAGCCGTTGGCACGGTCGGTGTCGCCCTGCAGGATGCGGATGCGCTCGGGCGGCACGCCGAAGACGTCGTGCGCCAGCTGCACGTAGCTGGTGGCGATGCCCTGGCCCATGGGCATGGTGGCGCTGGTGAGTTCGATGAAGCCGTCGGCCGTGACGGCCACGCTGACGTTCTCTTCCAGCGCGTTGCCGCCGGTCCATTCCAGGAAGGTGGCGATGCCGCGGCCGCGCAGCTTGCCGCGCGCCTTCGACGCCTCGCGCCGCGCGGCGAAGCCGTCCCAGTCAGCGAGTTCCAGGCCCTGGTCGAGGATCTGCTCGAAATGGCCGCTGTCGTAGACCTGCGCCATGGCCGTGGTGTAGGGCAGCTGCGCGGGGCGGATCATGTTGCGGCGGCGCAGCTCGGCGCCGTCGAGGCCCATCTCGCGCGCGGCGGCGTCGAAGAGCCGCTCGATGATGTAGATGGCCTCGGGCCGGCCGGCGCCGCGGTAGGCGCCCGTGGGCGCCTGGTTCGTGAGCACGCCGCTGAGCTTCAGGCTGACGAGCGGGATGTCGTAGATGCTGGTGCTGACCCAGGGGCCGATGAGCAGCGGGATGACGAAGGACGTGGCCGTGGGGCAGGCGCCCACGCCGGCCAGGCTGCGCACGCGCAATGCCAGCGCCTTGCCGTTGGCGTCCAGCGCCAGTTCGGCGTGGCTGAGCTGGTCGCGGCCATGCACGGCGGCGAGGAACTCCTCCACGCGCTCGGCCTGCCACTTCACCGGGCGACCGGTGGCCTGCGCGGCGAAGGCGAGCACGACGTCCTCGGGGTAGGCGCCGGTCTTCATGCCGAAGCCGCCGCCGACGTCGCCCACCACCACGCGCGTGTTCTCGGCCGTGCGGCCGGGCAGGCAGGCCGTGAGCGTGCCGCGCACGCCACTGGGCATCTGGCTGCTCATGCGCAGCGTCAGGCGTTCGCCCTCCATCCAGGCCAGCACCGAGCGCGGCTCCATGGGGCTGGGTGCCAGGCGCTGGTTCACCAGCGTCAGGGCCACGCGGTGCGCGGCGGCAGCAAAAGCGGCCTCGGTGGCCGCGGCGTCACCGTGGCGGGATTCGGCGGCGATGTTGTCGGGCACCTCGGGCCAAACGGCCGGTGCACCCGGCGCCACTGCGGCCATCAGGTCACCGACGGCGGGCAAGTCCTCGTAGTCCACCACCACCGCCGCGGCGGCGGCGCGCGCCGCCTCGCGCGAAGTGGCCACCACGGCCGCCACGGCCTCGCCGACGTAGCGCACCACCTCGTGGGCCAGCGCGCGCTTGGGCGGCACGCTGAAGGCGCCGCCGCCCGGGCGCTTGAAGGGCACGGCCACGGCGATGGGCTTGACGCCGGCGGCTTCAAGATCGGCGCCCGTGAAGACGGCCAGCACACCGGGCATGGCCTTCGCGGCCGTGGCATCGATGCCCAGGATCTTCGCGTGAGCACGGTCACTGCGCAGGAACACCAGCCAGGTCTGGCCGGGCAGCACATGGTCGTCGGTGAAACGGCCCTGGCCCTGCACCAATGCCGGGTCCTCCACGCGGCGCACCGATTGGCCGCTGCCGAAGCGGCTGGCTTCGATCGGCGCATTCATGCCTGGCCCTCCGTCATCAGCTTGGACGCGTGCTTCACGGCCGCCACGATGTTCACGTAGCCGGTGCAGCGGCACAGGTTGCCTTCCAGCGCCTGCTGGATCTCAGCCTCGCTGGGCTTGGGGTTCTCGCTCAGCAGGCAGGTGGCCGACATCAGCATGCCCGGCGTGCAATAGCCGCACTGCAGGCCGTGGCAGGCGATGAAGCCCTCCTGCACCGGGTGCAGCGTGCCGTCGGCCCGGGCCAGGCCCTCCACCGTGGTCACGCTGCGGCCGGCGGCCTGCACGGCCAGCGTGCTGCAGGCCTTCACCGAGCGGCCGTCCAGCAGCACGGTGCAGCAGCCGCACTGGCCGGTGTCGCAGCCGACATGCGTGCCGGTGAGCGCCAGCGTGCCGCGCAGGAAGTCCACGAGCAGGGTCTGCGCTTCGACGTCGGCCGTGCGGGACTGGCCGTTCACGTTCAGGGTGATCTGGGGCATGGGGAGGGGTTCGCGGGCGGAAGACGCGATGATGCCCGTTCGCCCGCCGCCGTGTCAGCGCGGGCTTCACCGCCCTGCAGGAAGCGGCCCAGCGCCTCGGCGGCGCGGCGCCTCACCGCCGGCGGACCCCCGTCGTGCAGGTCGGCGTGGCGGGCCTCGGGCAACAGCACGACGCAGGTGCCGGCGCTGGCCTGTTCGTCGGCATCAGGCAGCACGCCCGGGTCGGCCGGGAACTCGCCCGCCCGCAGCGTCAGCACGCGCGGCGTGCGGCTGCGCGGCAAGGGGTTGCGGCGGTGGTCCAGCGTCACCAGGGCCGAGGCGAAGGCGGGGTCTTCGGCCACCGCCTGCGCCGAGATGTCGCCCCCGTTGGAATGCCCGGCCAGCAGGGGCTGGCGCGTGTCCACGTGCGGCCACCGTGCGGCCAGCGCCTGGCGCACGAAGCGCAGCGTTGCGGCCCCGCGCTGCCAGTTCGGGCGCCGCAGCGTGCGAAGGTCGGCGCCGGTGGTGGCGATGGGGGCGTCGCCGGGCAGTTCGTGCTGCACGCCCACGACCACGTAGCGCTCGCGGTTCAGCACGTCGGCCAGGAAGGTGTAGGCCTCGTGGCTTCGCGGGCCGCCACCATATCCGGGGCTGATGAGTGCCAGCCGGCAGGGCCGCGCGGCGCTGCAGGGCTCGGCGGGCGCGTAGACGGCCACCGGCACCTCGCGCCCGCGCTCGGCATCGTGCAGCGTGAAGGTCTGCGGCGCCGCGATGGCCGGCGCGGCCAGCACCAGCGTCAGGGCGAGGACTTCAGGGCGCACAGCTGCGGAAGCCGCTGAAGGCATGGTCGGCGCCCGGGTGCAGGAAACGACGGGCCTTGGGGTGCTTGCAGCGCGAGCGCGTGGCCCAGGAGCCGCCACGCAGCACGCCGAAGCCCGGCGGCGGCAGCGCGTCCAGACAGCCGGGAGCGGGCACGCCGGCGCCGACCCAGCTGCGCGCCCGGCCGGCCACCCACTCGAAGACGTCGCCCCAGACAAACCCGCGGCCGGCGCCTTGGCAGGCAGCGATCTCCCACTCGGGTTCGGTGGGCAGGCGCCGGCCCGCCCAGCGGCACCAGGCCTCGGCCTCGTGGCGGCTCACGTGCACGGCGGGCTGCGAGGGGCTGGCGCGTTGCAGGCCGGCGTCGGGCCCGCCGCGCGCCACCAGCACGCCACCCACCAACTGCTCGACACCGCCGGGCGCGCGGCGGCCTTCGGCCTGCAGCCAGGCCCAGCCGGCGTCGCTCCAGA
>CAZBUU010000292.1:0-5785 GCA_964495125.1 uncultured Rubrivivax sp.
CGCCGCTGCGATGGCCGCGGCCCGCGCCGCCGCCGAGCGCCGCGCCGCTGAGTTGGCCGAGGAAGCCCGTCGCCGCGCCGAGGCCGAGGCGCGCCGGCTGGCCCCACCGCCGGCACCACCCGCTGCACCGGCAGCCCCTCGCCGCCCCGAAGACACGCTGGTGATGGTGGCCGACGACTCCAAGGTGGTGCGCGTGAAGACCAGCCGCTTGCTGGCCCAGCACGGCTACCGCGTGGTGCTGGCCGAAGACGGCGCGCAGGCCGCGGAGCTGATCGAGCAGGAAGTGCCGCTGGTCCTGGTCACCGACGTGGAAATGCCCGGCCTGGACGGCTTCGCGCTGACGCGCCACGTGCGCACCCACCCCAAGGCGCGCGACATCGCCATCATCATGATCACCTCGGCCGACGACCGCCTGAAAGCCGCCGCCGAGGAAGCCGGCGTGACGCTGGTGCTGGGCAAGCCCTACCCGGAAGAGGCGCTGCTGGACTGCATCCAGCGCGTGCAGGGCCAGCCGGCCTGAGGCCTCACAGCAGCGCCTGGCGCACCGCCAGCAGCGCCAGTTCCACGTCGTTGCGCATGCCGGTCTTGTCGAGGATGCGCGCGCGGTAGGTGCTCACGGTGTTGGGCGCGAGCACCAGCTGCTCGGCGATCTCGCCCACGCTGCGGCCTTCGGCCAGCAGGCGGAAGACCTGGTACTCGCGGTGCGACAGCTGCTCGGCCAGCGGCTGTTCGTCGGGCCCCGTGCCGGGGCCGGAGGCCGTCGACAGCGCACCGGCCAGCAACTCGCCCACGCTGCCGGTGATGAAGAGCCCGCCGCGCGCCACCTTGCGCACGGCATCGATCATCTGCTCGGCATCGGCGCTCTTGTTCAGGTAGCCGGCGGCGCCCAGCTTGAGGCTGCGCACGGCGTACTGGCGGTCGGGGTAGGTGGACAGCATCAGCACCGGCAGCTTCGGCGCTTCGCTCTTCAGCTGGCGCAGGATGTCCAGCCCGTCGCGCTGCGGCATGGCGATGTCCAGCAGCACCACGTCGATGCCGCCCTGGCGCACGCGCGCCAGGGCCTCGGGGCCGCTGGCGGCCTCGGCCGCGACCTCGATGTCGGGCGCGTCGGCCAGCACCTGCTTGATGCCCTGGCGCACGATGAGGTGGTCGTCGCAGATCAGCACCTGCACGGCCATGCTCACTCCGGCAGCGGCATCGTCAGCCGCACGCGCGTGCCCTGGCCGGGCGCGCTGTCGATGGTCAACCGCCCGCCGAAGTGCCCGGCGCGTTCGCGCATGCCGATGACGCCGAAGGCCTGCGGGTCGGCCAGCGCCTGAGCGGGGGCGCCGACGCCGTCGTCGCGCACCTCCAGGTACAGCACCGGCTGCGGCGGACCGTCGACGTGGATGCCCATGCGCACGCTGCGCGCGCGGGCGTGGCGCGCCACGTTGGACAGCATCTCCTGGAAGATGCGGAACACGGCGATGGCCCATCCGCCTTCGGGCGGCGGCAGGCCGCTTTCCACGTGCAGCTGCAGCGTGGTGTCCAGTTCGCTGCTGTCGATGAACTCCTGCGCCTGCCACTCCAGCGCCGCCCACAGGCCCTGGTGGTCCAGGATGCTGGGGCGCAGGTCGGTGATGATGCGGCCGACGTTGTCCACCGCGGTGTCGATCAGCCGGCCCATGCCCTGGCACTTGGCCACCAGCTCGGGCGCGCCGGCCACGCGCTTGCCCAGCCAGTGCGTGTCCATCTTCAGCGCCACGAGCAGCGAGCCCAGCTCGTCGTGGATCTCGCGCGCGATGCGCTTGCGCTCGCTCTCGCGCACAGCCTCCAGGTGGTTGGCCAGGTCGCGCAGCTCGCGCGTGCGCTCGGCCACGCGGCGCTCCAGGTCCTCGTTGGTGCGGCGCAGCAGCTCTTCCGCACGCCTGCGCCCGGTGATGTCGACGAAGGTCACCACGGCGCCGCGCACCTCGCCGCGCTCGATGACGGGGTAACTGGAGTACTCGGCCGCGAAAGGCGTGCCGTCGGCGCGCCACAGCACCTCGTCGTCGATGCGGCAGGGCAGGCCGCGGCGGAAGGCGTTGAAGATGGGGCAGTCGCACTCGGGGTAGTGGCGGCCGTCGGCATGCGAGTGGTGGATCAGCACATGCATGTTCCGCCCCAGCACTTCTTCGGTGCGCCGGCCCAGTGCCTGTGCGGCGGCGCGGTTGACGAAGGTGCATTCGCCCGCCATGTCGATGCCGAAGATGCCTTCGCCGGTGCTTTCCAGCAGCAGCGCCAGGCGGTCGGCGGCGCTGGCGTCGGGCAGGCGGGTGACGGATTCGGCAGACATGGCGGCCCGGGGCGCAAAGCGCGTGCCACGCTTGCGGCACACTCCAGGCGCCATGGAGACCCTCTGGTCCGACCCCGCCGCCTGGCAGGCCCTGCTGCGCGGCTGGCGCTTCAACTTCATGGCCGAGATGCTGCGCTACGCCGTAGTGGCCACGGCGATGTGGGGGCTGCTGCACGTTCTGCTGAAGCGGCGGCTGGCACGGCGCGTCATCGACGCCTGGCCTTCGGCCGGCGACCTGCGGCGCGAAATCGGCTACTCCGTCAGCACGCTGTTCGTTTTCGCGGCGCTGGGCATGGCGGTGTTTGCGCTGGTCATCACGGGCCACGCCGAGATCTACCGCGAACCCGCCCGGCACGGCTGGGCCTGGTACGTGCTGAGCCTGCCGGCGATGCTGCTGTGGCACGACGCGTACTTCTACTGGACGCACCGGCTGCTGCACCGCCCGTGGTGGCTGCGCCACGTGCATGGCGTGCACCACCGCTCGCGCCAGCCCTCGCCCTTCGCGGCCTACGCCTTCCACCCGGTGGAAGCGCTGATCAACGGGCTGGTGACGCCGCTGGCGCTGCTGGTGGTGCCGCTGCACTGGCATGTGCTGGTGGCGTTCTCGCTGCACCAGATCGTCCGCAACGCCCACGGCCACGCGGCGGTGGAGATCATGCCGCGCGGTTTCGTGCGGCATGCGGTCTGGGGCCGCTTCACCACCACCACCCACCACCACCTGCACCACGAGACGGCTCGCGGCAACTACGGCCTGTGGTTCACCTGGTGGGACCGCCTGTGCAGCACCGAGCGCAGCGACTACCTGGCGCGCTTCGACGCCACCACCGGCGCCGCGCGGGCACCGTAGCCGGGCTTCAAGCCTTCTTCGGCGGCAGCTTGTCGAAGGTGTGAAGCTGGCTCTTCAGCAGACGGTGCACGCCGAAGAACAGGCCACCGGCAGCGGTTTCGGAGGTGACGTCACCGCGGCTGCGGAAGACCAGCACCTCGGGCGTGTCGTCGATGATCTCCACGTCGCGCGCCACCACCAGCGAGGGCGAAAGATACCCACCCACCTTGCCGGCGACGAGGTGCAGGCTGCCCACGTTCGCGTGCACGCCGCTGCCTGCCAGCTGGCCGCGCTGCGCGCGCTCCAGCAGGCCGCGCAGTTCCACGGCGCCGGCTTCCAGTTCCCGCCGCAGGCCAGCCAGCACGGCCGGGCCGGGGTTGCGGTAGTCGGCCACCGGCCAGGCCGTGGGCAGGTGCACGAGGTAGCGACCGGTCCAGTCCGGGGCCGTGACATGGGCCACCAGGGCCAGGCGGTAGCGGTCGTCCGAACCTTCCTGCACGAAGGCGAAGGCCTGCAGCTTCGCGCCGCCGGGCGTGGCTGACAGCACCGGGCTGCCCTGCATGGCGCGCTGCACGATGCGCTGCGGGTCGATGTCGGCGTAGTGGCTGGCGGCAGCGCTGGCCGCACCCGAGTTGATGGCCGACTCCACGGCCTCGGTGATGAAGGGCACGGGCACCAGCAGCCCCACGGCGCTGTGCGCGGGCAGCAGCACGAAGGCGGCATGCGGGAAGGGCTTGGCGTCGCCAGGCAGCGCGCCTTCCGGCACGCCCGGCGCGAAGCTGAGCCCCTGGGCCAGCGCCTGCGCGCCCGGCACGGCGGGCTTCAGGTCGACGCAACCCGCCACCAGCATCACGGCAGCACAGAGCGCTGCGCTCCACATCCGACGCATGACGTTCCTCCTGACTCGGAAGCCAAACGCTACCATGCAGCAAAGAGGAGGAGACCCCCGATGACCCGCAAGCGCTCGCGGTGGCTGTGGGTGGCCGCTTGGTTCTTCACGGCCTCGGCCGCAGCGCAGGGCACGGCACCGCTGGTGCCGCCGCTGGCCCCGCCGCTGCCGCCGCCGCTGGCACCGGCACTGGCTCCGGCGGTCGCCCCGGCGCTGGCCCCGGCCTCGGCCAGCGGTGGCGCCAGCGCCGACGACGACAGCCTCTATCTCAACCGCCGCCCCATCGTCACTTTCCGCGGCACGCTGCTGGGCCGCACGCCGGCACAGCGCGCGGCGCTGGGCCAGGCCGCGCTGCAGACGGTGCTGGCCCGCGGCGGCCCCGGCGAGGTGACGGTGTGGATCGAAGGCGGCACCGCCGGGCTGCGCGTGGACGGCACGGTGGTCTTCCACCTCGTGCCCGACGACATCGAGGACCCCGTCGCCTTCTCGCTCGCCGAAGCGGCCGAGGCCGTGCGCGCGCGCCTGCAGAAGGCGGTGACGGAAGTGCGCGAGGCCGCCGACCCGCGGCGCATCGGCATCGGCCTGGGCATGTCGGCGCTGGCGGTGCTCATCACCGCGGTGCTGATGGCCGGGCTGTGGCGGCTGCGCCGGCTGGTGGTGATGCGCACGAGCAGCGCGCCCACCCCCGCCGGCGGCGCGCGCGCGCCGGCCAGCGCCTGGCTCGCCCTGGGCCAGCATGCGCAGACCCTGGCGCACGCGGCGGCCGGCTTCGTCACCTGGGCGCTGCTGCTGCTGCTGGCCGACCTGTGCATCGCCTTCGTGCTGCAGCAGTTCGCCTACACCCGGCCCTGGGGCGAGCGCAGCACGCAGTGGCTGCTGGAGCTGCTGCAGCAGTTCGCCGTGGCAGCGGCAGGCGCCGTGCCGGGGCTGCTGTCGGCAGTGCTGGTGTTCGTGCTGGCGCGGCTGCTGACGCGCGTGTGCACCGCCTTCATGGCGCGCGTGGAAGCCGGCGATGCCAGCTACGGCTGGCTGGACGCCGACACCGCCGGCCCCACGCGGCGCGTCATCAACTTCGTCATCTGGCTGTTCGCGCTGGCGCTGGCCTACCCCTTCCTGCCGGGGGCCAGCAGCGAGGCCTTCAAGGGCGTGTCGGTGCTGGCGGGCCTGATGCTGTCGCTGGGCGCTTCGGGCGTGGTGGGGCAGATCGTCTCCGGCCTCAGCGTCATGTACAGCCGCACGCTGCGGCCGGGCGAGTACGTGAAGATCGGCGACGTGGAAGGCACGGTGCGCACGGTGGGCCTGTTCGCCACCAAGATCCACACTGGCCTGGGCGAAGAGGTGAGCCTGCCCAACGCCGTGGTCTTCAGCCAGCCGGTGCGCAACTTCTCGCGCCTGGTGGGCGACGGCCAGTTCATGCTGCACACGGCCGTGACCATCGGCTACGCCACGCCCTGGCGCCAGGTGCACGCCATGCTGCTGGAGGCCGCGGCGCGCACGCCGGGCGTCGCGAAGGACCCGGCGCCTTACGTCGTGCAGACGGCGCTGTCGGACTTCTACGTCGAGTACCGCCTGGTGGCCCAGGCCGACCGCAGCGCGCCGCGCCGCCGCGCCGAGGCCATCAACCGGCTGCTGGGCCACATCCAGGACGTGTTCAACGAGAACGGCGTGCAGATCATGTCGCCGCACTACCTGGCCGACCCGCCCGCGCCGCAGGTGGTGCCGCCCGAGCAGTGGTTCGCAGCGCCGGCCAGGCGGC
>CAZBUU010000293.1:0-5776 GCA_964495125.1 uncultured Rubrivivax sp.
CTTCGCCCGTTTCTCCCGTCCAGGCCTACCTGGAAGCCCTGCACCGGGAGCTGTCCCGCCTCGATTCGGGGCAGGTCGCCACCTACATCCCTGAACTGGCCAAGGCCCTGCCGGCGTCCTTCGGCATCGCCATCGCCACGGTCGACGGGCAGGTCTACGAGGTGGGCGACACGCGGCAGGCGTTCACCATCCAGTCGGTGTCCAAGCCCATGACCTACGGTCTGGCGCTGCAGGACCGGGGCGCCGAGGCGGTGCGGCGCAAGGTCGGCGTGGAGCCCTCCGGCGAGGCCTTCAACTCCATCAGCCTGGAGCCCGACACGGGGCGACCTTTGAATCCGATGATCAACGCGGGAGCCATCGCCATGGCCTCCCTGGTGCAGGGCGACACCCTCGGCGAGCGCCTGCAGCGGGTGCTGGAGACGCTGTCCGCCTACGCCGGGCGGCCGCTGTCCATCGACGAGGCGGTGTTCGAGAGCGAGCGCAGCACCGGCCATCGCAACCGAGCCATCGGCCACCTGCTGCGCAACTGCGACATCATCGAGACCGACCCCGAGCCGGCGCTGGAGCTGTACTTCCGCCAGTGCTCGGTGCTGGTCACCGGCCGCGACCTGGCGCTGATGGGCGCCACGCTGGCCAACGGCGGCGTCAACCCGCTGACGCAGCAGCGCGCGCTGGCGGCCGACTGCGTGGGCCCGGTGCTCAGCGTGATGACCACCTGCGGCGTCTACGACTTCACTGGCGAGTGGGTCTGGCGCGTCGGCCTGCCGGCCAAGAGCGGCGTGGGCGGCGGCGTCATCGCCGTGCTGCCGGGGCAACTGGGCATCGGCATCTTCTCGCCGCCGCTGGACGAGCGCGGCAACAGCGTGCGCGGCGTGGCGGCCTGCGAGGCCATTTCGCGCGACCTGGGCCTGCACTTCCTGCAGCCGCCGCGGCCTTCGGCATCCACCGTGCGCGCCCGCTACACGCTGGCCGGCGTGCGCAGCAAGCGCCGCCGCCCGGCGGCCGAGAGCCGCTGGCTGGACAGCCACGGTGACGGCGCCCGCGTCTTCGAACTGCAGGGCGACCTGCGCTTCACGACGCTGGAGCCCGTGCTGCGCGAGCTGTCGCAGGGCGACTGGCGGGTGGCGCTGCTGGACTTCAAGCGCGTGTCGCGGGCCGACCCGGCCGCCACGCGGCTGATCGCGGGGCTGGCGGCCAGTTGCGTGTCGCACGGGCGCCGGCTGGTGCTGTCGCGCGTGCGGCGCGGCGAGCTGCTGGCCGGGCTGGACCGTGAGCTGGCCTCGCTGGCGGCATCGGCGGTGGAGTTCCAGCCCGAGCTGGACCTGGGCCTGGAGTGGTGCGAGCGGCTGTTGCTGCGCGAGCAGGGCGCCGCACCGCCGGCCGCGCCCTTGGCGGCGGTGGACGGCCTCGAAGGCCACCTGTGGTGCGAAGGCATGACGGCGGCAGAGCTGAGGGCGCTGCGTGCGCCCCTGAAGCGGCTGGAGTTCGACCCGGGCGACGGTGTCGTGCACATCGGCGAGCCCGCCGACGCGCTCTTCTTCCTGTTGCAGGGCGAAGTCAGTGTGGTGCTGCCGTTGCCGCAGGGGGGCGTCCGCCGGCTGCAGACCCTGTCGGCCGGCATGGGCTTCGGCGAGGCCGCGCTCATCGCCGGCGGCCTGCGCGGTGCCGACGTGCGTGCCGACACCCCGGTGGTGTGCTTGTCGCTCAGCGCGGCCGCGTTCGCGCAGATTCAGGATGAAGAGCCCCGGCTGGCCGCACGCCTGCTCCTGAACCTGCTGAAGGCCACGACGCGGACGGCGCAGCGGCTCACCGCCGAGGTGGCGGCGCTGGAGGGCTGATCAGAAGAAATCGCGCAGGTGCAGCGCCACGGCGGCAAAGTGGGCGGCCAGCAGCGTAGCAGCCGCCAGGGCCAGCATGCGATGGACATCGCCCACGTCCATGGCCAGGTCCGTGCCCTGCACGGCCAGCCAGGCCAGCCCGGAGAGCCCGGCCGCCAGCAAGGCCAGCAGCAGCAGGCCTTCGAACAGCGAGAACAGGCCGCCGCTCTCCGACGGGGGGACGCGGCCACGCAGCAGGCCGCCGAGGTCCTGCGCCAGCCTGGCGCGGCCGGCTGCGCCCAGCGGCAGCCACAGCGGCCAGCGCCCGCGCTGCACGCCGCTGACGGCCAGGCCCAAGGCCAGGCCCGTGACGGCCAGACCCAGGCCCAGATGCGCGAAGTCACCCCAGTGTGGATGCGCCGGCCACTGCCGCACCATCACGATCCACGGGCTGCAGGCCAGCAGCAGCAGCAGCAGCAGGGCAGCCGCCACGTGCAGCAGCAGGGCTCGGGCCTCGCGCCGCGATGCCTTGGACGTCATGAATGGGCCAGCGCCTCGACGCGGCCCGCGAAGCGCTCCACCTCGGTCCAGTTGGTGAACTGCACGCGCGTGCTCGGGTCTGTCGGCCCTTTGTTGATCCACATGACCAGCTGCATCATGCGGCGCTCCACCGGGCCGTAGCGCGAGTAGTCCAGTTCACCGGCGAACACGCCCAGCAGCTTGGGGTGCCAGGGGCAGGTGGCCAGGAAGCGCTTGAGGTAGGGATTGGTCTCGGGGGTGTTCTTGTGCGGCTTGCGCGCCACCAGGTTCACCGTGAAGAAGGCGCTGGGCTTGGCCTCCAGCAGCGCCACGTGCTTCTGCACGAAGGCCAGCACGCTGGGGTTGTGCTTGCCCTGGCGGATGCTGGCACCGATGACGATGGCGTCGAAGGCCGCGGGGTCCACGGTGTCATCGACGAGCGCATGCACCTCGGCGCTCTCGCCCTTCTCGGCCAGATGCGCCTGCAGCCTTTCGCAGATGCGTTTGGACAGGCCGTAGACGCTGGAGTACAGCAGCAGGATCTTGCTCATGGCAGGTGTTCCCCTCCTGCCGGGCACTGTAGGCCGCCGACCCCGTGGGCGGCCTTGACGCGGGTCAGGAGCGCGCCGTTACGCCGTCTGCGGCGTGCGCCCGTAGAGCCGGCACAACTCGGCCAGCCGGCCGGCGTGCCAGGGCTGCACCTGGTTCCACTGGAAGCGCCAGCCCCACCAGCCGCTTTCCTGGCCGGGGAAGTTCATGCGGCAGTCGGTGGGGAGGGCCAGCACATCCTGCATGGGGTGCACGGCGGTGTCGGCCACGCTGGCCATGGCGGCGCGGATCAGCGTCCAGGGCATGTCGTGGCCGTCGGTGGCCAGGTAGCCGCGCGCGAAATGGCGCTCGCGCTCGGTGGCGGTGGCCCACCAGCCGGCCACGGTGTCGTTGTCGTGCGTGCCGGTGTAGACCACGGTGTCGGGCTCGTGGTTGTGGGGCAGGAAGCGGTCCGACGCGTCGCCCGCGAACGCGAACTGCAGGATGCGCATGCCGGGGAGGCCGAACTTCTTGCGCAGGGCGTCCACGTCGGGCGTGATCACGCCCAGGTCCTCCGCGATGATGGGCATGGGCCCCAGCGCCTTGCTGATGGCCTTGAAGAGCGGCTCGCCGGGGCCTGGCACCCACTGGCCCTTCACGGCCGTCGGTTCGCTGGCCGGGATCTCCCAGTAGCCGGCGAAACCGCGGAAGTGGTCGATGCGCACGATGTCCACCAGCTCGAAGGTGCGCTTCACCCGTTCCACCCACCACGCGTAGCCGTCCTTGGCGTGCTCGCTCCACTTGTACAGCGGGTTGCCCCAGCGCTGGCCGGTGGCGCTGAAGAAGTCGGGCGGCACGCCGGCCACCACGCGCGGCCGGCCTTCGGGCGTGAGGTCGAACAGGTGCTGGTTGGCCCAGACCTCGGCGCTGAGGTAGGCGATGAAAATCGGCGTGTCGCCGATGATCTCCACGCCCTTGCCGTTGGCGTAGGCCTTCAACTTCGCCCACTGGCGGAAGAAGCGCCACTGGCAGAACTGCCAGAAGGCGATGCGGTCGGCGTGTTTCGCCTTGGCCGCCGCCAGCGCCGCCGGTTCGCGCTTCGCCAGGCCCGGCTCCCATTCGCACCAGTCGCGCCACGCGAGGCTCTCGCACAGCGACATGAAAAGGGCGAAGTCAGCGAGCCAGCTGCTCTGCTCGGCCTGGAAGCGCGCGTAGTCCTCGCGCTGTGCCGCGGTGCCGGCGGCGGCGAAGCGCGCTGCGGCCTTGTGCAGGCGCTCCATGCGGAAGGGGTAGACCACGGCGTAGTCGACCTTGGCCTCCAGCATGCCGGCGACCGGGGCGAGGTCGGCCTCGTCCAGCCAGCCTTCGCGCTGCAGGTCCTGCAAGTCCACCAGCAGCACGTTGCCGGCGAAGGCCGAGTTGCTCATGTAGGGCGAGTTGCCCGGGCCGATGCCGGCCAGTGGCAGCAGCTGCCACAGGCGCTGGCCACCGGCCACCAGCCAGTCGACGAAGTGGTAGGCCTCGGGGCCGAGGTCGCCGCTGCCGTGGGGGCCGGGCAGGGAGGTGGGGTGCAGCAGCACGCCGCTGGCTCGGGGGAATCGCATCTCGGTTCTCTCGTTCGGGGAGTCAGCCCGCGGCGTCGCGCATCAGCACGACGCTGCGCGCCAGCAGCAGGAAGGGTTCGTCGGCGCCGGCGCCTTCAGGGCGCTGCCAGGGGCTTCGCCCATCGGCTTGCGTGGTGTCCAGCTCAGCCACCCAACGGCCCGGCGGCAGCGTGAAGGGCGCGTCCATGTCGCGGCCGTTGATGAGCAGCAGCAGCGGCGCCCCGCCGCGGCCCGGCACGCCGATCCAGGGGCCGACGATGCGCGACATGCGGTTGTTCCAGTGCTCCGGCGTCATCGGCGTGCCGGTGCGGCGCAGCCAGGCCAGGTCGTGCCGGCCGCGGGCGTCGGGCAGGCCGGTGTACCAGCGGCCGTCCAGCGGCAGCAGACGGCGGCGCAGGTCCAGCAGGTGGGCGGTGAAGGCGATCAGCGAAGCGTCGGCGCGCGACCAGTCGATCCAGGTGATCTCGTTGTCCTGGCAGTACGGGTTGTTGTTGCCGCGCTGGCTGTGACCGAGTTCGTCGCCGGCCGCCAGCATGGGCGTGCCCTGGGCCAGCAGCACGGTGGCCAGCAGGGCGCGCTTGAGGCGCTCGCGCCGGCCGAGCACCAGCGGGTCGGTGGTCGGGCCTTCCCAGCCGCAGTTCCAGCTGAGGTTGTGGCCGTGGCCGTCGCGGTTGTGTTCGCCGTTGGCCTCGTTGTGGCGCATGTCGTAGCTGACGAGGTCGGCCAGCGTGAAGCCGTCGTGGCTGACGATGTAGTTGACGCTCTCCAGCGGCGAGCGGCGGCGGGCCTGGAAGAGGTCACTGCTGCCGGCCAGGCGCAGCGCCAGCTCGCCGCGCGTGCAGTCGCCGCCCAGCCAGAAGGCGCGCGCGGTGTCGCGGAAGCGGTCGTTCCACTCCAGCCAGCCGCGCGGGAACTGGCCCACCTGGTAGCCCGCGGGGCCGATGTCCCAGGGCTCGGCGATCATCTTCACACCCTGCAGCGCGGGGTCCTGCAGCACGGCCTTGAAGAAGGGGCCGTCGCGCTCGAAACCGGGGCTGCCGCGGCCGAGCACGGGCGCCAAGTCGAAGCGGAAGCCGTCGACGTGGAACTCCTGCACCCAGTGGCGCAGGCTGTCCATCACCATCTGCAGCACGCGCGGGTGGCGGATGTCCAGCGTGTTGCCGCAGCCGCTCCAGTTCTCGTACTGGGCCTTGTTCTCGGCCAGGCGGTACCAGCTGAGATTGTCCAGGCCGCGCCAGGCCAGGGTCATGCCACGCTCGTCGCCTTCGGGCGTGTGGTTGAAGACGACGTCCAGCAGCACCTCGATGC
>CAZBUU010000294.1:0-5768 GCA_964495125.1 uncultured Rubrivivax sp.
GGCCGTTGACCATGTTGAAGAAGAAGGCGTTGAAGGCCGCCAGCGTGAGGAAGGCACCGGCCACGCCCATCAGCGCCGAGCCGGCCACCACCGCCCCGATGCGCAGGCCCGGCACGCTCAGGCCCTGGCCTTCGGCCGCGGCCGGGTTCTCGCCCACGGTGCGCAAGGCCAGGCCCAGCGGCGTGCGGTACAGCAGCCAGGCCACGGCGGGCACCAGCAAGAGCGCCAGCAGCGTGAGCGGTGTCTGCGCGTTCAGCACCGGGATGGGCAGCCACTCCATCGGCGCGAAGGCGGTGACGGTGGGCGGGCGCTCCACCTTCGGGAAGCTCACGCGGTAGGCATAGCTGGCCAGGCTGGTGGCCAGCAGCGTGAGGCCCAGCCCCGCCACGTGCTGCGACAGCGCCAGCGTCACCGTCAGCACGCCGTGCAGCAGGCCCAGCAGCGCGCCGGTGCCGGCCGCCACCGCCACGCCACCCCACAGCGGCAGCCCCGCATGCACGGCCAGCCAGCCGGTGAACGCGCCGGCGACCATGATCCCCTCGATGCCCAGGTTCAGCACGCCCGCGCGTTCGCACAGCAGCACGCCCAGCGTGCCCAGGATCAGCGGCGTGGCCAGGCGCAGCACCGACACCCAGAAGGGCGCGGCGGTGAGCAGGTCGATGAGTTCGCTCATCGCCAGCGCAACCTGAATTGCGTGAACATCGTCGCCACCAGCATGGCGATCAGCGACACGGCGACGATGACGTCGGCAATGTAGGTGGGCACGCCCACGGCGCGGCTCATGCTGTCGGCGCCGACCAGGATGCCGGCCACGAACACCGCCGCTGCCACCACGCCCAGCGGGTTCAGCCCGGCCAGCATGGCGATGACGATGCCCGTGTAGCCGTAGCCCGGGCTCATGTCCAGCGTCACGTAGCCGGCGCGGCCGGCCACTTCCACCGCACCGGCCAGGCCGGCCAGCGCGCCCGAGATCAGCGCCACCTGCAGCGACACCGCGCCCACCGGCATGCCGGCGAAAGCCGCCGCGCGCGCGCCCGAACCCACGGCGCGGATGCGGAAACCCAGCACGGTGAAGCGCAGCAGCGCCCACAGCAGCACCGCCGCCGCCAGCGCGCCCAGCAACCCGGTGTGCACGCGGCTGCGTTCCACCAGCTTGCCCAGCTGCAGGGCATCCTGCAGCGCGACGCTCTGCGGCCAGCCCATCGCGCCGGGGTCCTTCATCGGGCCGTCCAGCATGGCGCCCACGAAGAGCAGCACGATGAAGTTCAGCAGCAGTGTCGTCACCACCTCGTCGACGGCAAAGCGGCTCTTCAGGAAAGCCGGCACGAGCAGCAGCGCCGCACCGGCGGCGGCCGCCGCGGCCAGCATGGCCGGGAACAGCAGCGCCGGCGCTAGGTCGAAACCGCTGCCGCCATGCAGCCCGCCCACGGCCACGGACGCCAGCGCGCCCAGGTACAGCTGCCCCTCGGCACCGATGTTGTAGAGCTTCGCGCGGAAGGCCAGCGCCGCCGCCAGCCCGGTGAAGATGAGCGGTGTGGCGCGCGTGAGCGTCTCGGTCCAGGCGAAGCGCGAGCCGAAGCCCCCGGCCAGCAGCAGCGCGTAGGCCTCGCCCACCGGCGCGCCGGCCCAGGCCACCAGCCCCGAACTCACCGCCAGCGTGAAGACGATCGCCAAGAGCGGCGCGCCCAGCAGCAGCGCGCGCGGCGTACTCTCGCGCGCTTCAAGCCGCAGCATGGGTCTCCTCCGCGCCGGCCATGGCCAGGCCGATGCTGGCCAGCGTCCAGTCGCGCGCCGGCCGGGCCGGGCCCAGCCGGCCCTGGTGCATGACGGCGATGCGGTCGGCGATGGCGAAGACCTCGTCCAGGTCTTCGCTGAGCACGATGACGGCGCTGCCCGCGGCGGCGGCGTCCAGCAGGCGCTGGTGGATGTCGGCCACGGCGCCGACGTCCAGGCCCCAGGTGGGCTGGTGCACCACGATGAGCGGCGGCTGCGCCTCCAGCAGCACGCGCCCCAGCAGCAGCTTCTGCAGGTTGCCGCCCGACAGCCGCCGCACGGGCTGCGCCAGGCCGCCGCCGCGCACGTCGAACGCGGCCACCAGGCGTTGGGCGAAGGCCAGCGCGGCGCCGGCCCGGCGCAGGCCGAAGCGGGCGAAGCCGGCCTCGGCGTGGCGTTCCAGCACGGCGTTGTCCACCACGCTCAGGTCGCCCACGGCGCCGTCGCCGTGGCGGTCCTCCGGCACGCGCGCCACGCCGGCCTGCGCCACGGCGCGCGGGCGCGCGGGCAGGGCCTGGCCCTTCAGCAGCCACTGGCCGGCGTCGAGCCGGCGCTGGCCGAACATCACCTCGGCCAGCGCCGCCTGGCCGTTGCCCGAGACACCGGCGACGGCCACCACTTCGCCGCGCCGCACGGCCAGGTTCACGCCGTCCAGCAGCGGCCGCACCGGGCCGGCGACCGTGGCGCCGCGCAGTTCGGCCACCACCTCGCCGGGTTCGTGCGTGCGCCGGCGCACCGCCGGTGCCACGCTGCGGCCGACCATGGCCTCGGCCAGCAGCGGCTTGTCGGCGCCTTCGGCCGGCAGCACGGCCACCAGGCGGCCTGCGCGCAGCACGGCGATGCGGTGGCTGACGCGCAGCACCTCGTCGAGCTTGTGGCTGATGAAGACGATGGACAGCCCCTCGGCCACCATCTGCGACAGCGTGGCGAACAGGCTGGCGCTTTCCTGCGGCGTGAGCACGGCCGTGGGTTCGTCCAGGATGAGGATGCGCGCGCCGCGAACCAGGCACTTGAGGATCTCCACGCGCTGGCGTTCGCCCACCGAGAGACTGCCCACGCGGGCTTCGGGGTCCACCGCGAGGCCGAAGCGCGCGGCTTCGGCCAGCAGACGCGCGCGCGCCTCGGCGCGGCGCGAGCGCCAGCGCGTCAGCGGCTCGGTGCCCAGCATCACGTTGTCCAGCACGCTGAGGTTGTGGGCCAGCGTGAAGTGCTGGTGCACCATGCCGATGCCGGCGGCCAGCGCGGCTTTCGGCTCGCCCGGCGGCAAAGGCCGGCCGAAGGCCTCGATCGTGCCCGCGTCGGCCACGTAGTGCCCGAAGAGGATGCTCACCAGCGTGCTCTTGCCGGCGCCGTTCTCGCCCAGCAGCGCCAGCACCTCGCCGCGCGCCAGATCGAGGTGGATGCCGTCGTTGGCCACCAGGGCGCCGAAGCGCTTGGTGATGCCCGACAGCCGCAGCACCGTCTCCGGGGGCGGCGATGGCGGGGTCGTGTCGGGCATGCGCCGATTCTCTGGCCTTTTTTCGGCTACCTTCGGGCCGATGCCGCCCGAGACCGCCACCCCGCCCGCCGCCTGCCTGAACTGCGGCCACCCCTTCGGCACCGACCCGGCCCAGGCGCGCCCGACCTTCTGCCCCGCCTGCGGCCAGGAAACCAATGTCAAGGCGCCGCGCGTGGGCGAGTTCCTGCAGCAGCTGGGCGGCGCCTACTTCAGCACCGAAGGCGCGATGTGGCGCACGCTCAAGCTGCTGGTGGGCAAGCCCGGCGAGCTGACGGTGCAGTACCTGGCGGGCCGCCGCAAGCACTACGTGCTGCCGTTGCGCCTGTTCCTGACCTTCAGCGTGGTGATGCTGCTGACGCTGCGCATCGCCGGCAAGTTCGAGACCGCCGAGCTCGACGACCCCGAGGTGCTGGCCGCCCTGCCCGAGCGCTTCAGTTCGCTGCAGCTGGAGCTGGGCCTGGGCAGCGCCGGCCTGCAGGACGGCGAGTTCTACTGCGAAGGCCTGCCGCCCTGGGTGTGCTCGCGCATCCAGCGCAAGCTGGAAGGCGACACGCGCCAGGTGGTGCTGCAGATGCAGAAGGTGGGCGAACGCGTGGCCAACCACGCCGGCACCACCATCTTCGCGCTGCTGCCGGGCTTCGCGGCCGGTCTCATGCTGCTGTTCCGCCGGCGCCGGCTGCACTACACCGAGCACCTGATCTTCGCGCTGCACCTGCACGCCTTCTGGTTCGGCGTCGCGGCCCTGGCCATGGCGGCCGCACTCGCGGTGAGCGAATGGGTGCTGCTGCCGCTGGTGGTGGTGGTGCCGGGCTACGCGCTGCTGGCGCTGAAGCGCGTGTACGGCGGCGCCTGGTGGTCGCTGGTGCCGCGCTTCGCGCTGCTGGCGGCGGCGCACCTGGCGCTGGTCATCGCGGTGGTGGCGCTCACCACGCTGGCGGCGCTGCTGCTGTGAGCGGCCTGCCACCCTGCCGCAACTGCGGCGCCACGCTGGCCGACCTGCCGCGGCCGCCGAAGTTCTGCCCCGAATGCGGGCAGGAGACGCGCGTGCGCGCGCCCACGCTGGGCGAGTTCCTGCAGCAGTTCGGCGGTGCCTACTTCAGCACCGAAGGCGCGCTGTGGCGCACGCAGAAGCTGCTGCTGCTCAAGCCCGGCGAACTGACGCGGCAGTACCTGGACGGCCGCCGCAAGCACTACGTGCTGCCGCTGCGGCTGTACCTGACCATCAGCGTGGTGGTGCTGCTGCTGCTGCGCGTCGTCGGCACCGATGGGCCGGTGAAGGTGAACCTCACGCCCGACGAACCTGGCGTCAAGACCACGAACAACCTGAACCTTCAGATGCTGGGCGGCCGCGCCGGCTTGCGCGAGGGTGTCTTCTACTGCGACAACCTGCCAGGATGGATGTGCCGGCGCCTGAAGTCGCGCATCGACTTCTCGCCGGCCGAGATGCAGGGTGCCATCGAAACCCTGCGCGAACGCTTCGTCGGCAACCTCGGCGGTGCCATGTTCCTGCTGCTGCCCGGCTTCGCGCTGTGGATGAAGCTGGTCTACTGGAACCGCCGCCTGCGCTACACCGAGCACCTGGTGTTCGCGCTGCACGTGCATGCCTTCTGGTTCTTCGCGCTGGCGCTGACGCTCTGGGAGCAGAAGTGGCTCAGCGGCCTGGCCTCCATCGCCGTGCCGGTCTACACCTTCCTGGCCATGCGGCGGGTCTACGGTGGCCGCTGGTGGCCTCTGCTGCTGCGCGGCGCCGTGGTCTCGCTGCTGTACCTGGTGACGATGGCGTTCGCGCTGGTGGGCGTGGGGCTGGTGGCGCTGATCGGCTGAGCAGCGCCACCGCGTCGACAGCCTACTTGCCGCCGGCCTTGGGCTGGCCGTCGTCCACCTTCACGGTGAAGGTGCCGGCGAGGATCTCCTTCTCGCGCGCCTTCACCTTGTCGACGATGGCCTTGGGCACCTTGGCCTCGAAGCTGCCGAGCGGGGCCAGTTCGCCGCCCTTGTGCTTCATGGTCGAGTAGATGCCGTAGTCCTCGGCCTTGAACTTGCCGGCCTTCACCGCGGACAGCGCGGCGGCGATGGTGGGCTCCATGTGCCACAGGGCGCTGGCCACCACCGTCTCGGGGTACTGGGCCTGGGTGTTGATGACGTTGCCGATGGCCAGCACCTTGCGCTCCTTGGCCGCGTCGCTGACGCCGAAGCGCTCGGCGTACATCACGTCGGCGCCCTTGTCGATCATCGCGAAAGCAGCCTCCTTGGCCTTGGGCGGGTCGAACCAGCTGTTGATGAAGCTGATCATGAACTCGGCCTTGGGGTTGACCTCGCGCACGCCGGCCATGAAGGCGTTCATCAGGCGGTTCACCTCGGGGATGGGAAAGCCGCCGACGAGGCCGATCTTGCCGCTCTTGCTCATGCCGCCGGCCACCAGACCGGAGAGATACGCCGGCTCCTGGATGTAGTTGTCGAAGACGGCGAAGTTGGGCGCCTGCGGCTTGCCGCTGCT
>CAZBUU010000295.1:0-5764 GCA_964495125.1 uncultured Rubrivivax sp.
TCATGGACGACATGATCGACACCGCCGGCACGCTGGTGAAGGCGGCCGAGGTGCTGAAGGCGCGCGGCGCCAAGAGCGTGTACGCCTACTGCACGCACCCGGTGTTCAGCGGCCCTGCGGTCGACCGCATCAGCAAGAGCCAGATCGACGAAGTCGTCATCACGAACACCATTCCCCTGTCAGACGCCGCCAAGGCCTGCCCGAAGATCCGGCAGCTCTCGGTGGCCTTCCTTTTTGCCGAGACCATCCGCCGCATCAGCGACGGTGAATCGGTGACCTCGCTGTTCGCAGAGCAGAACAGCAATTTCTGAAGGCCTGGTCGCGGGTCTTCTTCAACCGGAGTTATCCATGAAATTCACAGCTTACGAGCGTACGCTGCAGGGGACCGGAGCGAGCCGCCGCCTGCGCCTCGCCGCCAAGGTGCCCGGCATCGTCTACGGTGCCGGCACGCCCACGATGGTCGAGCTCGACCACAACGCGCTCTTCTTCGCGCTGAAGAAGGAAGCCTTCCACTCGTCCATCCTCGAGATGGAACTGGCCGGCCAGGTGCAGAAGGTGCTGCTGCGCGACTTCCAGGTGCACCCCTACAAGCCCATCGTCATGCACGTGGACTTCCAGCGCGTGGACGAGACCACCAAGCTGCGCAAGAAGGTGCCCCTGCACTTCTCGGGCGAAGAGAACTCGCCGGCCGTCAAGACCGACAAGTGCCTGGTCAGCCACATCGCCACCGAACTCGAGATCGAGTGCCTGGCTTCACAGCTGCCCGAGTTCGTCACCATCGACCTGTCGGGCCTGACCAAGAACCAGAGCCTGCACGCCAGCGACCTGAAGCTGCCCGAGGGCATCAAGGCCGTCAAGCACGGCACGCTGAACCCGGTGATCGTCTCCTGCACCGTGCCGAAGGTGGAAGAGGAAGTGGCCCCGACCGCCGTGGTGGCCCCGGCCGAGAAGGGCAAGGGCGCCAAGCCCAAGAAGGACGAGAAGCAGAACAAGAAGTAAGCCGTCCCCCTTCCGGACGCACCCCACGAGCCCCACCCCGGTGGGGCTTTTTCTTGGGCGGCCACTTTCATAATGACCTCCACCATGATTCGTCTCTTCGTCGGCCTGGGCAACCCGGGCGCTGAATACGAGGCCACGCGCCACAACGCCGGTTTCTGGTGGGTGGACGCGCTGGCCGAAAAACTGGGGGTGCGCCTGGTGCCCGAACGCGCCTACCAGGGCCTGGTGGCGCGGGCCACGCTGCCCGGCGGCCCCGTGTGGCTGCTGCAGCCGATGACCTTCATGAACCGCTCGGGCGCTTCGGTGGCGCCGCTGGCGCGCTTCTTCAAGATCGAGCCGAAGCAGATCCTCGTCGTGCACGACGAACTGGACATCCAGCCCGGCCAGGCCAAGCTGAAGTTCGGTGGCAGCGCCGCCGGCCACAACGGCCTGAAGGACATCCACGGCCTGCTGGGCACGCAGGACTTCTGGCGCCTGCGCCTGGGCATCGGCCACCCTGGCGTGAAGGCCGAGGTGGTGAACTACGTGCTGAAGAAGCCCTCGGCCGACCACCGCGAGGCCATCGCCAAGTCCATCGACCAGAGCCTGGCAGCCAGCGACGCCCTGATCGGCGGCGACATGGACAAGGCCCTGGCCCTGATCCACGCCGGCGCCCAGCGCCCCAACAAGCCGGCCCCAAAGCCCGAAGGAGATCCGACATGAACCTTGGAAAGCTGATGGCCACGTTGTCGCTGATGCTGCCGCTGCTGGCCGGCGCGCAGGAGGTGTGGCGCTGCGGCCCGGACGGCCGGACTTATGCCTCCGTGCCTTGCGCCGAAGGCCGGCGCGTGGAAGTGCCCGAGGCACGGCCGGCTGCCGACGTCGCGGAAGCCCGGCAGCGCGCCGCCGAAGAGCGTCGCAACGCCGAGGCGCTGACGCGCGATCGCCTGGCGCGCGAGAGCACCCTGCGCGGCAACGGCCTGGCGGGCATGGTCGCCCGCGAGGAAGAGATCAAGCCTGCGTCGGCGAAAAAGGTTCGGCAGGCGCCGAAGCCGGTGCGGACGGCGAAGCAACGGCCTCGCGCTGCAGCCTGAGGTACTTCACACGGAGTTCGTCCTTGGTCTCGACGAAACCCGGATTCACCGGGATGCACTCCACCGGGCAGACCTGAACGCACTGCGGCTCATCGAAGTGGCCCACGCACTCGGTGCAGCGCCGGGGGTCGATCTCGTAGATCTCCACGCCCATCGAGATCGCCTGGTTGGGGCACTCGGGCTCGCAAACATCGCAATTGATGCACTCGTCGGTGATCCACAAGGCCATCGGTTCAGATCTCTACCTGGGTGACGCGCTCCTTGAGGCGGCGCAGCACGGAGGGTGCCACGAACTTGGAGACATCACCGCCAAGGCTGGCAATCTCGCGCACGAAGGTGCCGCTGACGAACTGGTACTGGTCGCTCGGCGTCATGAACACCGTCTCCACCTCGGGCATCAGCTGGCGGTTCATGCCGGCCATCTGGAACTCGTACTCGAAGTCGCTGACGGCGCGCAGGCCGCGCACCACCACCTTGCCGCCGTTGTCCACCACGAAGTCGCGCAACAGGCCGCGGAAGGCCGTCACCTCGACATTTTTGTAGGGTGCAGCGATCTCGGCGGCGATCTCCAGCCGCTCGGCGATGGTGAACATCGTCCGTTTGTGGTGGCCGGCGGCGACCGCCAGGATCAGGCGGTCGAACAGGCGCGAGGCGCGTCGCATCAGGTCTTCGTGCCCCAGGGTCATGGGGTCGAAGGTCCCCGGGTACACGGCGGTCAGCGGGGCTTTGGCAGTCATGTCTCTGCTCCGGGGGCCAGGTTCGCGGCAGTGTAGCCGGGCGTTACTGGCCGTCCGCTGACAGAAACAGTTGCGCATGCACCGCGCCAGCCCGCAGTTGGCGATGCGGCAACAGGCCCGGCGGAACTTCAGCCAGCGGCTCAGGCCCTTCGAAGTACACGTAGCCCCCAGGCACGACGATGCGCGCCGCCGCAGCGGCCGCGGCCGGCCCCAAGCCGGCGGCAAAAGGGGGGTCCAGCAGCACGAGTTCGAACCGCACCGCCGGACAGGCTGCCATCCAGCGCAGCGCCTCGGTGCGCTCCACGCGAACGGCCTCGGCGCCCAGGCGCTCGCGGCTGGCGCGCAGGCTCAGCGCGAGTTCGCCGTCGTGCTCCAGCAGCACGGCCTCGCTGGCGCCCCGCGAGGCGGCCTCGAAACCCAGAGCACCGCTGCCCGCGAAGGCGTCGAGCACCCGCCAGCCTTCAAGGTCCTGGCCCAGCCAGTTGAAGAGCGTCTCCCGAACGCGGTCGGGCGTGGGGCGCAGGCCGGGTCGGTCGGCCACCGGCAGCTTGCGTCGCCGGTAGAGACCGCCGATCAGGCGGACTTCATTCTTCACTTACTGTCGCACCGGAATGCCGTCGCGCGCCATCAGCGCCTTGGCCTGGGCCACGGTGAACTCGCCGTAGTGAAAGATGCTGGCCGCCAGCACGGCGTCGGCGCCGCCGAGGCGGATGCCTTCGGACAGGTGCTCCAGCGCGCCCACGCCGCCGGAGGCGATCACCGGCACCGGCACCGCGTCGCTGACCGCGCGGGTGAGGGCCAGGTCGAAACCGACCTTGGTGCCGTCGCGGTCCATGCTGGTGAGGAGGATCTCGCCGGCACCGTGCTCGGCCATCTGGCGCGCCCAGGCGACCGCATCCAGGCCGGTGTTCTTGCGGCCGCCGTGGGTGTAGACATCCCAGCCCGTGCCTTCCTGGCGACGCTTGGCGTCGATGGCCACCACGATGCACTGCGCACCGTACCTGTCCGAAGCATCGCGGATGACCTGCGGGTGGGCCACCGCCGCCGAGTTGAAGCTGACCTTGTCGGCGCCGGCGTTGAGCAACCGCCGCACGTCTTCCACCGTGCGCACGCCACCGCCCACGGTCAGCGGGATGAACACCTGGGCGGCGACGGCCTCGATGATGTGCAGGATGAGGTCGCGTCCGTCGCTGGTGGCGGTGATGTCCAGGAAGGTGAGCTCGTCGGCGCCCTGCTCGTTGTAGCGGGCGGCGATCTCCACCGGATCGCCAGCGTCACGCAGTTCGACGAAGTTGACGCCCTTGACGACGCGGCCCCCGGTGACGTCGAGGCAGGGGACGATCCGTTTGGCGAGCATGGGCTGGGCAGGAGTGGACGCTGCCCAATTATCCGGGGCTATGTATACGCGTGGCGACGCGAATGCATTGCTCAGGACATTCCTGCCTGCCGCCCGCCGGCATTCGACCTCAGGATGCGGTCCATCCCCTGTCCGGAGCGCTGCCCCATGAAGTCCGTCCTCGCCCTCTTGCTGCTCGGTCTGAGCTCCCTTGCCCAGGCCCACCTGACCGTCTTCACGGGCACCTTCGCCCCTGAAGTGACAGGCGCCACAGGGACGGGCAGCCTGTACATGGAGTACGACGACGAAGGGCACACCCTGTTCATCCAGGCCGACTTCTCGGGCCTGTCGGGCCTCACGAACAACGCCCACATCCATTGCTGCACGGCGGCACCCAACACAGGCACCGCCGGGGTGGCGCTGGCCCAGGGCGGCCTGCTGCCGGGCTTTCCGCTCGGCGTCAGCGGTGCCAGCTACACGCGCCTGATCGACATGTCGCTGACCAGCCAGTACAGCGCCGCCTTCGTCACGGCCAGCGGCGGCACGGCCACCGGCGCCGAACAGCGCTTGATCGCGAACCTGACCTCAGGCAACGCGTACTTCAACATCCACTCCACGACCTTCGGCAGCGGCGAAATCCGCGCCTTCGTCACCGTGGTGCCGGAACCCGCCAGCCAGGCGTTGATGGGCGCCGGCGTCGCCGTGCTGGCGCTGCTGGCGCGGCGCCGTCGGCGCGCCTGAGCCAGCGCGCCCGGCAGCGCCCTCAGGTGCCTTCGGCCCCGAGCTCGTCGGCGCGCTTCTGCGCCGCCGCGAAGTCCAGCGCGCCGGTGTAGATGCTGCGCCCGCAGATCACGCCCTCGATGCCCTCGGATTCCACGGCGCAGAGCTTCTCGATGTCGGCGATGCCGGCCAGTCCGCCCGAGGCGAACACGGGGATGGTGAGCGCCTGGGCCAGCTTCACCGTGGCCTCGACGTTGATGCCGGTGAGCATGCCGTCGCGGCCGATGTCGGTGTAGATGACGCCTTCGACGCCGTAGTCCTCGAACTTCCTGGCGAGGTCGATGACCTCGTGCCCGGTGAGCTTGCTCCAGCCGTCGGTGGCCACCTTGCCGTCCTTGGCGTCCAGGCCCACGATGACATGGCCGCCGAAGGCCGTGCAGGCGTCCTTCAGGAAGCCCGGGCTCTTCACGGCCGCGGTGCCGATGATCACGTAGGACAAGCCGTCGTCGAGGAAGCGCTCGATGGTGTCCAGGTCGCGCAGGCCACCCCCCAGTTGCACCGGGATCTTGTCGCCCACCACGCGCAGGATGGCCTTCACAGCGCCCTCGTTCACCGGTTTGCCGGCGAAAGCGCCGTTGAGATCGACCAGGTGCAAGCGGCGCGCGCCGGCGTCCAGCCAACGCTGGGCCATGGCGGCCGGGTCTTCGCCGAAGGTGGTGGAGGCCTGCATGTCGCCTTGTTGAAGACGAACGCACTTGCCGTCCTTGAGGTCGATGGCGGGGATCAGAAGCATGAGGCAACGCGATCAAGATTCCCGCCGCGGCACCGGCTCTGCCGGGCCGCTGGCGGACGGCCCCCCCGGGGGGTAGCGAGCGCTGGCGAGCTTGGGGGCTCCATTT
>CAZBUU010000296.1:0-5741 GCA_964495125.1 uncultured Rubrivivax sp.
AGCGGTCGTAGGTCGGCACGATCTCCACGCCCTTCGGCAGGCTGGCCTGCAGCGACACGATCTTGGCCTTGACGGCCGCGATGGTCTCCAGTGCGTTCTTGCCCGAGCGCATCACGATCACGCCGCCGGTGGCCTCGCCCTCGCCGTCGAGTTCGCCGATGCCACGGCGCATCTCGGGGCCGACTTGGATGCGCGCCACGTCGCCGAGGTGCACGCTGACACCGGCGTCGGTGGCGCTCAAGGGAATCTTGCGGAAGTCGTCCAGCGTCGCCAGCAGGCCCGAAGCGCGCACGACGTACTCGGCCTCTCCTAGCTCCAGCCCCGAGCCGCCGGCCTCCTGGTTCGCGTTGCGGATCGCCTCGATCACCGCGCCATGCGGCACGTTGTAGGCCGCAAGCTTGTCCGGATCGAGCAGCACCTGGTACTGGCGCACCATGCCCCCGACCGACGCGACCTCGGCCACGTTCGGTACCGTCTTCAGCTCGTACTTCAGGAACCAGTCCTGCATGGCGCGCAGTTGCCCCGCGTCCATCGTGCCGCTGCGGTCGACGAGTGCGTACTGGTAGATCCAGCCCACGCCGGTGGCATCAGGGCCAAGCGCCGGCTTGGCCGCGGAGGGCAGCCGCCCTTGCACCTGGTTCAGGTACTCCAGCACCCGCGAGCGCGCCCAGTAGGGGTCGGTGCCATCTTCGAACAGCACGTAGACGAAGCTGTCGCCGAAGAACGAATAGCCGCGCACGACCTTCGCACCCGGCACCGACAGCATCGTCGTCGTCAGCGGGTAGGTGACCTGGTTCTCGACGATGCGCGGCGCCTGGCCTGGGTAAGGCGTGCGGATGATGACCTGCACGTCCGACAGGTCGGGCAGCGCGTCCAGCGGCGTGCGCTGCACCGCCCAGAGGCCCCAGGCGGTGACGATCACCGTGGCCAGCAGCACAAGGAAGCGGTTGACGATGGACCAGCGGATCAGCGCGGCGATCATCGCGACGCTCCCGATGCGGCTGCAGAAGGTGCGGCCGGCGGCAGCAGCGTGAACGTGGTCACCGTCGGACCATCGGTCGGGTCGACATAGAACTCGAAGTCGACGCGGTCACCTACCGCCAGGCCGCGTGGCCGCTTGTTGGGCGGCGGCAGCTTGAACTCCATCGTCATCGCACCCATGCCGACGCTCGGGATCGGGCCGTGGCTGAGCGTGACACTCTCGCGGTCCAGCGACTCGATCAGGCCTTGGGCGCTGTGGCGCTGGGCGGTGTTGGCGGCCGTCGGCGCCGGCTGGTTGTTGAGCCGCGCCTCGACGCCCTTCAGGCTGGCTTCGGAGTCGATCAGGAACTGCGACGAGACGACGACACGCTGGCCGGCCTTCAGGCCGCGTTTGATCTCGGTCTGGCCGCCGGTCTCCAGGCCGGTTTCCACATCGACCGGCGCAAAGCGCCCACCCTCTTCGGCCACCATCACCACCGCGCGCCGGCCGGTCTGGATCACCGCCTCGGTCGGCACCAGCAAGGCCTTGCCCGCGCGGGTGTCCATGAACTGCATCGTGACGAACAGGCCTGGCACCAACTGACCGCCAGGGTTGGCGAACTGCACGCGCGCCTTTAGGGTGCGCGTGGTCGAGTTCACTTCGGGCAGCAGCGCCTGCACGCTGCCGCGGAACACCGCCCCGGGGACCCCGGGACTGCGTGCCTCGACTTGGCTGCCGGGGCGTACGAGCGCGGCCTGGCTCTCGGGGAGCTCGGCGTTGGCCCAGACGCTGGTCAGGCCGTTGATGCGCGCCAGCATCATCCCCGGGCTCACCGTCATGCCCTCGCGGGCGATCAGCTCGGCCACCACGCCGCTCGACGGCGCGACGAGCGTGATGCGCGGCTGCACGGACCCCGTCGCATCGACCCGTGCGACCTGGGCCTCGCTCATGCCGGCAAGCAGCAGGCGCTGGCGTGCTGCGGCTGTCAGCCCTGCATCGCCCGCTGCAAAGCGCTTGACCCCGAGATACTCCTCCTGCGCAGCGACCCACTCGGGCACAAAGAGATCGGCGAAGGGCTGGCCTGCGCGCACGCGATCGAGCGTCGCCCGCACATGCAGCTTCTCGATGTAGCCCGTCGCCCGGGCCTGCACCACCGACTGGTCGCGCTCGTTCCAGGCGATGCTGCCGACGGCGCTGACCATGGGCTGCAACGTGCCCTCGACGACCTCGGCGGTCCGCACGCCGAGGTTCTGCTGGATGCGCGGGCTCACGGTGACGGTGCCCTGGTCGTCGCCGCCGGCGCCGCCGTAGACCGGCACCAGCATCATGTCCATGAAGGGCGACTTGGCCGGCGCGTCGAAGCGCTTACCGGGCACCATCGGGTCGTGGTAGTAGAGGACGGGCTTGCCCGTGGCCGGATCGACATCTCCGGCCTTGATCCCTTCCTTGATATGGCGGCGCGTCGCGGCCTCGCCTGCAGCGATGCTTCTGGTCGGGTCCTCGCCCACGACCGAGCCGGTCGTGGGCGCTGCCGCGCCGCCGGCCTGCCCCATGCCACGGTGCATGCCGAACCGGTAGAGCGCATAGCCGCCCGCGGCCAGCGCAGCAGCGGCGCCGATGGCGATCAGCGTGTGTCGAGTGTTCATTGCAGTGCCTCCGGCTTGCCGTGGGCGCCGTCGTGAGACGGCAGCAGGTAGTTGAGCTGGGCCCAGATGCGGGCGCGGTCCATCTCGATGCGCAGGCGTTCCATGCGCACCTCGAGCTCGCCGCGGCGGGCATCGAGGACGGCAGTCAGCGGACCGGACCCCGCGCGATACGACGCCAGGGCGGCCTCGCCGCGCTGAGTCGCCAACGGAAACAGGGAAGCGTCGTAGCGCACCAGCCGCTCCTCGTGGCTGCGCCACTCCTGCAGCATGGCGCGCACCTCGGCTTCATGGGCGCGCTGCAGTTCCTCGCGGCGGGCGCGCGCCTCGTCGACGCTGGCCAGCCGTGCGGCCAGATCGCGGTCCTGCCGGTTCTTCTGGTCCCACTGCAGCGGTACCGACAGGTTGATCGACACCATGTTCGAGTAGGCCGGACCACGCTGGCTGTACTGCAGCTCCACGTTCCAGTCAGCCAATCGTGCGGCTCGCGCGACGGCGGCATCGCTGTCGGCGATCGCCTCCTGCTGAGTGGCGGCTGCAACCTGCGGGTGCCGGGCCAGGTGGTCCGCCAGCGCACCCTCGGTCCATGCCGGCAGGGTGAGCCTTGGCCGTGGCGCCAGCGAGTCCCGCGCGCCGTCACCGATCCAGCGACCGAGCTGCGTGCTCGCCACTGCCACCCGGCGCTCGACCTGCGCGATACCGTCGCGTAGCTGCTCGACTGTTCCACGAGCAGCGAAGACTTCTGCCTGCGAGCCCTTGCCGCTGCGGTACAGCGTCTGCGCGGCTTCGACCTGCAGCTCGGCCTGGGCGATCTGGGACTTCAGCAGTTCCTGCATCGACTCCTGGTACGAGCGTTCCAGCCAGGCCAGCGCGGTGTCACACTGCAGGTCCGCGATGGTGGCCTGGCGAGTCACCTGGGCCATTTCGATCTCGCGCTCGGCGCGACGCACCCGGGCACTGCGCTTGTCGGCCCGGGTCAGCTCCTGCATGACCCCGACCGAGCGCATGGTCATGAAGTCGCGCGTGACGCTGTAGCGGTCGGGGCCGTCGATCGGCAGGTTGTTGAGGCCGAGCTTGAGTACCGGGTCGGGCAGTTGCCCCGCGGCCGTGGCCGTCTCGCGCGCCGCCCGCGCCTGGGCATCGGCGGCGATCACGAGTTGCGAGCGGCCGGTGGCGGCGGCCACAGCGCGTTCGAGAGACAGCGGAGACTGCGCGAGCGCAGCCTGGGTGCCGAGGGCCACGCACAGCGCGATCGACGGCGCCAATTGGAGGCCGTTGCGCCTCCGGGGCAGGTAGAAAATCATGGGAACTCCTGAAGTCCGGAACCTGGCCGCGGCAGCGCCGCGACCATTCAAGCGGGCGACTTCAGGAGATCAGATGCGAAAGCAGCAGTGCGCGATGCTGAGCGCGAGCGGAGGAGGTCGGTCACGCAGGCGCTCGTCTTCGGCCCATGCGCTCAGGACCGTGTCCAGCCCCTGGTCGAGCGAGTCTTCGAACAACGCGGGCAGCGTCGTCACCGGCACGAAGGCCGGGGGAACATGGTCGACCACCTGCGTTGTGGTGCCGAACTCGCAATGCTGCAGACACAGCGCCGGCTGCTCGGGATCGAGCGGTATGCCGGCCGCCATCATTTCGGCGCAGGGCATGCCGGCCATCGCGACCCGGTCGGTGGCGCCGCGGTCGGCCCGCTCGCCCAAAGCCGGGCAGGCATACGCTGCAACAGCGATCTGCGAAAACAGCAAAGCCATCGACAGGAGGCCGATGAGACGGGCACGGAGGCGCTGGCTGAATCTCACGGGAGCAGACGATAGCGCAAGTGGCAATACAAGGCACTGTAGAGGTAAGTCTGGCACGAGCACAGGTTCTGGCGACGGACCTGGGTGCTCGGCACCGCGCAAGGCGCCGAAGGCTGGTGGATGTTCACGAACGAACTTGACCACCAGCGTCTTTGCCGATGTTGGACGGGCCGTGCAGCAGCATGCAGGGCATGCGCTCGCGATGCGGAGTGTTCATTTGGCGTTGCAACCTTTGCAGCGCCTGCGTCGCACGTGGCTATAGTCGATCCAGCGGTAGGTCCGCAACGCCCGCACACGTTGCTCGTCGTCGAGGTCGAGCATCTACGGCGCCGCGGGACGAAGGTGGGAGCGCTCGCGCATGATCACTTCCAGATATCCACTGCATATGGTGTCACCGGTTTGCTGTAGTCCACTTCTATCGGCGGCCCACGATCCTGGGTTCGAAGTTCAAGGGGGCGCTACCGACGCCGGTACCGCGCCGGTTCCTTCGAGGTGTGGCGCCTGATGTGCCGATAGTTGCGCTTGCTCCACGATCTGCCGTTGCGCGCCGATGGCGCGAAAGAGCATGCTCTTCGGACACCGTGGGCACATGTGCGGCCCAGAGGGCCCGCGCAGCCGCACGTTGTTCCCGCAGCGTGATGAGAGGGCGATGCAGGTCGGCGTAGTTCGCTTGCACGTAGTTGCGCCCGTCAGCGCTGACGAAGATCCGCGACAAGGCTTCGGGGGGTAGCGCACCCTCACCCTGAGATCAGAATCCGCCATGGAATTGCTCAAGACCTTGCTCCTCTTCGTCGTCACCGCCGTCGCTGAGATCGTCGGTTGTTACCTGCCGTACCTGTGGCTGAAGCAGGACCGCACGGCATGGATCCTGGTACCGGCAGCCGCGAGCCTGGCGCTCTTTGCCTGGTTGTTGTCACTGCATCCAACCGCGGCTGGGCGGGTCTATGCGGCCTACGGTGGCGTCTACATCGGCGTTGCCATCGTCTGGTTGATGTTGGTGGACAAGGTCCGTCCCACAACCACCGACTGGGTCGGCGTGGGAGTCAGCCTCGCTGGCATGTTGATCATCATGTTCGGGTCCAGATCCGCAGAGTAGGTTGCGACAGTGTCAGGGCCTTTAGGGAAGCCGATGGGCGGAAGCCCACCGCAGGCAATCGCCGCGACTTGTTTCAGCGTGCGTTTTCCACCACCAAATGACGTCCTGATAAGAACACTTTTCAGGGCGTCAGAAGCAGGCCCAGGCGACGTGCGTCAGGAAACGTCGCGAAAGATTCAGGGGTCGGACCTCCTCATCGATGGGCAGGCAGCGCTGGCATGCTCTTGGCGGTCATCCATACCCAC
>CAZBUU010000297.1:0-5692 GCA_964495125.1 uncultured Rubrivivax sp.
CGCCGGAGTACTCGCCTTCGGAGTTCTCGCGCACGATGACCCAGTTCAGGTCTTCGGGCCTGCAGCGCTTCAGCGGGCCGTCGATGCCCGGCAGGATGCGCGTGGGCCGCACGTTGGCGTACTGGTCGAAGCCCTGGCAGATCTTCAGGCGCAGGCCCCACAGCGTGATGTGGTCGGGGATGTGCGGGTCGCCGGCCGAGCCGAACAGGATGGCGTCCTTGTCGCGCAGCGCGTCCAGGCCGTCGGCCGGCATCATCTCGCCGTGGGCACGGTACCAGTCGCCGCCCCAGCCGAAGTCCTGGAACTCGAAGGCGAAGCTGCGGTCGGCGGCGGCCAGCGCTTCCAGCACCTGCTGGCCGGCAGGCACGACCTCCTTGCCGATGCCGTCTCCGGGAATGGTGGCGATGCGGTAGGTCTTCAAGTCGGCTCCTGGCGTCGGGGTCTGGCACGCATGGTAGGCGGGCGCGGCTCTGACGGATCAGCGCTAGAGTGGATCCATCGTCAACCTGAAGTGAACGATGGAGTTGCCATGGGACTGGGCCTTCAAGCCGCCGAACTGGGCTTTCTCGTCGCCTTGGGCGGCAGCCCGAGCCTGAGCGCGGCGGCGCGCGAGCTGGGCCTGTCCAAGGCCGCGGTGAGCAAGCGGCTGGCGCAGATCGAGGGCCGCTCCGGCGTGGTGCTGGTCAACCGCACGACGCGGCGCATGAGCCTCACGCCCGAGGGCGAAGCGGTGGTGGACGGTGCGCGGCGGATCCTCGGGGAGATCGAGGAACTGGACCGCCTGCTGGTGCGTTCCAGGGCCTTGCCGCGCGGCCTGCTGCGCGTAAACGCCACGCTGGGCTTCGGCCGCAGCCATGTGGCGCCGATGATCTCGCGCTTCGTGCGGCAGCACCCTGAGGTGGAGGTGCAGTTGCAGCTGTCGGTGAACCCGCCGCCGCTGACCGACGACGCCTTCGATGTCTGCATCCGCTTCGGCGAGCCGCCCGACGCGCGCGTCATCGCACGCCGGCTGGCCCCCAACCGCAGGCTGCTGTGTGCCGCACCTTCGTACCTGGCGCGGCATGGCCAGCCGCTTTCACCGGCCGACCTGGCCCGCCACAACTGCATCGGCATCCGCCAGGGCGACGAGGCCTATGGCACGTGGCGCCTGTCCACCGGCAAGGGCCTGCGGCGGCGCACGGAGACGGTGAAGACCCGCGGCAATCTCACCACCAACGACGGCGAGATCGCGGTGAACTGGGCCCTGGAAGGGCACGGCATCCTGATGCGGGCCGAGTGGGACATCGCACGCCACCTGCGCAAGGGCAAGCTCGTCCCCGTGCTGCCGCAATGGGAGACGCCCGAAGCGGACGTGTACGCGGTGTTCCCGCAGCGCCTGCAGTTGTCGACCCGTGTGCGTGCTTTCGTGGACTTCGCTGCGGCGACTTTCGGCCCGGGTGCGCAAGGCGGCGGCTGAAGGCGGGCCTGGCAGGCGGGTTCGTGCCGAGATGCTGCAGTACAGCAAGTCGGCACCAGTTAAGCTATCCGTAAGATTTGCCGTCCGCGTTCCCATCGTCCAGGCCAACGCACTGTCCCCGCGATTTCCGACGCCGATCGATGCCGCTCATCTACCGCAAGACCGCCAAGGGCCTGACCGAGATCGAGACTCGGGCCCACCGACTGCCGCCGCGCATGCGCAGCGCGCTGATCCTCGTCGACGGTCGGCGCGACGTGAACGACCTGCGACCGATGATCCTGCAACAGCCCGAGGAGACCCTGACCGCGCTGGCGGAGCAGGGCTTCATCGAGATCGTCGGCGAGAGCGTCGTCACCCCCGCTTCGCCGCCCGCCTCACCCGCACCGGCGCCACCAGCACAGGCTGGCGGTGACTTCGACGCCACCCGCAAGGCGGCCGTTCGCGCGCTGACCGACCTGCTCGGGCCGGCCGCCGAGACCGTGGCCATCAAGATGGAAAAGGCACGCGACCTCTCCGAGTTGATGCCGCTGCTTGTCCAGGCGGCGCAGTCCATCGCGGCGATGCGCGGGCGCACCCCTGCCGAGGCCTTCGCCAGGCGCTTCGGCGTGCTCTGAAAGCAGCCCTTCGCCAACGTGTTGCGAACGGCGAAGCTCTGAAGGCCAGCTTCGTCGCCCCTAGATCGACGGTCCGAGCCTCCTCTGCTTGGGGAAAGCGTCAGCAGGCCGCCACCTGCAGCCTGGGTTCCATGTTCAGCCTGGTGCCCCGCATGTCGTCACTCGTTCTTCCGGATGCGATGGAGCGTCTCGACCACGATCCGGCCCAGATGCCTGCGCCCTTCGTCACCATCGCCATCGCCCGGGGAATCGGCAGCGGCCCGCGGAGCTGGGAGCGTTCGACAGTGCGCTGCTCGATGCTGGCGTGGCGAACTACAACCTGATCTGTCTGTCCTCGGTGATTCCGCCGGGCAGCCGCATCGAGCGACGACGCTGGCGCACGCCGACCCAGGACTGGGGCCGGCGGCCGTACTGCGTCGTGTCCCAGGCCCGGCAGCATCGTCCCGGCCATGCCGTTCACCCCGGTGTCGGCTGGGTCCAGCAGACCCGGGGCGGTCAGGGGCTGTTCGTTGAACTGCAGGACGAGGACGAGGAGCGGCTCGACCGCGACCTGCGCGCCACATTGGGCTCGATGCAGAAGCAACGTGGCGTCGCGCTGGGTCCTGCGCACACCGAGATCGCCAGTGCCACCTGCACGGCCGAGCCGGTGTGCGCGCTGGTGATTGCGGTCTACGCCTCGGCGGCCTGGTAGCAGCGATGGGCTGCGGTCTTCGCAGCGCCCGCGAGCGCGTGGTTCAGACGCTGAGCTTCGAGCTCATCGGGCTGCTGCTGATGGCCCCGCTCTACGCCGTTGTCGCGGACGCCGGCATGCGCGAGTCCTTCGCGATGGTGGCGGTGGTTTCGATGGTGGTGATGACCTGGTCGGCCATCTTCAACAGCTGCTTTGACGTGATCGAACCTGGTTATGAGAACTCCACCACTCGGCATTGCCCGGTGCTGATCCTGCGTTGCCGGGCGTGGATCATCAGCCGCCAAGTGGCGTTCTACCTGGGAAAACTGGTTCTGTCGGGATGACAAGTCCTCAATCGGCTTCGTCGCCGGCGCCAGGCCCTGTCACTGCTCGAAAACGAATCGGCCGTGCTTTTCTGGACTTAAGCACCTGTGAGACCAACTGGCGCCAGGGGCTGCTTGAGCCCGTAGTAGGGCACTTTTCACCGCGAAACCATCGCATCTGGCCGGCCAAGCCATCCCGGTTCTTGCAACGCAGCATACCGTCGAGCGATGCGCACGTGGGCTTGTGACAGCTGCGGCATGTCCTGGTCATCCGCATCTTCGACAGCAGGTCGACCACGCTCGCTTGTTCGGGGCTCGAGACATGTGGACAAGTCACATGGGGCAGCCCTGCGCGGCGGTTGACTGTAGCGCCGCACCGCAGGGCTACAGAACTGAAGCTGTCAGTCGCATTCACAGTACAAAGGCTGTTGATTCACAAAACAGTCTATGATATGTTTTGTATTCTCACAGATCTGAAGCTGTATGAGCGAATACCACCTGCGCACCGCTGAGCAACTGTCCATCCTGCTCCAGGCCTTCCGCAAGGAGTCGGGCCTGACCCAGCGCGAAGTGGCGATGCGGCTGGGCGTCACTCAGCAGACCTACTCGACGCTCGAGCGCAATGCCGAGAGTGTCGGCGTGGCCAGGCTGTTGAAGTTGCTGGGCATCCTCGGCGTCGAACTGGTTCTGAGCAAGCCTACCAACAGCCGTGACGCGCCGGCTGACCCACCACAGCCCGATCCGGGCACGAAGCCGGCGTGGTGACCGCATGGAACGCCGATCACAGACCCGGTCGCTGGGGCTATGGATGAATGGGGCCTATGTCGGCTCCTGGAGTCTGGGCACGAACGGGCCCGATACCCTGCAGTACGACCCCGCATGGACCCGCTCAGAGCAAGGCCGCCCGCTGTCGCTGTCCCTGCCCTTCATGCCAGGCAACCTGCCGCACCGCGGCCCTCATGTGAGGGCTTGGTTCGAAAACCTGTTGCCTGACAGCAAGGACATCCGGGAGCGCATGGCGCGTCACTATCGCGCGGGCTCCGGCGGCACATTCGACTTGTTGTCAGAAGCCGGCCGTGACTGCGCCGGGGCCTTGCAGATTTTGCCGACGGGCGAAACTTCGCCCGGCGTGGCGCCGCTGACAGTGGATCCTCTGACCGACGCCGAAGTGGCCGCCCTGCTGCGCGCCACCACGACGCCCCAGGTCATGGGGCTCGCAGGGGACGACGCCGACCTGCGCATCTCGATTGCCGGCGCGCAAGAGAAGACGGCGCTGCTTCAGATGGACGGTCGCTGGTACCTGCCACGCAGTGCCACCCCCACGACCCACATCCTGAAGCTGCCGCTCGGCTTGATCGGGGGCATGAAGATCGACATGCGCCACTCGGTCGAGAACGAGTGGCTGTGTGCCCAGATACTGGGCGCCTATGGGCTGCCAGTGGCCTCCTGCGCGCCGGTAACGTTCGAAGACCTGAAGGTACTGGCCGTCGAGAGATTCGACCGTGCCTGGTGGACAGCGCCTCAAGGGGACAAGCGCCTCGTGCGGCTGCCGCAAGAAGATCTGTGCCAAGCCAAGGGCATGCCACCCTCCGCCAAGTACGAGGCCGATGGCGGGCCTGGCATCGATGCGATCTTCCAGGTGCTGGAAGGCTCGACGATGCGGGAACAGGATCGCAGGATCTTCTTCCAGGCGCAGTTGCTGTTCTGGATGCTGTGCGCCACTGACGGCCACGCGAAGAACTTCAGCCTGTTCATCAGGCCCGGGGGGCGCTTCCAACTCGCGCCGCTGTACGACGTGCTGTCGGCCTACCCGGTGCTGGGCGAAGGGCCGTCAAAGATCTCGCCGCACAAGGCCAAGCTGGCCATGGCAGTGCGAACCAAGAACGCTCATTGGAAGATCAAGGACATCCATCGCCGGCACTGGCTGGAGCTTGGCACGCGACACGGCGTCGTCACGGTCGATGGGCGCCCGGCCCAGGCGGTGATCGACGACCTGATCACGCGAACGCCCGAGGTGCTGGCCCAAGTGCGCGCGCAATTGCCGCCCGGCTTTCCTGACGAGGTGGGGGACAGCATCTTGGCGGGCGTCCAAGGCGCGGCAGCGCGATTGGCTACCTAACTTGCTTGGTGAAGACCAAACAACCGCGACCATTCCGTGTAGGTCCGCTCGGCGCACTCAGCTTGCAGACATCTACAAAGTGCGTAGGCGGCCGCCGCTCAAGAGGCAGCCTTCACGTCGCTCAGCAGTTCCAGCAAGGCCCGCTTGGGTTCAGACACCAAGAGGTCCGATCGGTCCCGTGGCAGAGGGGCCAGGCCCACTCCCCGGGGCAACGCGCCTTCGGACAGGTGGGTGGCTTGGTAGGTGGCTGAGTTGCTGGCTGCTGCACATCGACCGTCACCGCCTACGAAGTTTCAGGGTTCGACTGGGAAGGGCCGCCACAGCTCCCAATGGTCACTCCGCACTTGGGCCGTTTCCGTGACGACACAGACCTCGTCACAAACCTCGTCACAGAGGCCCAGAAACGCCGAAGCCCGCACTGGGCGGGCTTCGTAAGTGCTTTTCAGCACTCCTATTTCTTGGTTGCGGGGGCAAGATTTGAACTTGCGACCTTTGGGTTATGAGCCCAAC
>CAZBUU010000298.1:0-5687 GCA_964495125.1 uncultured Rubrivivax sp.
ATCCGCCCACGCAGCTTTACCCGGAAAGAGCGGATTATAGCCAACGCGCATGGGGTGAGCAATGTTCACGGTACACGCGGTGCCGAGGCGCGACGCCCGCGTCGAGAAACCCCTACAAGTCAGTAGGTTAAAGCAGGCCTTCGGCGCCTACCTCGCCGCTTCGATTCGAGGCCGCCGCCGAATACTTGCTGCGTGGGAAAAGAAACCGCCCGCCGGGCGGGTCACCCACCCTCCCGACGCTCCCCATGCCCGACGCACAGCTTGTCCGCCCCCCCGGTGCTTCGGCAGGAGTGCTGGCATCGGCCCGCCGGCGCCTGCAGGCGCTCTGGCGGCGCCTGGCCCCGCGCTCGGGCGGGTCGGCAGCCGCTGCTGCCGGCCCCGAAGTCAGTGAAGCCCTGCTGCAGCGCTTGGACGAGGCGGCCCTCACCTGGGGCACTCACCTGGGCACGGCCCAGAGCCAATTGCACGAGGCCACGGGCCAGCTGCTTCACGGTTTCGACCAGATCCTGACCCAGCTGGACACCTTGATCGGCCCTGCCAGCGGCGCCGTGGACGGCGCGCTCTCCGGCGACCGCACGGCCGTGCTGCGGGACTGCGAGCGCCAGCTGCGCTCGCTGCTCACGGGCCTGCAGGGCTTCGTACAGTCCCGCGAACGCATGATGGGCACGGTGCGCACGCTGAGCAGCGCCTCCGAGGGCTTGCGCGGCATGGCCGAGGACGTTTCGAAACTCGCGCGTCAGACCAGCCTGCTGTCCGTCAACGCGGCGATCGAGGCGGCACGCGCCGGCCCCAGCGGCCGCGGCTTCGCCGTCGTCGCCGCGGAAGTGCGGCGCCTGTCGGCGGAGTCGGGAGAGACCGGCCGGCGCATCGGCGTGCAGGTGGACGACTTCGGCAACGGCATGCAACGCGCCATGACCGAGGCCACGGAAACCACCGCGCACGACACGCGTGTCATCGCCGAGTCCGAGGCCACGATCAACCAGGTCGTCGGGCGCATGGGCGACGCCGTCTCGTCGCTGCAGGAGCGGGCCACGCTGCAGAGCGCGCAAGGGGCGGAGGTGAAGACCCAGGTCGAACAGCTGCTGATCGCCTTCCAGTTCCAGGACCGCGTGCAGCAGATCGTCGAACAGGTCCAGCAATCGATGCGCGCCGCGGTCGCCGCGCTGGCCGAGGCGGCGCGCGAAGGCCGCACGCCGGCCGCCCCCGAGTGGCAGGCGCTGCTCAGCGACGGCTACACGACCGGTGAGCAGCGTGCCGCCGGCAGCCGCGCCCTGGCGTCCACCAGTGCGGCACAGGCCGAGACCACCTTCTTCTGAAAGCCCGGGAGTTCCCCAGCATGGCCAAGACCGTCCTCATCGTCGACGACTCCAGTTCCTTGCGCACCGTGGTGCGCATCGCGCTCACACGGGCCGGCTACGACGTCCTGGAGGCCGCCGACGGCGCCCTGGCCCTGAAGGCCATGGACGGACCGACGCGCATCAACCTCGTGGTCTGCGACGTGAACATGCCCAACATGGATGGCATCACCTTCGTGGCCACGCTGAAGCAGCACGCCAAGCACAAGTTCGTGCCCGTGATCATGCTCACGACCGAGGGCCAGGAAGAGAAGAAGAACCAGGGCCGCGCGGCCGGGGCCAAGGCCTGGATCGTGAAGCCCTTCAATCCGCCGCAGCTGCTGGACGCGGTGGCCAAGCTGATCCAGCCCTGAGGCCCGCGATGAACGCACCCACCCCGGCCACGCTCACGCTCGCGCTGCCCCCCGAGCTGACGATCTACACCGCACGCGAGATGCTGCCGCAGTGGCTGGGCTGGCTCCACCAGTTGCCGGCCGATGCCGACGTGGCCACCGTGGACGGTGCCGGTCTCGGCGAGATCGACGGCGCCGGCGTCCAGATGCTGGTGTCGCTGCAGCGCACGCTGGCCGAGCGCGGGCGGCGAATGTGCATCCAGGCGCCGAGCGATGCCCTGCAGTCAGGCTGCCGCGCCGCCGGCCTGGCCGCCTGGCTGCCGCCAGCCCGCGCGGCCGAGGAGACGCCATGACTTCCGATCAGGACCTGAGCTTCATCGCCGAAGCGCTGCCCGTCTTCATCAGCGAGGCCCAGGAGCAGATCGAAAACCTGGAGCAGTTGCTGCTCGAGCTGGACGGGCGGCCGGACGACCGCGGTCTGCTGGACGCCCTCTTCCGCTGCGCGCACACCGTGAAGGGCTCGGCCGGCATCTTCGGCCTGGACCGCGTGGTGGCCTTCACGCACCACGTGGAGACCCTGCTTGACCGCGTGCGCGAAGGCGCCGTGGCGCTGACCCCGTCACTGTCGACGCTGCTCCTGCGCTGCAACGACGCGCTGCGCGGTCTCATCGCCCAGGCGGCGAGCGGTGCGGCCGACGACGCCGAGGCGCAAGCCACCCGCCAGGCCCTGGTGGCCGCCTTGCAGGCCGCCAGCGGTCCGGACGCCGGCGACGCGCCGACCGCGGCGGCCGCGGCGCCTGCCGACAGCCGCCGAAGCTGGCACGTGCGCGTGGCCTTCGGGGCCGACACCTTCCGCAACGGCACCGATCCGCTCACCCTGCTGCAGTACGTGCACAAGCTGGGCGAGCTGTCGCGCCTGCAGTGCGAGACCGCCGCCGTTCCCCTGCTGGAGGCCCTGGACCCCGAGACCTGCCAATTGGCCTTCGCGTTCGATCTGCGCTCGGACAGTGACCGCGGCGACATCGAGGGCGCCTTCAGCTTCGTGCGCGACGACTGCGAACTGCACATCGACGAGCCCGCTGCCTGCGCGCCCGCTGACGTCCCCGCGGACGAGCCCCGCCCCGTGGAGGCTGATCGCGAGCCGGCGACCCGCGCCGTCGCCGCGTCGGCCGGCGCCGAGGAACAGCGCTTCATCCGCGTGCAGGCCAGCCGGCTGGACGAAGTCATCAACCTGCTGGGCGAACTGGTGATCGCCGGCGCCGGCGCCTCGCTGCTGGCCCGCCAGACCCGGCACAAGCCGCTGATGGAGGCGCACCTGCAGATCAGCCGGCTGATCGAGGATGTTCGCAACGGCACGCTGCAGCTGCGCATGGTGCCCATCGGCGAGACCTTCTCGCGCTTCCGGCGTGTCGTGCGCGACACCGCGGCCGATCTCGGCAAGGACGTGGCGCTGGACATGCTGGGCGGCGAGACCGAACTGGACAAGTCGGTGGTCGAGCGCATCGCCGACCCGCTGATGCACCTGGTGCGCAACGCCCTGGACCACGGCCTGGAGACGGCCGAGCAGCGCCTGTCCGCCGGCAAGCCCGCCCAGGGGCGGCTGACGCTGTCGGCCTGGCACGAGTCGGGCAGCATCCTGATCCGCATCGACGACGACGGCCGTGGCATCCAGCGCCAGAAGGTGCTCAGGCGCGCCTGGGACCGTGGCCTGCTGGAAGACGGCGTGGTGCCCGACGACGACGCCATCCTGCGCCTGATCTTCGAGCCCGGCTTCTCCACGGCCGAGCAGGTGACCAACCTCAGCGGCCGCGGCGTCGGCATGGACGTCGTGCGTCGCAACATCGAGGCGCTGCGCGGCACGGTGGCGCTGTCGAGCGAGGAAGGGCGCGGCTCACGCGTCGAGATCCGGCTGCCGCTCACGCTGGCCATCATAGACGGCTTCCTGGTCGGCGTCGGCAGCTCGCGCTTCATCCTGCCGCTGGACGCGGTGGTCGAGGTCATCGAAAGCCGGCCCACCGTCTCGACGCTGGACGCCAGCGGCCGCGGTGTGGTCGAGCTGCGCGGCAGCGTGCTGCCCGTGGTCAGCCTGCGCCGCCTGTACGCCCTGGATGGCGCGGCGCCCGAGCGCAGCAGCGTCGTCGTGCTGCGCGCCGGCAACCGACGATTCGGCGTCATGGTCGACCAGCTGCTCGGGCAGCACCAGACCGTCATCAAGCCCCTGGGCCGCATGTTCCGCAGTCTGCGCGGCATGTCCGGCTCCTCGATCCTCGGCAACGGCGAGGTCGCCCTCATCTTCGACGTCAACGCACTCGGGCAGCTGGCCGCCGATCCACCAGCGCACCCCGCCCCTCGCGCCCGCACCACTTCCACCGAAGGACAACCCTCATGAACACGCCCCTGCAAGTCTCCTGGCTCGCGAACCTCCTGGCCGGCCGGCACATCCAGACCGCCCTCGACCAAGCCCAGGCCCACGAGGCGGCGCGCCGCGAGGCCGAAAGCGCGCTGGCGGCCACGAAGGCCCAGCTGGCCTCGGTGGAGTCCGAACTGAAGGTGCGCACGGACATCATGAACGTCACGAGCATCGTCTCGGAGTCGGACAAGAAGGGCGACATCCTCAGCATCAACGAGAAGTTCTGCGAAGTCTCCCAGTACAGCCGCAGCGAACTCATCGGCGCGCCGCACAACACCACGCGCCACCCGGACATGCCCAAGGCGACCTTCAAGCAGCTGTGGGGCACCATCGGCCGCGGGGAGATCTTCCGCGGCGTCATCAAGAACCGCGCCAAGGACGGCACGCCCTACTACGTCGATGCCGTGGTGGCGCCCATCCTGGGCGAGAACGGCAAGCCCATGAAATACCTGGGCGTGCGCTATGACATCACCGAAGCCGAGCTGGAACGACAGAACGCGCGCGGCATCCTGGCGGCCATCGACCAGACCAATGCCTTCGTGGAGTTCGACGTCGGCGGCAACGTGCTCAACGCCAACAGCATCTTCCTGCAGACCATGGGCTACCAGCTCGATGAGGTCAAGGGTCGCCACCACCGCATGTTCGTCGACGCGGCCCACGCCGGCAGCCCCGCCTACGCCGACTTCTGGCGCGACCTGGGTGCCGGCAAGTCGCGCAAGGAAACCTTCAGGCGCGTGCACAAGAGCGGCCGCGAGGTGTGGATCCAGGGCGTCTACGCCGCGGTCAATGACGAGATGGGCCGCGTGGTGAAGATCATCAAGATCGCCAGCGACGTCACCGAGCAGGTGGTGGCCGCGAACATGCTGGCCCAGGCCGTGGAACAAGCGCAGCAGGTGGCTACCGCGGCGCGCAGCGGCGACCTCAGCCGTCGCGTGCCCATGGAGGGCAAGACAGGCCCCGTGGCGCTGCTGTGCGAAGGGGTGAACTCGCTCATGGACACCACCAGCACCATCTTCGACGACGTCGGACGCATGTTCGGCGCGCTCGCCGTGGGCGATCTCAGCCAGCGCGTGCAGCGCGACTACCAGGGCGTGTTCGGCCAGGTGCGCAACGACGCCAACGCCACGGCGGAGATCCTCTCCGGGATCATCGAGGACGTCGTGCGCGTGCTCTCCGGCCTGGCCGCCGGCGATCTGAACCAGCGCATCACTCGCGATGCCGAAGGCGTGTTCGCGCAACTGAAGGCCGACGCCAACGCCACGGGCGAGAAGCTCATCACCATCATCGAGGAAGTGCGCGCCGCGGCCGACTCGCTGACCGGCGCCGCCAACCAGGTGAGCGCCACGGCGCAGAGCCTCTCGCAGGCCGCCAGCGAGCAGGCCGCCTCGGTGGAAGAGACGACCGCGTCCATCGAGCTGATGTCGGCCAGCATCTCGCAGAACAGCGACAACGCGAAGGTCACCGACAGCATGGCCACCAAGGCCAGTCGCGAGGCCGGCGAAGGCGGCTCGGCGGTGACGCAGACGGTGCAGGCCATGAAGCAGATCGCGCAGAAGATCAGCATCGTCGACGACATCGCCTACCAGACCA
>CAZBUU010000299.1:0-5667 GCA_964495125.1 uncultured Rubrivivax sp.
CTGCTGGACAACGTGCTGCTGCCCACGCGCTTTTCCGCCCAGCGTGCGGCGCGCTGCGCAGAAGGCGCACCGCAGGCGGCGCGCACGCTGCTGGCGCGTGTGGGCCTGCCCGAGGCGCTGTGGTCGCGGCGGGCCGATGCGCTCTCGGTCGGCCAGCAGCAGCGCGTGGCGGCGGCGCGGGCGCTGATCGGCGCACCTGAACTGGTGATCGCCGACGAGCCCACCTCGGCGCTGGACGCCGCGCGGCGCGACGACTTCATGGCCCTGCTGATGGACGCCTGTGCGGCGGCCGGCAGCACGCTGGTGTTCGTCAGCCACGACGAGCGGTTGGCCGGCCGCTTCGACCAGCGGCTGTCCCTCCCTGAGCTGAACCGCGCGGTGACCGGCGCATGAGGGCCCTGCTGCACATCGCGGCGCGCAGCGCCTGGAACCGCCGCGGCACGCTGGCGCTGGTGATGCTGTCCATCGCCTTGGCCACGGCGCTGCTGCTGGGCCTGGAGCGGCTGCGCACCGACATCCGCGGCAGCTTCTCGCAGGCCGTCAGCGGCACCGACCTCGTCGTGGGGGCGCGCACCGGCCCCGTGCAGTTGATGCTGTATGCGGTGTTCCGGGTCGGTGGTGCCACCAACAACGTGAAGATGGAAAGCCTGAAGGCCGTGGCCGCGCACCGCGCCGTGGCCTGGCTCGTGCCCATCAGCCTGGGCGACTCGCACCGCGGCTTCCCGGTGCTGGGCACCACGCCGGCCTACTTCGAGCATTTCCTCTACGGCGACCGCGAGCCGCTGAAGATCACGCAGGGCCGCGCCTTCGCCGGCACGCTGGACGGCCTGTACGAGGCCGTGCTGGGCGCCGAAGTGGCCGAGGCGCTGGGCTACCGGCTCGGCCAGCGCATCACGCTCAGCCATGGCCTGGGCGGTGCCGGCGGCCCCGAGGCGCAGCACGGCGACAAGCCCTTCACCGTGGTGGGCGTGCTGGCGCGCACCGGCACGCCGGTGGACCGCACGGTGCACGTCAGCCTGCAGGCCATCGAGGCCATCCACCTCGACTGGGCCGGCGGTGCGCCCGTGCCGGGCATGGCCATCGCACCCGAGATGGCGCGCAAGTTCGAGCTCGAACCCAAGCAGGTGACGGCGGCGCTGGTGGGGCTGAAGAGCCGCGTGGCGGTGTTCAACGTGCAGCGTTTCGTCAACGGCTACGAGCCCGAGCCGCTGCTGGCCGTGCTGCCCGGCGTGGCGCTGGACGAACTGTGGACGGCCGTGGGCATCGGCGAGAAGGCGCTGCTGGCCATCAGCGGCCTGGTGGCGCTGGTCAGCCTGGCCTCGCTGGTGGCCGTGGTGCTGGCCGGGCTCAACGAGCGCAGGCGCGAACTGGCCGTGCTGCGCGCCGTGGGCGCGGGGCCGCGCCAGGTGCTGGTGCTGCTGGCCACCGAAGGCGCGCTGGTCACGCTGGCCGGGGCGCTGCTGGGGGCCAGTGCGGCCGCGCTGGCCGTGGTGGGCGCCGGGCCCTGGCTGCAGCAGCGTTTCGGCATCACCCTGCTTGCGGGGGCGCCGACGACGGAGCAGTGGGGCCTCTTCGGTGCCGTGCTGCTGGCGGGTATGCTTGCCAGCTTGGTGCCGGGCTGGCGGGCCTACCGCCTGTCGCTGGCCGATGGCCTGTCGCCGCGCACCTGATGCCGAGGATTCCCATGCACCGCCGTTCCCTTTCGCCCTGGGCCGCCGCGCTGCTGCTGAGCGCTGGCGCCGCCTGCGCGCAGACGCAGGGCGTGCCGCTGATGAAGCCTTCCCTGCAGCCCAAGAGCACCGCGCCGGCGGCGCCCGAATTCCAGACCATCACCTGGGAAAAACTGGTCCCAGCCAATTGGGACCCGTTCAAGGAATTCAAGGGCACCGACCTCGCCACGCTGCAGGACGGCGACCCGCGCGCCACGCAGATGATGAAGCGCATGCGCGAGGTCTGGGACAACGCACCCGTGAACCCGGCGCTCGTCGGCCAGGCCGTGCGCATTCCCGGTTACGTGGTGCCACTGGAGGACACCAAGGACGGCATCAAGGAGTTCCTGCTGGTGCCGTACTTCGGCGCCTGCGTGCACAGCCCGCCGCCGCCTTCGAACCAGATCATCCACGTGCTGCCCCGAAGTGCGGTGAAGAACCTGCGCTCGATGGACGCCGTGTGGATCACCGGCACGCTGAAGAACCAGCAGACCGACTCCTACATGGGTGCGTCCAGCTGGCGGCTGGAAGCCGTTTCCGTGACGCCGTACGGCGACGCGCCCCGCTGAACCCACGATGGCCCGCGCCACCGGTGCCGACCTGGCCCGCACGACGCTGGCCGTGCTGTTCATCGGCGCGCTGCTGGCCGCCGTGTTGTGGCTGCTGCGGCCCTTCCTCGGCCCGGCCATCTGGGCCACGATGGTGGTGGTGGCCACGTGGCCGGTGATGCTGCGCGTGCAGCACCTGCTGCGCGGGCGCCGCACGCTGGCGGTGCTGGTGATGACGCTGCAGCTGCTGTTGTTGTTCGTCGTGCCGCTCACGCTGGCCATCGTCACCATCGTCGAAAACGCCGAAGAAATGGTCGGCTGGGCCAAGATGGCCAGCACCTGGCACCTGCCCGAAAAGCCGCCTGCCTGGCTGGTGGAACTCCCCGTGGTCGGCAGCATGGCCGAACGCGCCTGGGCCCAGGCCACGGCGCTGGGCCTGCGCGACATGCTGCCCCGGCTCACGCCTTACGCCGGCAACCTGACGCGCTGGTTCGTCGGGCAGCTGGGCAGCGTGGGATTCCTGCTGGTCCAGTTCCTGGTCACGGTGGTGATTGCCGCCGTGATGTACGCCACCGGCGAAGAAGCCGCCGAGCAGGTGCGGCGCATCGCCCGGCGCCTGGGCGGCAAGCGTGGCGTCAGCGTGGTGCTGCTGGCCGCCGGCGCCATCCGCGGCGTGGCGCTGGGCGTGGGCGTCACGGCGCTGGTGCAGGCGGTGCTGTCGGGCATCGGCCTGGCGCTGGCCGGCGTGCCGCTGGCCGGGCTGCTGACGGCGCTGACCTTCATGATGTGCATCGCGCAGGTGGGCCCCATTCCCGTGCTGGTGCCGGCCGCCATCTGGGCCTTCTGGTCGGGCCACACCGGCTGGGGGGTCTTCCTGCTGGTGTGGGCCGGCGTGGTGGCCAACCTGGACAACGTGCTGCGCCCGGTGCTCATCCGCATGGGCGCCGACCTGCCGCTGCTGCTGATCTTCAGCGGCGTCATCGGCGGCCTGCTGGCTTTCGGCCTGGTGGGCATCTTCGTCGGGCCGGTGGTGCTGGCCGTGGCCTGGACGCTGCTGCAGGCCTGGCTGGACGACGGCGAAAAGCCGAGCGAGCCCTGGCGCGACTGACAGCCTTCAGGCGCCCGGCAACAGCCCGCGCCGGCTGAACTCGGCCGCGGCCGGCCCGGCGCCTTCGAACACGAAGCCTTGCCAGCCCAGCGCCTGCGCGGCCGCGACGTTGGGTGCGTGGTCGTCGATGAACAGCAGCTCGCCCGGCATGCGGCCGAAGCGGGCCGAGGCGATCTCGAAGATCTCGCGCTCGGGCTTGTTGTGGCCCACGCGTCCCGAGAACACGCCGTCCTGGAAGCGCCCGAGAAAGCCGTGCGTGGCGAGCAGGAAGTCGGCGTAAGGCCGCGGCATGTTGGACAGGTAGAACAGCGTGTGGCCGGCGGCATGCAGGCGTTCCAGCAGCGCCACGGTCTCCGGCAGCGGCTGCAGCGCGTGCGGCACGGCGTCCACCACGCGCTGCACCTCGGCCACGGCCAGCCCGGTGCGGGCGGCGATGCGTTCCAGCAGCGCCGGCGGCTCCAGCGCGCCGCGGTCGAATTCGGCCCAGTCGCCGCCGTAACTCTGGAAGATCTGCGCCATCAGCTGCGCGGCGGTGGCGTCGTCGGGCGCCCGCAGCGGCAGCAGTTCGCGCAGCAGTTGGGCGGGCTGCCAGCGGAAGAGCACGCCGCCGAAATCGAAGACGACGGCCGTCATGCGAGCAGCCGCTTCAGCAGGCCGGCGGTGGAGGCGTCCAGGCCGGCCACGTCGCGCGACGAGAAGCGCGGCAGCAGCGCGTTGCACAGCGCCTTGCCCAGTTCCACGCCCCACTGGTCGAAGCTGTTGATGCCCCACAGGGCGCCGCTGGTCCACACGCGGTGTTCGTACAGGGCGATGAGCGCGCCCAGCGAGAAGGGCGTCAGCGCGTCCAGCACGAGCGTGGTGCTGGGCCGGTTGCCGGGGAAGCTGCGGTGCCGCGCCAGCACACCGCGGTCGATGTCGGCGGCGGCCGTGGGCGCCTTCTCGTGCAGGGCCTCGTCGGCGGTCTTGCCCAGCATCAGCGCCTGCGCCTGTGCCAGGCCGTTGGCCAGCAGCTTGGTGTGCTGGTCGGCCAGCGCATGCGCGGCCTGCCGGACAAGGATGAACTCCACCGGGATGACGTCCGTGCCCTGGTGCAGCATCTGGAAGTAGGCGTGCTGGCCGTTGGTGCCGGGCTCGCCCCACACCACGGGGCTGGTGCCGTAGGGCAGGCGCTGGCCCAGCTCGTCCACGCACTTGCCGTTGGACTCCATCTCCAGCTGCTGCAGGTAGGCCGGCAGCCGCGCCAGGCCCTGGTGGTAAGGCGCCACGCTGCGGCTGCTGAAGCCATGGAAGTTGCGGTACCAGACGTCCAGCAGGCCCAGCTGCACGGGCAGGTTCTGCGCCAGCGGGGCTTCGGCGAAGTGGCGGTCCATGGCGTGCGCGCCGGCCAGCAGCGCGCGGAAGTTCGCCGCGCCGATGGCGATGGCGATGGGCAGGCCGATGGCGCTCCACAGCGAGTAGCGGCCGCCCACCCAGTCCCAGAAGCCGAAGGTGGTGCTGATGCCGAACTCGGCGGCCGCCTTCACGTTCGTGGTGGTGGCCGCGAAGTGGCGTGCGATGTGTGTGCCGCCGTGGGATTCGAACCAGGCCTTCGCGGCCAGCGCGTTGGCCATCGTCTCCTGCGTCGTGAAGGTCTTGCTGGCGACGACGAAGAGCGTGCTCTCGGGCCTCAGCAGCGGCAACACCCGCGCGATGTCGGCGCCGTCGACGTTGCTCACGAAGTGCAGGCGCCGCCGGCCTTCGGTGTATGCATGCAGCGCCGGCACCACCATCTGCGGACCGAGGTCGCTGCCGCCGATGCCGATGTTGACGATGTCGGTGATGGCGGCGTCGGCCCGAACCTGCTCGGCGTAGGCCAGCATGGCGTCCAACACCTCGTGCACCTCGGCGTTGAAGGGCGAGGGCGCGCCCTTCGGCGCGCGCAGCGCGGTGTGCAGCACGGCGCGGCCTTCGGTGGCGTTGGCCATGCCGCCGGCCAGCATCTCGTCGCGTCGCGACGGCAGGTCACACTCGTTCGCCAGGCCGAGCAGGCACTGCTGCGTCGCCGTGTCGACCAGGTTCTTGCTCAGGTCGGCGAAGACGCCGGGGGCTTCCAGAGTGAAGCTGGCGAAGCGGCCGGGGTCGCGCGCGAAGGCCTCGCGCAGGTCGAACTCGCGGCCGTGGGCCTCGAAGTGGCCACGCAAGGCCACCCAGGCCTCGGTGCCGTCGCAGCGCGTCATGCCTGGGCGTCCGTGATCAGCTTGTCCAGCTTCACGGCATCGGCGGCGAAGGCGCGGATGCCCTCGGCCAGCTTCTCGGTGGCCAT
>CAZBUU010000300.1:0-5662 GCA_964495125.1 uncultured Rubrivivax sp.
CTGGCGGCGCTGAACTTCGAGATCGTCACCGCCGAGGTGGTGGGCGCCACGCGCTCTGGCGGCTACCTGCTGTTCACCTTCCTGGGTGGCGCGATGTTCTTCTTCGGCCCCATCATCGGTGCCGTGCTGCTGGTGCTGGCGGGCGTGCTGCTGTCGGAACTCACGCTGGCCTGGCTGCTGTACCTGGGCATCGTGTTCACCTTCATGGTGATGTTCGCGCCCGGCGGCCTCAGCAGCCTGATCATGATGAACCTGCGCGTGGCCGCCTTCGGCAAGCTGCGGCCGCTGCTGGCCAGCTATGTGGCCCTGGCGGGCACGGCGGCCACGGTGCTGGTGGGTTCGGCGGTGATGATCGAGATGGTCTACCACCTGCAGCTGAACCAGGCCCTGGGGCCGGTGCTGAAGTTCATGGGCGCGTCGCTCAACGCCACCTCGGTGGACACCTGGTTCGGCGCCGGCCTGCTGGTCGTCGTCGGCGCCGCCATGTTCGAACTCGTGCGCCGGCACTTCGTCCGCCAGTGGGGTGAAACGCAGGAAGAGATCGAGCGCGAGATCAAGAAGCGGGAAGCGCTGACATGATCCCCCAAGCTCGCATTCGCTCGCTACCCCCCGAGGGGGCTGGCGCTCCTCGGGAAGCCCTGCGGAGCGCCGCATGAGCGCGGAATACGCCCTCGAACTGCGCGACGTGCGCAAGGCCTTCGGCCGCACCGAGATCATCCGCGGCGCCAGCCTGGCGGTGAAGCCGGGCGAGCGCGTGGCGGTGATCGGCCCCAACGGCGCCGGCAAGAGCACGCTGTTCAACCTGATCAGCGGGCGCTTCGGGCTGACCACGGGTGACATCCTGCTGCACGGCAGGAAGATCGATGGCCTCAAGCCCTACCAGATCAACCGGCTGGGCCTGGCGCGCAGCTTCCAGGTGAGCAACCTGTTCACCCGGCTGTCGGTGTTCGAGAACCTGCGCTGTGCCGTGCTTTGGAGCCTGGGCTACAAGTACTCGTTCTGGCGTTTCCTGGCCGACCTGCGCGACGCCAACGAGCGCGCCGAGGAAGTGCTGGAGATGATCAAGCTGCACAAGCGGCGCGACGTGCTGGCCATGAACCTCACCTACGCCGAGCAGCGCGCGCTGGAGATCGGCATCACCATCGCCGGGGGTGCCCAGGTCGTGCTGCTGGACGAGCCCACGGCCGGCATGAGCCGCAGCGAGACGGCGCGCTTCGTCAACCTGATCCGCGAGGTGACGGTGGGCAGGACGCTGCTGACGGTGGAGCACGACATGGGCGTGGTCTTCGGGCTGGCCGACAAGATCGCCGTGCTGGTCTACGGCGAGGTCATCGCCTTCGACACGCCGGAGAAGGTGCGCGCCGACGAGCGTGTGAAAGAGGCCTACCTGGGCAGCGTGCTGGCCGAGGCGCAGGCCCAGGCGGCGGGACACTGAGATGCTGAAGGTCGCCGACCTGCACGCCTTCTACGGCAAGAGTCACGTCCTGCACGGCGTGCACTTCGAGGTGCGCGGCGACGAGATCGTGGCGCTGCTGGGCCGCAATGGTTCGGGCCGCAGCACCACGGTCAAGGCCGTGATGGGCCTGGTGGACACCATGGGCTCGGTGCAGTTCCAGGGCCGCGAACTGCGTGGCAGCCAGGCCTTCGAGGTGGCGCACGCCGGCATCGGCTACGTGCCCGAGAACCGCGACATCTTCCCCACGCTCACGGTGCACCAGAACCTGATGCTGGGCCAGAAGGGCGGTGCGAAGAACCCGCGCTGGGGCTTCGAGGACATGTACAAGATGTTCCCGCGGCTGCGCGAGCGGCAGCACACCGAAGCCGGCGTGCTGAGCGGCGGCGAGCAGCAGATGCTGACCCTGTGCCGCACGCTGATGGGCGACCCGCAGCTGATCATGATCGACGAGCCCACCGAAGGCCTGGCGCCCAAGATCGTGGAACTGGTGGCCGAGTACCTGCGCGAACTGAAGCGCCGCGGCATCGCCGTGCTGCTGGTGGAACAGAAGCTCACCATCGCGCTGGAGGTGGCCGACCGCTGCCTGGTGATGGGCCACGGGCAGATCGTGTTCGAAGGCACGCCGGCGGAACTGCGCGCCAACGCCTACATCCGCAAGGAGTGGCTGGAGGTCTAGTGGGGCGGCGGGCAGCGACCCTGCTCTTCCTGCGCCCGCTCGCTCCCAGGCCGGCAAGGCCTGGGCCGGAAGCAGCTGGCGTCGCCGGGGCTTGCCTCCGGGCTAGCGGACCGCGGGCTTGGCAGGCGGGGTGGTCGCTCCCGCAGCGGCCTTCGGAGCCGCCGGCTCGGGCGGCTTGGCCGCAGCGTTGACCATGGCGGCGCAACGCTTGTTGATGGCCGCCTGCTGGATGGCGTCGTACTCGCCCTTCAGACGGGCGAAATCAGCCTCCTGCGCCTTGGAGCCGCCCAGGAAGAAGAGCGCAGGCCAGAACAGCACCATGCCGACGGCGGTGGCGGTCTTGTCGCCTTTGGCGGCTTCGTCGAGCCGGCCGCCGGCCTGCGAGACGCGCACCTGGATGCGCTGGGTCTCCGCGATCAGTTGATCGCAGTCGTAGGCGTGGTACTGCATCGGCGAGACGTAGGCCGCGGCCACGTCGGCCGACGACGTGGCGCAGCCGCCCAGGGCGATGGATGCGGCGAGCACGCCGCAAAGCAGGGGTGACGGTTTCATGATCAGGATCTCCGTGGCTTGAAGGATGGGCATCGGGTTCTTGCAAGCCCGACATTCCTTGAAGCGGAATCCAGGGCGGCCACAGATCACGGCAGCCCGATGCGGCCACGGATGGCCCTCACCCCTCCAGGGCCCGGTCGCCGTGATGGAGGTCTAGGCGGGCGTGGCGCCGGCGCGCGTCAGCTGCCGCGCCACCAGTTCACGCACCGGCGGCAGCGCGCTGGCTGCGCGCAGCACCGCGCCGCGAATCAGCTTGGCCGGCAGGCGGTCGTCGGTGAAGAGGCGCACCACGGCGTTCGTGCCTTCGTAGATCGGCCAGGTGACGCGGCGGTGTTCGGCGGCATAGCGGATGAGCGCCGGGTCGTCCGTGCCCTTGGCGAGTTCGCGCACCAGCACTTCCACGCTGTAGAGCCCGAAGTTGTAGCCGTGCGCCGTGACCGGGTGCATGCCCACGGCGGCGTCGCCGGCCAACGCGAAGCGCGACGTCGCGAAGCGGTGTGCGTACACCGCCACGAGCGGATAGTGGTGCCTCGGGCCGGCCATGCGCACGGCACCCAGGCGCCCACCCAGCTGCGCCTGCAGGCGGGCCGCGAAGTCGGCATCGGGCAGTGCCAGCCAGTGCGGCGCTTCATCGGCCTTCAGCGTCACCACGGCGGAGGACAGCCGCCCCGGCAGCGGCAGTGTCGCCAGCGTGTTGCCGTAGCGGAAGCACTCGTGGGCGATGCCGCGGTGGTCATCGCCATGCTCGAAGCGCACGACGATGGCGATGCGCCCGAAGTCCAGCATCTGCGCGCCGATGCCGGCCATGCGCCGCACGGCGGAGAAGCGGCTGTCGGCCGCGACGACGATGGGCGCGCGCAGTTCCCCGCCGTCGGCCAGCTTCAGCGTCGCGCCCTGGCCGTCGCGCACGAGGCCGGTGACGCTGCGGCCGGTGTCCAGGGTGACGAGCGCCTCTGCAGCTGCCGCCTCGTAGGCCACCTTGCGCAGCTGCCAATTCGGCACCAGCCAGCCCAGCGAGGCGTGGCCGGCGCTGCGCGCGTCGAAGGGCAGGGCGAAGGGCGAATCGCCACTGCTCACGCGGGCCTCGCGCAGCAGGGAGATCTCGGATTCGGGGATGCGGTCCCAGTGCCCCAGGTGCTGCAGGATGCGCCGGCCACGGTGGGTGAGCGCGATCTCGCGGCCGTCTTCGGCCGGCTGGGCGATGGCGGCCAGCGCTTGCTGCTCGACGACGCGGCAGCGCAGGCCGGCGCGCGCCAGTGCCGTGGCCAGCGCCAGGCCCGCAGGGCCGGCGCCGACGATGAGGACGTCTTGGGTGGCTTGGGGGTTCATCGCGATGTCGTGCCAGTCGGGGCGCGGCACGATAGGTCGGCGGGCGGCCGGTGGTCTTGATCGGGGTCAGCCCGGGGTTTGTCACCGCTGGGACATGGGGCGTTCGTGGCCCCACCCTAGAATCGAACGATCGTTCACTTTCGCTGTGCGAGGAGATGCCATGGGCACCCGCTACGAAGTCCGCGGCCAGGTGGCCGTGCTCACGCTGGACAACCCGCCGGTCAACGGCCTGGGCTACGAAACGCGGCGCGAACTGGCCGCCGGCGTGGAACGCGCGGTGGCCGATGCGGCCATCGTCGGCATCGTGGTCACGGGCGCCGGCAAGGCCTTCTCGGGCGGGGCCGACATCAAGGAGTTCGGCTCGCCCAAGGCGATCCAGGAGCCCAACCTGCTGAGCCTGATCAAGCTGCTGGAAGACTGCCCCAAGCCGGTGGTGTCGGCCATCCACAGCGTGTGCATGGGCGGCGGGCTGGAACTGTCGCTGGGCGCGCACTACCGCATCGCGGCGACAGGCACCAACGTGGCGCTGCCCGAGGTCAAGATCGGCCTCATCCCCGGCGCCGGCGGCACGCAGCGCCTGCCGCGCGTGCTGGGCGTGGAGACGGCACTCAACTTCATCGTCAGCGGCGAACCCGTGAAGAGCGAGGTGCTGGCCGGCCTGCCGGGGCAGAAGCTGTTCGACAAGATCGCCACGGGTGACCTGCTGGCCGAAGCCTGCGCGATGGCCCAGGAAGCGGCGGCGAAGCCCGGCCCTTACCCGCGCGTGCGTGATCTGAAGGTGAGCCACCGCGACCCGGACGCCTTCTTCGGCTTCGCGCGCAACATGGTCAAGGGCATGGCCGGCCGCTTCCCGGCGCCGCTGAAGTGCGTCGATGCCGTGGAAGCGTCCCTCAAGCGCAAGTTCGACGAGGGCATGCTCTACGAGCGCGAGATCTTCCTGGCGCTGATGCTCACGCCCGAGTGCAAGGCGCTGCGCCATGCCTTCTTCGGCGAGCGCGCAGCCAGCAAGATCCCCGACGTGCCCGAGGACACGCCGCAACGCAAGATCGAGAAAGTGGCCGTCATCGGCGCCGGCACCATGGGCGGCGGCATCAGCATGAACTTCCTCAACGCCGGCATCCCGGTGACGATGCTGGAGATGAAGCAGGAGGCGTTGGACCGCGGCGTGGCCACCATCCGCAAGAACTACGAGGCGCAGGTCAAGAAGGGCAAGCTCAAGCAGGACAAGCTGGACGCGCGCATGGCGCTGCTCAGCACCACGCTGAACTACGCTGACATCGCGCAGGCCGACATAGTGATCGAGGCCGTGTTCGAAGAAATGGGCGTCAAGGAAGGGGTCTTCAAGACGCTGGACGAGGTGATGAAGCCCGGCGCCATCCTGGCCAGCAACACGAGCACGCTGGACGTGAACCAGATCGCCTCGTTCACGAAGCGCCCGCAGGACGTGATTGGTACCCACTTCTTCAGTCCCGCCAACGTGATGAAGCTGCTGGAAGTGGTGCGCGGCGAGAAGACGGCCAAGGACGTGCTGGCCACCGTCATGGCCCTCGGCAAGAAGATCCGCAAGACGGCCGTGGTGAGCGGCGTCTGCGACGGCTTCATCGGCAACCGCATGATCGAGCAGTACAGCCGCCAGGCCGGCTTCCTGC
>CAZBUU010000301.1:0-5625 GCA_964495125.1 uncultured Rubrivivax sp.
CGCATGGCCGACCAGGTGGCGGGCTACTTCGTCGTCGGTGTCGTCGGTATCGCGCTGCTGACCTTCTTCGCCTGGGGCTTCCTCGGACCCGAGCCGAGCTGGGTCTACGGCCTGATCAACGCAGTGGCCGTGCTGATCATCGCGTGTCCTTGTGCGCTGGGTCTGGCCACGCCGATGTCGATCATGGTCGCGACCGGTCGCGGGGCGACCCACGGCGTGCTTTTCCGCGATGCCGCGGCGATCGAGAACCTGCGCCAGATCGACACGCTGATCGTCGACAAGACAGGCACGCTGACCGAGGGGCGGCCGAGCTTCGAGCGCGCTGTCGCGACGCCGGCAAGCACCGAGGACGAGGTGCTGCGCCTGGCAGCCAGCCTCGACCAGGGCAGCGAGCATCCACTGGCCGCCGCCATCGTCGCCGCAGCACGCGAGCGCGGGCTGGCGCTGGAAAGGCCCGAGCAGTTCGATTCCGAGTCTGGCATCGGCGTGCGTGGGACCGTCGGCGGCCGCGTACTCGCACTCGGCAACACGGCGCTGATGGCGCAGCTCGGTGTCGACGTGGCGCCGCTGGCCACCCAGGCCGAGGCGCTGCGTGCACAGGGCGCCAGCGTCATGCACCTGGCCGTCGACGCGCGGCTGGCCGGCCTGCTCGCCGTGTCGGACCCCGTCAAGACGACGACGCCCGATGCGCTGGCCTCGTTGCGCGCCGCAGGGCTGCGCGTCGTGATGGCCACCGGTGACGGCCTGACCACGGCGCGCGCGGTCGGGCAGCGCCTGGGCATCGACGAGATACATGGCGAAGTGAAGCCAGCGGACAAGCTCAAGCTGGTCGAGAAGCTCCAGGCCGAGGGCCGGCGGGTCGCGATGGCGGGGGACGGCATCAACGACGCCCCCGCGCTGGCGCGGGCCGATGTCGGCATCGCGATGGGCACCGGCACGGACGTCGCCATGAACAGTGCGCAGCTCACGCTCGTGAAGGGCGACCTGCGGGGTATCGCCACGGCGCGGGCGCTGTCGGTGGCCACGGTCGCCAACATGAAGCAGAACCTGGCCTTCGCCTTCGTCTACAACGCGCTGGGCGTGCCCCTGGCGGCAGGCGTGCTGTACCCGTTCACCGGCTGGCTGCTGTCGCCGATGATCGCGGCGCTCGCGATGAGCCTGAGCTCGGCATCGGTGATCACCAATGCGCTGCGGCTGCGCAAGGCCGCACTGCTGCAGGACTGACAATCCGGCCGCCGTGGACATCGTCGCGCACACGCTCTGGGCTGCCGCGGGCGCCGCGGTGCTGCAGCGGCGTCGGCCGCTGTCGCGATCCACGGTGGTCGCCGCGCTGGCCCTGGCGGCGCTGCCCGACATGCCGCACCTGCTGCCCATTGCCGCGTGGTGGCTGTTCGGCGACGGGTCGTTCGAGGCGCTGCGCGGCTACGCGGTGGCGGTGCCGGGCCAGGAGCCCGGCCTGCCGCCGCTGGTCCGGCTCTGGTCACATCACCTGCACTGCGTGATGCACAGCGCACCGGTTGCCGCGCTCGTCACGGCGGCCCTCCTGGCGGTCCGCCGCACGTTCTGGCTGCCGCTGCTGGGGTGGTGGTCGCACATCGTCATCGATGTCTTCACGCATTCGGCCGACTACTACGCCGTGCCCGTGCTGTATCCGTTCTCCGAACGGGGGCTCGATGGCATCGCGTGGACCACGCCCTGGTTCGTGGCGCTCAATTACCTCGCCCTGGCTGCGTTCGGGGCGTGGCTCCGCTGGGGCAGGAGGCGAGCAGATGGCGGCGGCTGACCGTTTCCCTCTGCACCACCGCGTCGAGGCGCAGCTGGCCGCCGATGCCGCGCGGCTCTTCGCCTACCTCGACGATCATCGCCGACTGGCCGCCCACATGGAGAAGCCGTCCGTCATGACCGTCGGTGCGTCGATGCGTATCGAGACCGACGAGCGCCACGGCCAGGCCGTGGGGTCGGTCATCCGCATGACGGGCAGCGTGCTCGGCCTGCGATTGGCGGTCGCGGAGACCGTGACCCGCCGGGACCCGCCGCGCGAGAAAGTGTGGGAAACGATCGGTGACCCGCACCTGCTCGTCATCGATGCCTACCGGATGGGGTTCACGATCGTGCCGGTCGACAACGGAAGCCGATTGATCGTCTTCATCGACTACCGGCTGCCCGCGCGGGGAGTCGGCCGGGTGCTGGGCCGGTTTGCGGGCCGAACCTATGCGGCCTGGTGCACGCGACGGATGGTCGACGATGCACGGGCGACTTTCGGGGCCCTGGGACAGCGCTAGAACGACGAGCCATGCCCGCCTCCGACCGATCCGGACTCCTCCGCGTCTCGACCTGGCTGTTGACCGCCGCTGGCGTCTGGTTGGTGGTACTCGGCGTGTACTTCATCGCCCTGCGCCCGGCACTGCTGCCCGAGGATCCTCGGTTCATGGGGACGACTCTTGCTCAATTGGTGCAGGTCGCGCCGGGATTGGCGGGGTGGTTGCGCATCGTCTTCGCCGTGATGGGCGGCTACATGGTCGGATGCGGTGTTCTGGTCCTGTTCCTGGCCCGTGTCGCCTTGCCGCCGCGCCTTCCCGGGACTGCCTGGGCACTCGGCCTGGCAGGCTTGTCGACCGTCGGCCTGATGAGCGCGATGAACTTCGTCCTGCATTCGGACTTCCGCTGGGTGCTCGTCGTGCCCGCCGTGATCTGGACGGCTGGCATCCTGGCCTACCTGGCCGCCGACTGAACCGGCGCGCGCGCCCGGCCAGGCGCGCACGGCCGCCGCTGGGTCAAGCCCGCCGCCGCCCGCCTGTTCGACAATGCGCGGCGCCCGTGCCCGCTCCGTCATGAACCATGGACATTCCATCCGACTCCGTCAGTGCCTTGATCGAACGATGGAAAGGCGACCCGGGGGGCACCTATCGCAGCTGGTTCCTGTGGGACGAACGCCTGAAGAACTTCCGGTCGATCCGGCGCGGTCTTGCCGCCGTGGTGCGCGAGATCGAGGCCGGCACCTTCGGCAACACCTACCGAGGCTCGTCGCTCGAAGTGGTGGTGGCCTCGGTGGCCGAGCAGCGCCAGATCTTCAAGGGCGCGGACCATGCCTTCCTCTGGAAGCCCAAGCTGCGCATTCCCGACATCTACGAGAACAGCGACAACCAGCGTGCCTTCGCCACGCTGCTGCACGCCTGCGATTGCTGCGATACGGCCGAAGCCGTGGTCGAGGCGATCCACCGCATCGACGCCATCGGCATCAAGGGGCTGGGACCGGCCGTGGCCAACCTGCTGTACTTCATCCACCCGACGATCGTGGTGCCCTTCAACACGGCCATCGTCAGGGGCTACAACGCACTCACGGGCTCGAACGTCAAGCTCGGCCGCTGGGACCACTACCTCGCGCTGCGCGAAGGTGCCCTGCGCTTGAACCAGCAGCATCGCAGCCTGCTGTCCAACGACCTGGGGGCCATCGCCGGCCTGATGTTCGATGTCGGCAGTGGTCGCTACGTGGCGCCCCCACGCGAGGATGATCCCGCCGCGCGTGCGGCGTGGGCAGCGGACCTGGCGCTCGTGCGTCAGGAGTCCGCTGCTTCAGAGCGGCTGCGCACCGAACAGCAAGCCTCCGACACGACGCACCACGAGATGCAGGGCTGGCTGCGCGACCTCGGCCTGGCGCTCGGCTTCGACGTGTGGATCGCCTCGAACGACCGCAGCCGAAGCTACGCCGGTGGCCAGTTGGCCGACGGTTGCCTGGCGACGCTCACGGCAGACGGGAACCCGGCCGCCGAGTCGGTCCGGCTGATCGACGTGATCTGGCTGGAGCGCGACAGCCGGCGGTTCGCAGCAGCCTTCGAGGTCGAACACTCGACCTCGATCCACTCCGGCATCGTCCGCATGCTGGACCTGGCCCTGGGCTCGCCTCTGGGCAACGGGTGCGCGCTGTTCCTGGTGGCACCGGACGAACGGCGCGACGAGGTCGCACACCAGTTGCGCCGCCCTGCCTTCATGCGCGTGGCGGAGCTGGGCATTCGCTACCTGCCTTATAGCGCGTTGCGCGAACACCGAGAGGCGATAGCGCGGTTCGGCAGTGGCCTCAAGCCGCTGTTGGGCGTATCGCAACTCTTGTAGGGTGATCGGCCCACGTGCGCTCCAGGCGTTCGCGTCGACTGCTGCTTGACCCTCAAGTGGCTTGAGGTCCTACGGTCGCGGTGTGGGCGGCTTGCCACGGCATCGGAGACGGTCGGATGAGACCATGGAAGGCTGTTCTTGGCATAGGCGCCGCGTGCGCCGCCTGCTGCGCGATACCCCTCGTCGGCGGCGTCGCTGCGCTGACCGCCGGCACCGCGGCCCTTGCGGCAGCGGTCTCGGCGCTGCTGGCGTGCGCCGACGAGTTCGCGCCGTTCGCGATGGGTCTGTTCGTCCTGGCCGGGGTGGGCAGTACGGCCACGTGGTGGGTCCGCAGGCGACGACGGAACCGCACGCCCGGTCCGGACGTTCCTGCCGAACCCGCGCAATGTCAGCTGGGGCAGGCACTGCCGCAGGTGGTGGGGCCGTCACCTCGCAAGGCCTGTGGCTGCAATCCCGGGGCCTGTGGGTGACCTACGATGGCGGCATGAGCGCACGTCTGTCTATCGGCCTGGTGGCCCGGCGCACCGGGGCCACGGTGCCAACCGTTCGGTACTACGAGGAGATCGGCCTGCTGCCGGCCGCCTCGCGGACCGCGGCGGGGGAGCGAAGCTACGACAAGGCCACCGTGCGGCGCCTTGTCTTCATCCGGCGCTGCCGCGACTTCGGCTTCTCGATCGACCAGGTACGAGAACTTGTCGGTCTGGTCGACGAGCCGGACCGCCCGTGCGTGGAGGTACGGGACATCGCTGCGTCCCACCTGCAGCAGGTGCGCGCGAAGCTCGACGAGCTCAGGCAACTGGAGACTTCGCTGAGCGCCATCGTGTGCGGCTGCGACGACGCCTGTGCGGGCGGTTCCGCGGTGGACTGCACCATCCTAGAGGACCTGGCCGTGCCGGACGAGGGCCAGGCACGCGCCCCCGGAACCGGATGCTGCCCGCCTCGCGCGATCGAAACAGTTTCGTTCAACGAGGCGCACGACCGCGGCGTGCGGCCCCAGGGCTGATGCGGCATCGGTCTCAGCGAACCACCACATCGGCCACGAGCCGGGCCTTGAGCGCGCGCTCGCGGGTCGCCGCCTCGGACTCGGCCACCCACTCGTAGGCGCTCCTCCAGACCCACACGGTGCCGTCGATGCGGACGAAGCGGATCTCGCCGGCCCGGCCCTCCACCGTCGTGCTCTGGCGCTTGCCGCCGAACTCGAAGGCGACGCTGTGGGTTCCGGGCCTGAACTTGAACCGGACCATGGTGTCGGGCAGGGTGTCGACGCCGGCGCCGCCATCGGGGTAGACCTTCACGAAGTGGCGGCCGTCTCCCCAATTGCGCCGCACGACGTAGACGGTCAGCGCATCGCGGTCCGGCACGAAGCGCTTGGCTTCGGCATCCGCGTTCAGGCTGGGCGCTGCCACCGGAGTGCAGGCAATCACCCGGCCCTTGTTGGTCTTGTAGCAGTGCGGGACCTCGGCCGTGGGGTCGGGTGCGCGTGGCGTGGCGCAGCCGGCCAGCAGCACGGCCGCC